>CALWCD010000018.1 GCA_944376265.1 uncultured Clostridia bacterium | reverse complement strand
GTGCAAGATGCTCTCCGGGGCAAAGCGGGAGCACAAGACCGTGCTGCAGATCGCCCAGTTCTACACCGACGCCTTTTTTGCCGACTGCGAGAAGCTCCACATCCGCAAGCCGGACACGGTGGTGCCCGCCACCAGCCGGGTCCCGGACTTCATCGAAATGGTGGAGACCCTGCTGGGGAAGGGCTACGCCTACGAGGCCGGGGGCAACGTGTACTTCGACACCTCGAAGCTTGACAATTACTACGTCTTCGGCAACCAGACCGGGGAGGACCTGGCCGTGGGCGTCCGGGACAGCGTGGAGGAGGACGGCAACAAGCGGAACAAGACCGACTTCGTGCTGTGGTTCACCAAGTCGAAATTCGACGACCAGGAGCTGAAGTGGGACAGCCCCTGGGGCCTGGGCTACCCCGGCTGGCACATCGAGTGCAGCGCCATCTCCGTCAAGGAGCTGGGGGAGTATTTGGACATCCACTGCGGCGGCATTGACAACGCCTTCCCCCACCACACCAACGAGATCGCCCAGAGTGAGGCCTACCTGGGCCATCCCTGGTGCAAAAACTGGTTCCACGTGCTCCATTTGAACGACGCCCGGGGCAAGATGAGCAAGTCCAAGGGAGGCTTTCTCACTGTGTCCCTGCTGGAGGAAAAGGGCTACGACCCCCTGGTGTACCGGCTGTTCTGCCTCCAGTCCCACTACCGGAAGCCTTTGACCTTCTCCTTTGAAACTCTGGACAACGCCGCCCAGGCCTACCAGAAGCTGACGGCCCGGATCGGGGCACTGTCCAAAGAGGGCCAGCCCGACCTGGAAGCCGCCAAGCCCTTCCAGGAGAAATTCAAGGAGGCCCTGGGCAACGACCTGAACACCTCCCTGGGGCTGACCGTGCTGTACGACGTGTTGAAAGCTGACTTGACCGACGCTACCAAGCGGTACCTTGTGGGGGACTTTGACCAGGTGCTGTCCCTGGACCTGCTAAAAGCAGCGGAGAAAGCCCAGAAGCCTGCCGGGAAGGAACTTTCCGCCCAGGAGACCGCTGAGATCGAAGCGCTGATCGCAAAGCGGGCCGAGGCCCGGAAGAACAAGGACTGGGCCACCGCCGACGCTATCCGTGACGAATTGGCCGCCCGCCACGTGGTGATGAAGGATACCGCCAACGGGGTGGAATGGCACGTGAGTCCGTGACCGGACTGGACACTTCGCGCCTGATAAGGAGGCCCCCTCGCGTCCGCGCCGTAAGAAGGTGTCTGTGCCCGGACCGAAGAAGGAAAAACCGCGAAGCGGCGTAAAAGTTTTTCGGGCGCCTTTTTTCAAAAAGGCGCGACCTTGACCCGGCGCAGCCGGAAAGAAAAGCAGCGAGCCGGGCGCACGCGCCCCAGGCGATAGCCCGGCGAGCGGACGACAAGCGGAGAGGGACAAATCAGCGCCCGGCAACCCTAAACCAGCGCAGCCGCCAAAAATGCAGCGCCGCAGGCTGCACGCGCCCCGGGCGATAGGCCAAGGCGCGGCCGGAAAGCGCTGAGCCGGCGCTTTCCCTTGACGGGGGCGCTGTTGTGGTGTATAACTTTAATAAAGCAAAGACCTGGGGAACAGCCCCGGGTCTTGGGGCATTTGGAAAACAAAGGAGGATCTTGCCATGGAAATCTGTGGGAAGCGGGAAATGGAGCTGCTGGAGAAGATCGGGTTCACCCGGATCGCCGGTTCGGCAGAGGAGGAGAAAGCGGCCCAGATTTTAAAGGCGGAGTGCGACGCCATGGGCGTTCCCGCCATTATCGAGCCCTTTGAGATCGAGCAGGGCATTGTGGAGGAAGCCAAGCTGGAGATCTTGGAGCCCTTTTATCAGGAATATCCCGTGACAGGCTACCAGTGCGCGGAAAACACCCCGGAGGAGGGGCTCACCGCGGAGTTTGTCTACGTGGAAAACGGCACCGATGTGGACCTTGCCGACGTGCGGGGGAAGATCGTGCTGGTGAACGGCTTTATGCGGGTGCCCCTGTTCAAGCGGCTGATAAAGGCCGGCGTGGCGGGGGTTGTCACCATGGAGGGCCAGCTGCGGGACAAACGGGAGGAGACCGACCTGTCCACCCGGAAGCTGCGCCGCACCCTGCGGGCCTTCGGCAACCTGCCCATGGTCCACACCCGGGTGCTGGACGCCATAGACATGGTGCGCAGAGGCGCCTGCAAGGCCCGGATTGTGCTGAAGGGCCGCACGGAGGAGTGGACCTCCCACAACGTGGTGGCCACGGTGCTGGGCACGGAGAAACCGGAGGAGATCGTCTCCTTCGGCGCCCACTACGACTCTGTGGACTTCTCCAAGGGTGTGTACGACAACGGCGCGGGCTCTGTCATCAACATGGAGGTGCTGCGGTACTTCGCTGAGAATCCCCCCAAGCGGACCCTGAAGTTCATGTGGTACGGCTCGGAGGAGATCGGCCTGGAGGGCAGCTGGGCCTACGTGAAGGGCCACAAGGAGGAGCTGAAGGACCACCTGCTGATGATCAACGTGGACGTGGGCGGCCCCATTCTGGGCGTGGACCGGGTCACCGCCACCGCCGAGGAGAAGCTTGCCTCCTTTATGGAGTATTTTGTGAAGATCCACGGTTTCTCCGCTGAGGTGAAGCAGGGCATCTACTCCAGCGACTCCATCCCCTTCGCCGACAGCGGCGTGCCCGGCATCAATTTCAGCCGTGACGGCGCGGAAGGCGCGGCTTACATCCACAACCGGTTCGACACCCTGGAGTTCCTCTCTCCCGAGGCTCTGGCCAAGACCACCCACATTGTGTTGGAGTTCGGCAAGGCCATGGCAAACGCCAAGGTGCTGCCTGTGGAGCGGAAGATCCCCCAGAACATTGTGGAGGACGTGGAGAAGTACCTGTACAAGAAGGAGCTCTCCGAAGCTGCCGAGGAACAATAAGCTCTTGCAAAAAAACCGCCGGGCATGTGTCCGGCGGTTTTTTCCGTTCAGTTGTCAGTGGCCCAGGGGTTGTCTGTTTTCACCAGGCCCTGGGGCTCCAGACGGTACAGGGTGGAGCAAACCTCCCCCAGGTACTTCCGGTCGTGGGACACGCTGATGATGCACCCGGGGAAATCCCGGAGGATGCCCCGGATCACCGGGCCGGACAGGGGGCTGAAATTCCGGGTGGGCTCGTCCAGCACCAGCACGTTTGCCCCGTCCAGGATCATTTTCAGGAAGAACAGCTTGGCCTTCTGGCCCCCGGAAAGCTCCCGGATGGTGTGCTCCTGCTCCTGGGGGGTGTACTTCATGCTGCCCAGGTAGGTCTTTACCCGGGTAAGCTCCTCCTTCTCCCAGCTTTTGGCCAGGAATTCCACCGGGGTCTGGGTTTGGTCCACCGTCTCCCCGTAGTCCTGGGGCATGTAGGCCGCCCGCAGGTCCTGGCGGGAAAGCAGCTGCCGGGCCAGGACCCGGAGGAAGGTGGTCTTCCCCGCCCCGTTGCGGCCGATGATCCCCACATGCTCCGGCCCTCGGACGTACAGCCGCAGGTTTTGGGCCAGCAGCCGGTCCTGGGTTTCCAGCCGGGCCAGGGTGAAGTCCACCACGGTCTTGCCCCAGGGCAGGCCGGTGTCCTCCCCAAACCCCACCAGGATGGCCTCCTCGCTGTCTGGGAATTCCGTCATGTCCTCCCGCTCCCGGTCAAAGCGGCGTTCCATGGATTTTACCGCTTTCATTTTCTTTTTCAAAAGCTGTCCCACGTGGTCCCGCTCCGCGTGGGAGATGGTGTCCAGCCGGTGTTCCACTTTCTGCTGGATCTTCCGCAGCCGTTCCTGCTTCTTTCGGTCCTCCTCCCGCTCTTTCCGGGCCAGCTGCTCCTGGTGGGCGAATTTGTGGAGCCGCTCCTCCACGTACTGGCGGTAGCCCATGTGGGCCACGGTCCACCGGGGCAGGGTCTTGCGCCGCAGCTGCTCCAGGTGGAGGATCACATTGGCGGTGTTCTCCAGCAGGGTCTCGTCGTGGGAGATGTACAGCACCGGCGCGGGGCATTCCCGGATAAACTCCTCCAGCCAGGTAAGGGTCTCAATGTCCAGGTCGTTGGAGGGCTCGTCCAGCAGGTAGCAGTCGGGGCGGCGCAGGGTTAAAAGGGCCATGCGCAGCTTCACCTTCTCCCCGCCGGAAAAGGTGGACATCTTCCGGGCGTCGTAAAACCATTCCAGGGGGAACCGGAGCTGTTTGGCAGCCGCTGCCAGCTCCCCCGGGGAAGCGTCCAGAAAGGCGGGTTCCTGGCAGCAGAACTCATAGGCGGAAAGCTCCCCCTGGTCCGGGGGCAGCTCCTGGGACAGGTAGCCCAGGATCATGCCGTCTGTTTGGATGGTGCCGGTATATTCCACGTACTCTTCCACCATGGCCGGGTCGTACAGCAGCTTTAACAGGGTGGACTTCCCGTTGCCCTCCTCCCCGATAATGGCGGCCTTGTCCCCGGGGTTCAGGGCGAAGGTGAAGTCCTTCAGCAGCTGGCGAAGGTCTTTTTTCATGGTGACGGTCAAATTTCGTACTTGCAGCATAGTGCCTCCTCAACATGCAAAAAGGGCCTGTCCCGCCGCCGGAACAGACCCACGCATCCCAGGAAAAGGCAGGAGGCCCCGCCCCCAGCCATAGAAAAAGGATGTCACAAGCCACGAAAACCGGCAGCACGAAACCGCCCCCGGGCCATGCCCGAAAGCCAGTGATGGTCTCGTCCGATCTCAAGGCTTATACTAACATCCTTCCACTCCATTCATTTTGTTATCAGCCACAGGATAGCACGGGGGAGAAGGTTTGTCAACTGTTTTCGGGAAACACGTTGACAAATCCGGCGGCCTCCCCTATGATACTCCCAAAAGGAGGGACCGCCATGGAACCAAGACCTACCCTCACCCTGATGGTGGGCCTGCCAGGCTCGGGCAAGACCACCCTGGCCAAGCGGCTGGAGCAGGAGACAGGCGCCGTTCGGTTCACCCCGGACGAGTGGCACCTGTTCCTGTTCGGGGACGACTTCCACCACCCGGAGGAGCACGCCCTTCACGATGACCGCCACAGCCGGGTGGAGGCGCTTCAGTGGGAGCTGGGAAAAAAGCTGCTGGAAAAAGGGGTCAGCGTCATTTTGGACTACGGCTTCTGGGCCAGGGAGGAGCGGGAGGAAAAGTACCGGGAAGCCCAGGCCCTGGGGGCAGGGTTTCAAATCCGCTACACCTGCGCCCCTCTGGAGGAGCTCTGCCGCCGGCTGGAAGACCGGGGCCGTGAGGGGAGAGAGGACGTGTTTTCCACCATTACCCGGGAGGATGTGGAATCCCGGGCGGCTTTGTTCCAGCCCCCGGACCGGGAAGAGCTGGAGGGAAAGTACCCGGAGTAAAAACGTTTGTTCGGAAATTTTGGGAAATCCATTGCTTTTCCCGGCAGCATCCTATATAATAGAGGGCAGAGAAACACCACTTCACAGGAGGTTACTGATATGGCGGAGAGCAAAAAGGCGGCCGTGGCCAAGGCGGCAAACGGCGCCGAGGAAAAGGCCAAGGCACTGGAAACTGCCCTGGCGCAGATTAAGAAGCAGTTTGGCGAAGGGGCCGTTATGCGGCTGGGGCAGGATTCCGCCCTGAACGTGGAGGCCATTCCCACCGGCAGCCTGTCCCTGGACCTGGCGCTGGGCATTGGCGGCATGCCCCGGGGCCGCATTATCGAGATCTACGGGCCGGAATCCTCCGGCAAGACCACCCTGGCCCTGCACTGCATTGCCGAAGGGCAGAAGCAGGGGGGCAACGCCGCGTTTATCGACGTGGAGCACGCCCTGGACCCTGTGTACGCCGGGAACCTGGGAGTGGACGTGGACAGCCTGCTGGTGAGCCAGCCGGACACCGGCGAGCAGGCTTTGGAGATCACCGAGGCGCTGGTGCGGTCCAACGCCATCGACGTGATTGTGGTGGACTCCGTGGCGGCCCTGGTGCCCCGGGCGGAGATCGAGGGGGAGATGGGCGACTCCCACGTGGGCCTGCAGGCCCGGCTGATGAGCCAGGCATTGCGGAAGCTGGCCGGCGCCATCTCCAAGTCCAACTGCGTGGCCATCTTTATCAACCAGCTTCGTGAAAAGGTGGGCGTCATCTACGGCAACCCGGAAGTCACCCCCGGCGGCCGGGCCCTGAAGTTCTACTCCTCCGTGCGCATTGAGGTGCGCAAGGCGGAGGTCATCAAAAACGGCACGGACATCATCGGCGCCCGCACCAAGGCCAAGGTGGTGAAGAACAAGATCGCCCCTCCCTTCCGCACCGCGGAATTCGACGTGATGTACGGCACCGGCATCTCCCGCATGGGCGAGCTGCTGGACATGGCCGTCCGGCTGGAGGTGGTCCAGAAGAGCGGCGCCTGGTTCTCCTACAACGGGGAGCGCATCGGCCAGGGCCGGGACAATTCCAAGGAGTTCCTCACCAACCACCCGGAGATGGCCGACGAGATCGAGCAGGCTGTGCGGGCCAATGTGGACAAGCTGTACGACAAGCTCCCCAACCGGCCCGCCCCCAAGGACGTGGCCAAGCCTGTGGAGATGCCCGCCCAGGAGGAGGCCCCGGAAGGGGCGGCCCCTGCCCCCGCCAATAAGGCGGCGGCCAAGAAGAGCATCGACATCACGGTGGACGACGACTGATGGAGCTGACGGCGGCGGAGCCCCGGCGGAAAAACCTGACCCAGCTGTACCTGGACGGGGAACCGGGGCCCAAGGTGGACACAGAGGTGTTCCTGCTGTCCCGGCTGAAGCCCGGGGACGAACTGACCCAGGAGGAGCTCTCCCAGCTGCTGGAGCAGTCCGACGCCCGCCGGGCGCGGGAAAAGGCCCTGTACCTGCTGGAGCACCGGAGCCACAGCAAGCGGGAGCTGACGGAGAAGATCGCCCGAACGGCGGCTTCCCAGGAGGCTGCCCAAGCCGCGGCGGACCGGCTGGAGGAGATGGGCCTTCTGGACGACCGGGCCTTCGCGGAGAACTACGCCCGGGAGCTGTTTGTGCGCAAGCGGTTCGGGCCGCTGCGGGTGCGGCAGGAGCTTTCCCGGAAGGGCATTGACCGGGAGCTCATCGACCAGGTGATGGCCCCCTATCTGGAGGAGGACGCCGGGGAGGAGAACATGGCCCTGGTGCTTGCCAAGCGGTACCCCCTGTGGCGGGAGGACGAAAAGACACGCCGCCGGGCAGTGGCGGCCCTCCAGCGCATGGGTTACTCCTACGGGAAGATCCGGGAGGTTATGGGACAGCCGGAGGAAATGGAATAAACTGGGAAGCCGGCGGGCCGCCGGCTTCTTTTTGTGGGGGGCGGGGAAAAGAAAAAGGTGATAGTTAAAACTAACCTGCGCCCTTCGCCTTGACAAGGGGAAAGAGAGCCAGTATAATCAAGCAAGAAAACTATACTGAAACGGTATAGTTTCCCGAAACAGGAAACCAACGAGGGAAGAGGCGGTCCATTTTGAGCGAAACCATCCTGGAACTGCAGGAGATATATAAGAGCTTCGGGGACACGCCGGTGCTTCAGGGCATCGGCCTGAAAGCCGCCCAGGGGGAGTTTATCACCCTGCTGGGGTCCTCGGGCTGCGGCAAAACCACCACGCTGCGGATTATCGCCGGGCTGGAGACCCCGGACCAGGGCCGGGTGCTGCTGGAGGGCAGGGACATGACCCAGGCTCCCCCCAACAAGCGGGACGTGAACACGGTGTTTCAGAACTACGCCCTGTTCCCCCACATGAACGTGGAGCAGAACGTGGGCTACGCCCTGAAGATCCGGAAGCGGCCCAAGGGGGAGATCAAAGAGGAAGTGAAAAAGATGCTGGAGCTGGTGCAGCTTTCCGGCTTTGAGCGCCGCATGCCCGGAGAGCTTTCCGGCGGGCAGCGGCAGCGGGTGGCCATTGCCCGGTCCCTGATCAACCGGCCCAAACTGCTGCTGCTGGACGAGCCCCTGGGGGCCCTGGACCTGCAGCTGCGCCGGCAGATGCAGCAGGAGCTGAAGCGCCTGCAGAAAAAGCTGGGCATCACCTTTATCTACATCACCCACGACCAGGAGGAAGCCCTGAACATGTCCGACCGCATTGCCGTGATGAAGGACGGCAGGTTCCAGCAGGTGGGCACCCCCTCCCAGGTGTACGATTCCCCCCTCACCTCCTACGTGGCCAGGTTTGTGGGCACGGCCAACATTGTCCAGGGGACAGTGGGAACCGTCTCCGGGGATCTGGTGGAGTTTGTGGGCCAAAACGGGAAAACCTCCTTCGGCAGCCGGGGACACAGCTTCGTTCCCGGTTCCCCGGTGACGCTGGCGGTCCGGGGAGAGCAGGCCCAGGCGGTAAAGGGGGAGGAAGGCCCCGGCCTGGCAGGCGTGGTGAAGGAGAAGAGCTTCTCCGGAGGCATGCTGCGCATTGCCGTGGAGCTTTCCGGCGGAGAGGAATTTATCTGCAGCCGCCACGGCATTGACTGGGAGCTGGCGCCCGGGGACCGGGTGCGGATCAACTGGCAGCCGGAGCACGCCTGCCCGGTGGACCTGCCCCGGACAGAAAGCGGGGAGGGCTGACCATGGCAAAGGAGACCTCTTTGAAACGGCGCCAGGCCCGGGGAGATTTTCTCACCACCCTGCCCCTGATATTGTTTACGGTGATGTTTGTGGTGGGACCCCTGGTGTATGTGGTGGTGCTCAGCTTCCTCACCCGGGCGGAGACCTGGGGCACCGTGCCGGAATTCACCCTGAAAAACTACGCGGACATTGCCCAGCCGGTGTATTTGGGCACTTTCTGGCAGTCCCTGCGGCTGGCCTTTCTCAGCACCCTGCTGGTGATCGCCATCGGCTACCCCTTCGGGTACTTTATGGCCAAGCTGGGGCCCAAGTGGAAGCGCCGCACCACGCTGCTGCTGATGATCCCCTTCTGGACCAGCTCCCTGATCCGGCTGTACGGGTGGATCATCATTTTCCGGGCAGGGGGCGTGTTCGACTCCCTGCTGATGGCTTTGCACATTACCAGCGAGCCGTTAAAGCTGCTGTACACATACCCGGCGGTGGTGGTGGGCATGGTGTACGCCCTGCTGCCCTTTATGATCTTCGCCGTGTATTCCAGCGCGGAAAAGCTGGATTTCAGCCTGGTGGAGGCGGCCCGGGACCTGGGGGCCAGCCCCATGAAGGCCTTTTTCACCGTGTCCTTGAAGCTGACCCTGCCGGGGCTGCTTTCCGGGGTGGTGCTCACCTTTGTGCCCAGCATGGGGCTGTTCTTCATTGCGGACATCCTGGGGGGCAACAAGGTGGTGCTGGTGGGCAACCTGATCCAGGACCAGCTGATGAAGGCCCACAACTGGCCCTTCGCGGCGGCCCTCTCGGTGGTGCTGCTGGTGCTGACCACGGTGATCATCTGGCTGTACCGGAAGCTCTCCGGGGTCAAGGACCTGGAGGGGCTGGTGTAAGCGGGTGCCCCCGCTGGACAATTCGCACCATGGGGCGGCGGCTTAGCGCCGCGCCTGTGCTGGACGTGAGAGCCCGTCTGCGCCGAAAGTGGGTAACGTTTTAGAAAAAACTTGCCGGCCTGGTGGGCGTCTTGCGCTCTGCAAACTTTTTACGCGTGCCCTCTGCGCTCACTTCATTGGAAAGGAGCTGCGCCCATGAAAAACCGCACCAAACTGCCCAACCTCTACCTGGGGGTCGTTTTGGCTTTAATGTACGTCCCCATTCTTCTGGTCATCCTCTACTCCTTCAACGAGAGCAAGATCAGCTCGGTGTGGGGCGGGTTCTCCCTGAAATGGTATGGGGAGCTGTTCCGGGACAGAGAGATGTTCCAGGCCCTGTGGAACTCCATTGTGCTGGGGGTCCTCTCCAGCCTGTGCGCCGCGGTGATCGGCACCCTGGGGGCCTACGGCATGAGCAAGGTGAAGTTCCCCCTGAAGGGGGCGGTGGAATACGTTTCCACCCTGCCCATCATGATCCCCGAGATTATTCTGGGCATGGTTTTTATGGCCTTCTTCGCCCTCATCGGCCTGCCCTTCGGCATGACCACCCTGGTCATTGCCCACACCTCCTTCTCCATTCCCTATGTGTTCATGCTGGTGAAGGCAAGGCTGGTGGGCATGGACAAAAGCCTTCCCGAAGCGGCCCAGGACCTGGGAGCCTCTCCCGTGCGGGTGTTTCTGGACGTCACCCTGCCCCTGGTGTTCCCCGCCATTCTCTCCGGCATGCTGCTGGCCTTCGCCATGAGCATGGACGACGTGATCATCAGCGTGTTCGTCACCGGGGTGGACACCAACACCCTGCCGGTGAAAGTTTACACTCAGTTAAAAACCGGGGTCACCCCGGAGATCAACGCCCTGTGCACCCTGCTGTTCGCCGCCACCCTGCTGCTGTGCGGAGTGGCCGCCCTGCTGGGAAGGGCGCCGAAAAAACAAGAATCTGAAAAGGATGTGACCGAACCATGAAAAAGATGTTTGCCCTGGTCCTCAGCGCCCTGCTGCTGGTGACCGCCTTCGCCGGATGCTCCGGCTCCTCCCAAAAAAACGGGGAGCTGGTGCTGTTTACCTGGGAGGGCATGTTCCCCCAGGAGGTGCTGGACGGCTTTACCGAGGAGACCGGCATTGAAGTGACCTACTCCAACTTCGACTACGACGAGACCATGCTTGCCAAGCTGGAAACCGCCAAGGGCGGAGACTACGACCTGATCATCGCCGACGACTACATCATCGAGACTGCCATCCAGGAGGGGCTGGTGCAGGAGCTGGATACCGGGAAGCTGGAGAATTACGGCTGCATCAACCCGGTGTACCAGGGCCAGTTCTACGACCCGGAGGACAAGTACACCGTGCCCTACGGCGCCGGCGTGCAGACCATTGTCTACAACCCCCAGGCGGTGGACATTGAGATCAAGGGCTACGCCGACCTGTGGGACCCCTCCCTGGAGGACGACGTGGGCGTGATCGGCAGCTACCGGGTGGTCAACGGCATGGCCCTGAAGGTGCTGGGGGAGAGCTACAACACCGAGGACATCGCCGCCATTGAGGCCGCCGGGGAGAAGCTGCTGGAGCTAGCCCCCAACATCCGGCTTATCAAGGACGACAACACCCAGGACGACCTGATCTCCGGCGAGGTGAACGCCGCCGTGCTGTACACCTCCCAGGTGACCATGGCAAAAATGGCCAACCCGGACCTGAAGGTGGTGTTCCCGGAGGAGGGCATCGGCTTCGGCATTATGGCTCAGTTTATCCCCTCCAACGCTCCCCACGCGGAAAACGCCTACAAGTTTATGGACTATATCCTGCGGCCGGAGATCTCCGCCCAGTGCTTTGAGTACCTGGGCTACTACTGCACCAACAAGGACGCGGAGGAGATGATCTCTGAGGAGTACCGCGACTTCCTCACCCTGCCGGCGGATATTGACACCAGCAGCATGGAGATGATTGAGAACATCGGCGCCGACGCCGTGGCCGCCCACGACAAGGTGTTCAACGAATTCCGCACTGCCTGCGGCCAGTAACCGGCCTGCGGCGCCTGCTGTGTCACACGACGCGCCAGGAAGAACCCCGGGGCGTTGCCCCGCTGCAAAACGCAAGAAAGGACGCCCCAGTCTTTGGACTCCGGCGTCCTTTGTTGGCTTTCATCCCCCTTCCGGGGCAGGGAAGCTGCCGATTTCCGGGAGCCCGTCCTCTCCCACCCATTCCGCCTCCCCGTCTACGGAGTCCCACAGGGCGTCCAAGTCAAGAGGGGCGGTCAGCTTGTAAGACCCCTCGCCAGTGGAAAGGAATTCCCCGCCGCTGCCCAGGTGGACCACCTCCCGGGAGAGATCCTCCCGGTAAAAGCAAAGGTACAGGCCAATGCCTCCGGCATACAGGGCAATGTCCGTGGATTCCCACTCCCTCCCCAGAGACTTCAGCGTCTTTGCCACCCTCTGGATCTCCTGGGGATCGGTGGTGGTTTTCCGGTGGGCGTCCGCCGGGACGCCTCCCTGGAACAGGTGGAGCTCCACCATCTCACTGGCATCCCAGGCAAGGCCCGGCACCTGGTCGCTCCGGCAGCCGGAAAGGCACAACAGGAAGCAGAGCGCGGCGCACAAAATGGCTTTTGGTTTCATCGTCCTTCCTCCTTAAAAACCGAAAAACTCGGCGGTCTCCTGGTCGGGCTGGGCGTGGTTCTTCTCCGGCGGGAACTCCACCGGGGCGTCTACCAGGTCCCACAGATGGTCCTGGGTGGTCTGGGCAGACTCCTTCACCAGGTATTCCCCTTCGTTGGTGGTCAGGTAGGGAAAGGCGAAACACACCTCTTCCCAGGTGCCGTCCTCCCGGAAAAAAGTGAAGGTGACGCTGCTGCCGCCCTCATAGTCGGAATCCTCCTCCCGGCGGGGCCGGTCCACGGGCAGAGCCTGCAGCCCTTGGGCTGCCGCCTGGATTTCAGAGGGCTCCCGGGTCACCTTTTCCCCCACCAGGTAGTGGACCTTCTCCAGGCGCAGCTCCACCATTTCCTTCGGGTCCCAGGCAAGCCCCGGCGCCGGGGTGCTTTGGCAGCCGGAAAGGCCCAGGGCCAGGCAGAGGGCCAGCCACAAAGAAAGTATCCGTTTCATGAAAAAAGACCTCCTTTCCTCTCTATTAGTAAAGAGGGGACCAGGAGGTCTTGTTGTTGGCGTTTTTTCATTTTTTTCGTTTTTTCCACAGCTTCCAGCCGAAGTACCCCGCAACCAAAGCCAGCAGGGCGGCAAGCAGGGGCAGCAGCGCCCAGGGGAACCAGTCCGTTTCCGGGAGGACGCCCAGCTCCGGGAGATCCACGCCCCCTTCGCTGGGGCCCCCGGCGGTGATCTCCGGCCGGGGGAAGGCCCACACCGCCGCCAAAACAGCCGCCACAGCCCCCAGGAGATTCCCCCAGAACAGCCGGAGCGTGTGGACAGCTTTGGCGTACTTCCACCGGACCGTGGCCGGGTTCAGGCCCAGCAGCCGGGCAATCTCCCCATGGGTGAAGCCCGCTTGGAGCTTCAGGGTGACAATCTGCCGGGAGACGGGGTCCAGAGGGGCGGTAAGCTCCCGGAAGGCCTCCTCGTCCAGGGCGGACTCCGGGCCCGGTTCGGGGCTGGGCAGCTGGGGCAGGTCCTCCAGCGGCAGGGCGGGCCGCTGTTTTTTCAGCAGCTCCCAGGCCCGGCGTTTTGTCACCGTGTAAAGCCAGGCCCCCGGGTTCCGGGTGGGAAACCGTTCCGGGGCCAGGGCCCACAGCAGGGCAAATACCTCCTGGGCGGCGTCGGCGCTGTCCTCCCCGGTGGGGAGCACGGTTCGGGCAATGCCTTTCACCACCGGGAAAAACTCCCGGTACAGCAGGGAAAAGGCCTCCTCCTCCCGCCGGGCGGTGCCCTGGAGCAATTCTTCCAGACGATGTTCGTTCATAGGTTCCTCCCCCCAAAGGCGCGGACTAGCCCACTAGGCCGCTGACCACCCGGTCCAGGCCGGCCCAGTCCTTTGTCACGGTTACGTCTCTCAGCCCCGCCCGGACGAACAGCTCCGCCACCTGGGACCCTTGGGTCTCGCCGATCTCCACGGCCACCAGGCCCCCCGAGCGCACCAAAGGCAGCCACAGCTGGGTGATGGCTCGGTAGAACACCAGGCCGTCGGGGCCTCCGTCCAGGGCCAGGGCGGGTTCCCGCTGCACCTCCGGCTGGAGGGAGGAAAGCTCCCCCGTGGCAATGTAAGGGGGGTTGGAGCAGAGAAAGTCCAAACTCCCCGGGGCAAAGGCCGCCGCTGTCTCCCGGGAAAGCACGTCCCCGGCAAAAGCCGTCACCCGGCCTTGGCCGTACCGGCCCAGGTTTTCCTCCAGGTAGGGCAGGGCCTTTTGGGATACCTCCACGCACCGGGCGGAGCAGTCCGGGACCATGGTCAGCAGCCCCAGGGCCACCGCTCCCGTGCCGGCGCACAGGTCCAGCCCACAAGGGGCGGGGGTCCCTTTCAGCCGGCTGGCCAAGGTCTCCACCAGGACAATGGTATCTTCCCGGGGCACCAGCACCCCTTCCCCCAGGGAAAGGTCCATGCCCAGAAATTCCCAGCTCCCCAGGATGTATTGCAGAGGGCGGCGGGCTTCCCGGTCTCTCAGGGCCGTGAGAAAGGCCTCCTCCTGGGGAGAATCGGCTTCCTCCTCCCCGTGAAGGGCCAGCCCCCGCCGGTCCAGGCCCAGAAATTTTTCCGCCAGCAGGGCGGCGTCCACCCCGGGGGAATCCACCCCTGCCTGTCCCAGCCGCTGCCGGGCCAGCAGGTACAGCTCCCGGTGGGTCACCGGATCAGGTCCTCGCCGTTTTCCGGGATTACCGCTTCCATGGCGGCAATGGCGGCTTCCATCATCTTGTCGTCAGGCTCCTTCACGGTGAGCCGCTGCATCCACAGCCCCGGGGCGGTGATGATCCGGGACAGCAGGTTGTCGTGGCGGGCGCAGGCCTTCTGCAGCTCGTAGCCGATGTTCATAATCACCGGGATGCAGAGAATTTTCGTGAAGGTGCGCAGGAAGGGGTTGGAAAAGGGGATGAAAAACCCCACAATAATGCCGATGACCAGCAGGAGGATCAGATAGCTGGTGCCGCACCGGGGATGGAACCGGCGCTGCTTGCGCACGTTCTCCACGGTGAGGGGCAGGTCGTTCTCGTAGCAGAAAATGGTCTTGTGCTCGGCCCCGTGGTACTGGAAGGTGCGCTTGATGTCCGGCACCAGGCCGATCACCGCCACGTAGCCCACAAACAGCCCCACCCGCAGGACGCCCTCGAACACGGAGCGCCATCCGGCAATGGACGGCCCCGCGGCGGAGACCAGCAGGTTGAACAGCACCGTGGGCAGGAAGAAGAACAGGACCACCGCCAGGGCCACGCCCAGCACGGAGGCAATGGTCATGACCACCTCGGTGAGCTTGTCCCCCAGGTGGTCGGAAAGCCACTTGTCCATGCCGGTGAGCTCCTCCTCGTCCCCCTGAGTGAGCTTGTCGGCGGAGAGGGACAGGGCCTTGTAGCCCATGCGGAAGGAGTCGATCAGGGCGAAGATGCCCCGGATAAAGGGCTTGCCCAGAAGGGGGTGCTGTTTGGTCAGCCGCTGGACGGAGATCTCCTCGGTGGAGATGGTCCCCGCCTCATCGCAGAAGGCGGCCACGGTGCGCTTGGGGCCCACCATCATAATGCCTTCCATCAAAGCCTGGCCGCCGATGGTGGTGATCTTTTTACTCATGTTCCTTTTGGTTCCTTTCCTGAATGAATTTGGAGATCTCGGGCAGGTCCGAAAGCTGGGGGTCGTTTTCCAGCCGGGCGCAGGTGGGCAGGGAGATGGTGACGCTGGTGCCCACCCCTTCCTGGCTTTCCACCTCCAGAACGCCGCCGTGAAGGCGGACGATCTCGTCAGCCACCGCCAGCCCGATGCCCGAGCCCCGGACCAGCTGGTTGGCCTTGTAGAATTTCTTTTTCACGTTGGGCAGGTGTTCCGCGGGAATGCCGCAGCCGGTGTCGCTGATGTGGACCCGCACCCACCCGTCGTCCTCCCGGGAGGACACGGTGATGGTCCCGCCGGGGCTGGTGTATTTCAAGGCGTTGTCGATGATATTGATAAACACCTGCCGCAGCCGGTCCACGTCGCCGTAGACAGGGGGCAGCACGGTGGTCTCTTCGTAGTTGAGCTGTTTTTCCTCGGTGCGGGCCCGGTCGGTGAACAGGTACACCGCCTGGTCCAGCTCCGAGAGGATGTCCAGCCGGGAAACCAGCAGGCGCATCCGGCCGTTTTGCAGCCGGGAGAAGTCCAGAAGCTCCTCCACCAGCCCGGAAAGCCGTTCCGACTCCCGGATGATGACCCCCATGCCCTTTTCGGCGGTTTCCGGGTCGGCCCCTTCCTGAAGGGTTTCGGCCCAGCCCTTGATGGCGGTCAGGGGGGTGCGCAGCTCGTGGGAGACGGAGGAGATGAAGTCGTTTTTCATCTGTTCCGCGGCGCCCAGCTCCCCGGCCATGTCGTTGATGGCGTCGCACAGGTCGCCGATCTCGTCGTCCTTGGCCTTGTCGATGCGCACGGCGAAATCCCCCTGGGCGATCTGCCGGGCGCTCTGGCTCAGCTGCCGCACCGGCACCAGAATGGACCGGATGAAGTACATCCCCGACAGGGTGAGCAGCAGCATGATAAACACCCCTGCCGCCACCAGCACGAAGATGATGAGGGAGATCTGCCGGTCGGCCTGTTCCATGGAGACCAAATACCGCACCGAGCCGATGAGGGAGCCGTTGTCGTCCCGCACCACCCGGGTGATGGCCATGGCCTTTTCCCCGGTGTTCAGGCTGCCCACCCACTTGCCGGCGCCGTCGGCCCGCTGGAGGGCCTCCTGGTAGTCGGGCATCTCCTGGTCGTAGTCGGGCTCGAAGCCGGTGCAGGTGATGAACACCTGGCCGTTCTGGTCCAGGGCCATAATCTCCATCTGGTTCTTGTCGGGGAACACCTCAATGTAGTCCCGCACATTGCTGACGAATTCGGAGGAGGTGTTGTACTGGGCCACGGTGGACAGCCAGTTGAGCAGCTCGTCGGCCCGGCCGGCCAGCGCCAGCTCCATGCCGTTGTAGGTGGAGCTTTGCACCATGAGGGACAAGGTGGTGATGGACACGGCCAGCACCAGAAACGCCACGCCGATGGTGTTGAGCAGCCATCGCCTGGAGACGCCCCTTGAAAACATTTGCCTTCCTCCTTTCCCCGGCTTTCTTGAAAGAAAGCCTGCAAAGAACTTTTAAGCCGCGGGGGCGTGCGCTGCGCTTACTCACCCCGGTGGGACCTGGTTCCTCAGTGTCCGCGGCGGGAGCTTCGCAAAAAGCAGCACACAAACTGACGGCGCGGACCCGCGCCTACGCATTACGCAGCCTGAGCGTTAGCGAACGGTCCAAGGCGCGGCTTGGGTCCAGCGTCACGGCGGTAACCGCCCAGAGAAACCTGCATTTTCCCAAAGGGAAAACGGGTCCGTTCCGGGTGAAAGTGATGAGAGAAAAAACCTGCATTTTCCCGAAGGGAAAACGAAACCGTTCCGATCTCAAGTTTTTTCCACCAGGCATTACACGAGAGAAACCTGAATTTTCCCGAAGGGAAAACGGGTCCGTTCCGGGTGAAAGTGATGAGAGAAAAAACCTGCATTTTCGCGAAGCGAAAACGAGATCGTTCCGATCTCGAGGTTTTTTCCGTATGACCCTCACTTGAGGGTCATACGTCCCAGCGATACCCCAAGCCCCAGACGGTGACGATGTGCTGGGGGTTGGAGGGTTCCTCCTCCACCTTCATGCGCAGGCGGCGGATGTTCACGTCCACAATTTTTTCCTCGCCGGTGTAGCCGGCGCCCCACACGTGCTTCAGGATATCCCCCCGGTTCAGGGCCACACCGGGATGGGAGAAGAAATACTCCATAATCTGGAACTCCACCTGGGTCAGCTCGATGGGGCGCTTCCCCTTGAGGAAGGACCGGTTGCGCAGGTTCAGGCAGAACTCTCCGGAGACCAGCTCGTCCCGGACGGCGCCCTCCCGCTTGTCGGAGGCCAGGGCCACCCGGCGGTACACCGCGTCCACCCGGGCCACCAGCTCCGAGGGGGAGAAGGGCTTGGTCACGTAGTCGTCGGCGCCCATCATCAGGCCGCTTACCTTGTCCATTTCCTGGGTGCGGGCGGAGAGGAGGATGATGCCGATGGAGGGGTTTTTCCGCCGCAGCTCCTTGCACACCGCCAGGCCGTCGTGTTCCCCGGGCATCATGATGTCCAGCACGGCCACGTCGAAGTCGCCGTTTTCCTGGTCGTAGAGCTCCAGGGCCCGGTCGCCGGTCTCGGCCTCAAAGGTCTCGTAGCCGGCCCGTTCCAGGTTGATGACCACAAATTCACGAATGTTCTGTTCGTCCTCCGCAACAAGGATCTTACGCATACAGAGGATCCCCCTTTCTCACGGCTGCCGCCGCGCGCTTGATGGATGCCTTTTCGTGGGTGAACCCTTCCGGAGCTAGGATTCCGACAGCACCCGGAAGGTGAGTTTGATCTGGGAAATGGCCCGCAGGTAGCCCTCGTCCTGGGTGAGGGTTTGAATGCCGTACACCTGGTCCCCCTGGACCGCCAGCTGCTCGTAGCCGCTGGTTTCCCCCCGGCTGTCCCAGGCGGACTGGGTGAACACCCGCACGGTGAACAAGGGGGACCCCAGAAGCTGGGAGCCGTCCTCCCCGGTGACCACCTCGGTGTAGGTGACGGTGCGAGCGGAGGCGTTGTTGGAGGCGGAGATCTTCCCCACCAGGGAGCTGGGCAGGGGGAACCAGTAGTTTTCCCCCAGGTTCATCAGGGCGGAGAGCACGGTGGCGTATTCCCCCGGGGCCTGGAAGTGGCTCCACTTCACCAGGTAGCTGGTGGAGTCGGGGGAGACGCTTTCCGGCAGGCAGGGCAGCCTGCTGGCCACAGGGATCTCCAGCACCCCGTCCCGGTTGATGTCCTGGGTGGCGAACACCGCCGAGGAGGACCGGGCGAAGGGGTTTTGGTAAGATTCCGTATTCACCCCGGGCGGCCCGTTTTTCAGCAGGCGGTTCTCCAGGTAAAAGACCTGGGTGGTCATGCTGCCGTCGGCCTTGGCGCCGTCCACAGCCACCCCGGTAAGCCCGTTCCCCAGTTTCCCGAACTGGATGGCGGTGTAGTTGGAGATGGAGTTGTCCGCGCTGGCGGTGTACACCTCCTTGAGGGTGTTGTCCTGCCAGGCGTAAATGTGGGCCAGGGCGGGCAGGGCCTGGGCCCCCTCCTCCTCGGCGGCCAGGTACTTGTCCACGGTGAACACCTCGCAGACCCCGTCCCCGTCAAAGTCGGTGAGGGAAACCTCCCCGTAGGTGCCCAGGGCGGCCTCCATCACGTTGCCCTCCTGGTAGAGGTAGGCCGCGGCGGAAGCGGTGCGGCCCGTGGTGCCCGCGGCGCTGCCCCAGCCGATGAGCACGTCCTCCGTGCCGTCGCCGTTTAAGTCGCCGAAGCACACCAGGTCCACCTGGGAGGCGGTGTTCACAAAGGAGGCGGCGGTGCGCCAGCCGTCCTGGCGCTTTTCCAGGAAGTAGACCTCCACCCCCTTGTCCAGGGCCACAAAGCCCACCGCGTCGGAGACCCCGTCCCCGGTCCAGTCCTGCATGATAATGGCCGAGCGGTAATCCCCCCGCTTGGGGTAGACGAAATTCAGCTCCTGCCGGTCCTCCTGGAGAAGCTGGTAGATGCCCTGCTGCTCCAGGTTTGCCCGGGGCGGGGACATGAGATTCTGAGGGTCCAGGCCGGAGAAGGAACAGCCGGTCTGGGTGAGAAGGACCGTCCCGCATAGGGCCGCGGCGGCCAGTTTTTTCAGCACAGAGAAGCCCATGAGAGAGACGCCTCCTTTCCGATAATGGGCGGTCTCCCGGGGAAAAAGGGGTCGGGGGAGAACCTCCCACAAAAAATACCGAGGATATTATAGCATATTGTTGGAAAAAAATCATCAAGAAAGTGTGTCCAAGGCAACTGCTCGTTGACAAACCCCGGGGGCGGGGGATAGAATCAGGGGAGAAAGGGGGAGGACCATGCCCAGATTTTTTGTGGACCAGCGGCCGGAAGGCCAGGTATTTCTCGGCGGGGAGGACGGCCGGCACATTGCCAAATCCCTGCGGATGCGCCCGGGAGAAGCCCTCACGCTCTGCGACGGCAGGGGTACCGACTACGCCTGCCGGGTGGTCTCCTGCGACGGGGAGGGCGCCCTGGTCCAGGTGGAGGAGAGCCGTCCCAGCTTCAGCGAGCCGGGGACGAAGGTCACCGTGTGCCAGTGCCTGGCCAAGGGGGACAAGCTGGAGACCGTCACCCAGAAAGCGGTGGAGCTGGGCGCCTGGGAGATCTGGCCTGTGGAGAGCGCCCGGTGCGTGGTGAGGCTGGAGGGAAAGTCCGGGGAGAAAAAGGCCGCCCGGCTGCAGAAGATTGCCCGGGAAGCCGCTATGCAGAGCGGCCGGGGAGTCATCCCCCAGGTGCGGCAGCCCGCCTCCCTGAAGCAGGCCCTGGAGACCGCCGCCAGCGAGGGGGAGATCCTGTTTTTCTACGAGCGGGGTGAGGACAGCCTGAAACAGGCCCTGGAGGCCGGGGGAGACAGGCTGTTCGTGTTCGTGGGGCCGGAGGGGGGCTTTGCCCCGGAAGAGGCGGAGCTTGCCCGGTCCCTGGGAGGAAAGGTGCTCACCCTGGGGCCCCGGATCCTCCGCACGGAGACAGCGCCCCTGGCGGCCCTTGCCTGCGTGTTTTACCAGAAGGGGGACATGGAGTGGAAAGGGGGAAGGGACCAGTGAAAAGCGTGCTGGTGACAGGGGCTTCCGGGGGCATAGGAAGCGCCGTCGCCCTGGAGCTTGCCCGGCGGGGCTGGAGCGTGGCGCTCCAGTACCGGAGCAACCGGGAGGCGGCTGTCCGGCTGGAGGAGGAGATCTGCCGGCAGGGAGGCATGGCCAGGGCCTACGGGGCCGACCTGACCGACGAGGCCCAGGTGGACGCCCTGTTCTCCGCGGCGGAGAAAGATTTCGGCTTTCTGGAGGGGCTTGTGAACAATGCGGGGGTGGCCTGGAAAGGGCTGTTCACCGACATGAGCCTTTCCGACTGGCGGGGGGTGATGGACGCGGACCTGACCAGCGTGTTTCTGTGCTGCCGCCGGGCCCTGCCCCCCATGATCCGTCAGAAGCGGGGGAGCATTGTAAACGTGAGCTCCATGTGGGGGGAGGTGGGGGCCTCCTGCGAGGCGGCCTACTCCGCCGCCAAGGCGGGGGTCATCGGCCTGACCAAGGCCCTGGCCAAGGAGGAGGGCCCTTCGGGGATTCGGGTGAACTGCCTGGCCCCGGGGGTTATTGACACCCCCATGAACGGGGACCTTTCCCCGGAGGACCTGGCGGCCCTTCGGGAGGAGACCCCCCTGGAGCGGACCGGCACCCCGGAGGAAGCGGCCCGGGCAGCGGCCTTCCTGCTGGAGGAGGAGTTCCTCACCGGCCAGGTGCTGGGGGTCAACGGGGGACTGGTGATCTGAACCCCGGCTTTTGGGAAAAGATTCTAAAACATTGGCCCCCAAGGGCGGGGAATATGGGCAGGGGAGGGTTTGACAAATCCTCCCTTTTCTTATAAAATAAAGAGGTTAAGCTCCCTCTGTTGCATGGCCGGGAAAACCGGTGGAAAAAAGAGAGAAAAAACAAGAACAGGAGATCGGGATATGAGCTTTCAAATTTTGGGTACAGGCAGCTTTACCCCGGAAAAGATCGTCACCAACGATGACCTTTCCAAAATGGTGGAAACTTCAGACGAGTGGATCACGAAACGGGTGGGCGTGAAAGAGCGCCACGTGTGCACCACTGAAAGCAACACGGACATGGGTGTGGCGGCTTCTCTGGCGGCCCTGGAGAACGCCGGGGTCCGCCCGGAGGAATTGGACCTGATCATCGGGGCCACCATCAGCGCGGACACCATTTCCCCCGGACTGGCGGGCATGGTGCAGAACCGCATCGGGGCCACCTGCCCCTGCTTCGACATGAACGTGGCCTGCCCCGGGTTCCTGTTCGCCCTGGACGTGGCCGCCGGGTTCTTCGCCCGGAAGGTGGTGAAGAAGGTGCTGGTGGTCAGCTCCGAGCGGATGAGCGGCCTGCTGGACTGGCAGGACCGGAGCACCTGCGTCATCTTCGGCGACGGCGCCGGAGCCACCGTGCTGGGAGAAGGGGACGGCTACCTGTCCTCCACCCTGAGCACCCTGGGCGGGGACGACGTGATCTCCATCCCCACCTGGTGGAACAACTCCCCCTTCTATGAGAAGGAGCTCCCGAAAAACTGCGTCTTTATGGCCGGCCAGGAGACCTACAAGTTCGCCGTCACCTCCATGGTGCGGGACGTGCGGCTGGTGATGGACCAGGCCGGGATTACCGGGGAGCAGGTGAAGGCGGTGATTCCCCACCAGGCCAACTACCGGATTATCAACGAGGCCCGGCGGCGCATTCCCGAGATCGCTCCCGAGAAGTTTTTGATGAACATCGACCGCTACGGCAACACCTCCTCCGCCAGCGAGCCCATCCTCCTGGACGAGGCGAACCGTCAGGGACTGCTCCAGCGGGGGGACTACGTGGTGCTCACCGCTTTCGGCGGGGGATTGTCCACGGCGGCCTGTGTGATTCGCTGGTGAATGGCGCCGAACATCGCCCCACTTCGTCAGCTCTGTGCGGCCACGCGCAGCAAGCGGGGCCTCCCCGCTTTGAGATAGAAGAACCATTCAGTGAGTAGAAAGGATTGAAGTCCTATGATCAGAACGCCTATCTGTGACCTTTTAGGCATTGAATACCCCATCTTCCAGGGCGGCATGGCCTGGATCTCCGACGGGAAGCTGGCGGCTGCCGTGTCCAACGGCGGCGGCCTGGGCATTATTTCCGCCATGAACGCCAACGCCGAGTACCTGAAAAAGCAGATCGACCTGGCCCGCAGCCTCACCGACAAGCCCTTCGGCGTGAACATCATGCTCATGTCCCCCTTTGCCGATGAGGTGGCCAAGCTGGTGGCGGAAGAGAAGGTGGCCGTGGTGACCACCGGCGCCGGCAACCCCTCCAAGTTCATGCCCATGTGGCTGGAAGCGGGCATCAAGGTGATCCCCGTGGTGGCCTCTGTGGGCATGGCCAAGCTGGTGACCAAGGCAGGCGCCGCGGCCATCATCGCCGAAGGCGGCGAGTCCGGCGGCCATGTGGGTGATTTGACCACCATGGTGCTGGTGCCCCAGGTGGTGGACGCCACCACCCTGCCCGTGCTGGCGGCAGGCGGCATCGGCGACGGGAGAGGCATTGCGGCCGCCTTCCAGCTGGGAGCTGTGGGCGTCCAGGTGGGCACCCGGTTCCTGGTGGCCCAGGAGTGCGGTGTGCATCCCAACTACAAGAAAAAGGTCTTAAAGGCCAACGATATCGCCACCATGGTCACCGGCAAGCGGCTGGGCCATCCGGTGCGGCAGATCAAGAACCAGTTCGCCAAGGACTACGCCAAGGCCGAGTACAGCCAGATCTCCGACGAGGAGCTGGAGAAGCTGGGCAGCGGCGCCCTGTACCGGGCCGCCGTGGAGGGCGACGAGAAGACCGGCGACTTCCTGGCCGGGCAGATCGCCGGCATGGTGAACAAAGAGCAGCCCGCCGCGGAGATCATCAAAGAGATGTTCCAGCAGGCGGAAGAGGTGCTGAAAGGAGCCGGCAAATGGGTAAAATAGCCTTTGTTTTCGCGGGCCAGGGAGCCCAGTACAGCGGCATGGGACAGTCCCTCTGCGAGGCAAGCCCCGCCGCCAAGGCCTTGTTCGACACGGCGGACCGGCTGCGTCCCGGCACTTCCCAGCAGTGCTTTACCGGCACCGCCGAAGAGCTGTCCATCACCAAAAACACCCAGCCCTGCCTCTACTGCGTGGACTTGGCAGCCGCCAAGGCCCTGGAGGAAGCCGGCGTGACCCCCGACTATGTGGCGGGCTTCTCCCTGGGGGAGATTGCCGCGCTGGCTTACGCCGGGGTGTTCACCGAAGAGCAGGGATTCGACTTTGTGTGCAAGCGGGCCCAGGCCATGCAGCAGGCGGGGGAGGAAAACCCCGGAGCCATGGCCGCGGTGCTGAAGCTGAAGAATGAGCAGGTGGAAGAGCTGTGCGCCGGTTTTGAGAAGGTGTGGCCGGTGAACTACAACTGCCCCGGCCAGCTGGTGTGCGCCGGAGAGAAGTCCCAGATTGAGGAGTTCTGCGGCAAGGTGGCCGAGGCCGGCGGCAAGGCGGTGCCTCTGGCCGTCAGCGGGGGATTCCACTCCCCTTTTATGGAGAGCGCCTCCCAGACCCTGAAAGGGGTGCTGGAGCCCATGGAGCTGGGAGAGGCCAAGGTGCCGGTGTACGCCAACTTCACCGCCCAGCCCTACGACGAGAGCGCCAAGGAGCTTGTGACCCAGCAGGTGAAAAACCCGGTGCGGTGGCAGGAGACCGTGGAAAACCTGTGCGCCCTGGGGGTGGACACCTTCATCGAGTGCGGCCCCGGCAAGACGCTGTGCGGCCTCATCCGCAAGACGGTGAAGGGGGTCAAAACCCTGAACGTGCAGGACCAGGAGAGCCTGGAGGCCGCCATGGAAGCGCTGAAGGCTCAGGCCTGAAGCTGTGGGAAGCGACTCCGGGGAAATTGCCCCGGGGAGAACATAGAGAAATCTAAAAAGGAAGGATGCCGTTCCCCTCAGAATCTGGGAGGGGAGCGGACAGGAGGTTCAGACATATGAAGCTGGAAGGAAAAATCGCGCTGGTCACCGGCGCTTCCCAGGGCCTTGGAAAGGCCATCGCTTTGAAGCTGGCGGCAAACGGCGCCGACGTGGCGGTGATCTACGTGGGGCCGGAGGAGCCTGCCCTGGAGACCTGCAAGGAGATTGAGGCTTTGGGCCGCCGGGCCATCAGCTACCCCTGCGACGTGCGGGACGAGCAGGCCGTGGAGGACACTGTGGCCGCGGTGAAGAAGGACCTGGGCAAGGTGGACATTCTGGTGAACAACGCCGGTGTCACCCGGGACGGCCTGATGGTCACCATGAAGGACGCCGACTACGACATGGTGCTGGACATCAACCTGAAGGGCGCCTTCCACATGATCCGCGCCTGCTATCGGGACTTCATGCGGAAGAAGAGCGGCAAGATCATCAACATCAGCTCCATCGCCGGCCTGGTGGGCAACGTGGGCCAGGTGAACTACGCCGCCTCCAAGGCGGGGCTTATCGGCCTGAGCAAGAGCGTGGCCAAGGAGCTGGGCAGCCGTGGCGTTTGCTGCAACTGCATCGCCCCCGGGTTTATTGAGACCGCCATGACCAAGGACATCAAGGAGGACAACCCCCTGCTGGTGCAGGTTCCCATGCGGAAGATGGGCACCCCCGAGGACGTGGCCAACGTGGCCCTGTTCCTGGCCTCTCCCGAGAGTGACTACATCACCGGGGAGACCATTCGCGTGGATGGGGGGCTTGCCATATGAGAAGAGTTGTCATCACCGGCATGGGCTGCGTCACCCCCATTGGCAACGACGTGGCCACCTTTTGGGAGAGCTTGAAAAACGGCAAGTGCGGCATTGGGCCCATCACCCACTTTGACGCCACCGACTACAAGGTGAAAGTGGCCGCCGAGGTAAAGGACTTCGACCCCCTGCAGTACATGGAAAAGTCCGACCTGCGCAAGTACGACGTATTCTGCTGGTACGCCATGGCCGCGGCCACCCAGGCTGTGGAGGAAAGCGGCATTCAGGGCACTCTGGAGCCCCAGCGCATCGGCACCTACTTCGGCTCCGGCATCGGCGGCATGAAGACCTTCGCCGAGGAGCAGGGCGTGCTTATGGAGAAGGGCCCCCGCCGGGTATCCCCCTTCTTCGTCCCCGGCATGATCATCAACATGGCCGGCGGCCTGATCGCCATCAAATACAATTTCCAGGGGGCTTCCATCCCCATTGTCACCGCCTGCGCCACCGGCAACAACGCCATCGGCGAGGCCTACCGGGCCGTGAAGCACGGCTACCTGGACGCGGTGCTTACCGGCGGCGCGGAAGCTGCCATTCTGCCCATTGGCGTGGCGGGCTTTTCCAATATGAAGGCCCTGTCCACCACCCAGGACCCCGCCGCCGCCTGCGTACCCTTTGACGCCCGCCGCAACGGCTTTGTCATGGGCGAGGGCGCCGGCGCCCTGGTGCTGGAGGAGTACGAGCACGCCGTGGCCCGGGGCGCCAAGATCTACGGCGAGATCTGCGGCTACGGCGTCTCCTGCGACGCCCACCACATCACTGCCCCCCATCCGGAAGGACTGGGCGGCGCCGCCGCTTTGACCATGGCCCTGGAGGAGGCCGGCGGCTGTGAGGATTTCTCCAAGCTGTACATCAACGCCCACGGCACCAGCACGCCCCTGAACGACGCCGGCGAGACCAAGGCCATCAAGAGGGCTTTGGGCGACGAGGCCGCCCACCAGTGCATGGTGTCCTCCACCAAGTCCATGACCGGCCACATGCTGGGCGCCGCAGGCGCGGTGGAAGCCATTGCCAGCGTGCTGGCTGTGAAGGAGGGCATTGTGCCTCCCACCATCGGCTATCAGGAGCCCGACCCGGAGTGCGACCTGGACTACGTGCCCAACCAGGCCCGTGAGGCCCAGATTGATTTGGCCCTGTCCGCGTCTCTGGGCTTTGGCGGCCACAATGCCTATCTTGCTTTCCGGAGGGTTTGACAATGGATGTGAAAAAGATTGAAAGTCTGGCCAAATTGATGCAGGAAACCGGCTTGACGGCGCTGGAGCTCTCCGAAGGGGAGACCGTGCTGAAGCTGGAGCGCAAGCAGGAAGTGATTGCCGCGGCCCCTGTGGCGGCGGTGAGCGCCCCGGTCACCGGGCCGGAGGTGCTGGGGGTGGTCTCCCAGCCCGAGGCCTCCCAGACCCAGCAGGAGGGCACCCTGGTGCTGTCTCCCACGGTGGGCGTGTTCTACGCCTCTCCCTCTCCCGACGCCCGTCCCTTTGTGGAGGTGGGCGACCAGGTGAAGAAGGGGGACACCCTGTGCATTATCGAGGCCATGAAGCTGATGAACGAGATCCCCGCCGAAGTGGACGGCACCATCGCGGAGATCTGCGTGGGCAACGGCCAGGTGGTGGAGTACAACCAGCCGCTGTTTAGAATTGTGTAACCAGCGTGACGCTGGACTCAAGTCGCGCATAGGGGCGGCGGCTGAATGCCGCGCCTGTGTAGGGCGATGGCGCGCGTCCGCGCCGTTGACCTTCGCGGACATCGAAAAAACAACGCGAAGCGCGTAAAAGTTTCGCCAGCCTTTTCAAAGGGTCGTTGCGTGCCAGTGGCACGCTGCCCAACGACGGACCGAGCCGGAAGGCGAGAAGCGGGGCGTAGGGTGCTGGTCGCCGGTGGCGACCGTTCAGCACCGACCGAGCCGGCAGGCGAGACCGGAGCCCCACGACCTTAAAACCGGCGAAGCCGGCAAAAAAATGCAGGAAAACAGCCCCACGCGGCGCTGCTCCCCGGTGGGGAGCGCCCAGCGCTGACCGAACCGGCAGGTGAGACCCGAAGGGCGATAGGCTGTTTTCCGGACGCCCAGCACTGACCAGCCCCAGAAGGACCCATCCAGCGTTTTGGGCAGGCTCTCCGCTGGAGGGCCGGAACATTGTTTACAGGGCGTTGCCCTGGTATGACAATGTTCCTGATGCCTTTTTTCGCGAAGCTCCGCTTTGCGCAAAGACCTTGGGGACGCTGTCCCCAATCCCCACAAACTTTTACGTTTGCAACTTTCTGATAGGTGGAATCCCAATGAATAAAGAAGAAATCAAAAAGATCCTCCCCCACCGGGAGCCCATGCTGCTGGTGGACGAGGTGGAGCTGATCGACGGCGTGGCCCACGGCAAGTGCCATATCAAGGGCGACGAGTATTTCCTCCAGGGGCATTTCCCCGGAAATCCTGTGGTGCCCGGCGTTATCCAGTGCGAAATGCTGGCACAGTCCGCCTGCGTGCTGCTGGCCCAGGGCGCCGCGGAGGGCTCCACTCCCATGTTCACCAGCCTGGACAAGGTGAAGTTCCGGGGCCAGGTAAAGCCTGGGGACACCCTGGAGACCCAGTGCGAGATCACCCGGCAGCGGGGCAATTTCTACTTCGCCAAGGGCACCGGCAAGGTGAACGGCAAGCTGTGCATCAGCGCCGAGTTCTCCTTCGCCCTGGTGAAGGCCGAATAAGGCGGCGGTAAGCCCACCTTTTACGGAAATCCGAACAGGACGGCGAAAGGCTGCCTTTTACGGAAAGGATGAAGAAACGTGTTCACTAAAATTCTGATCGCCAACCGGGGCGAGATCGCCATCCGGATTATCCGGGCCTGCAAGGAGATGGGCATCGCCACGGTGGCGGTGTATTCCGAGGCCGACCGGGAGTCCCTCCACGTGGCGTTGGCGGATGAGTCCATCTGCATCGGCGGCGCCCGTGCCGACGACAGCTACCTGAACGCCCAGCGGATCGTCAGCGCGGCGCTGGCCACCCACGCCCAGGCCATCCATCCCGGGTACGGCTTTTTGGCGGAGAACGCCCAGTTCGCCGACCTGTGCAAAAAACACGGGGTGGTGTTCATCGGCCCCTCCGCGGAGATCATCTCCAAAATGGGCGACAAGGACGCCGCCCGGCGGCTGATGAAGGAAAACAACGTCCCCACCACCCCCGGCACCGACATTTTGAAGGACGCCCAGGAGGCGGTGCAGGCCGCGGAGAAAATCGGCTACCCTGTGCTCATCAAGGCAAGCGCCGGCGGCGGCGGCAAGGGCATCCGCCTGGTGGAGCGCCCCGAGGACATGGAGCGGGCCTTCCAGACCGCCTCCAGCGAGGCGGAGAAGGCCTTCGGCGACGGCCGGATGTACATGGAAAAATACCTGGACCCGGTAAAGCACATCGAGGTCCAGCTGCTGGCGGACGAGGAGGGGAACATCGTCTGCCTGGGAGAGCGTGAGTGCTCCATTCAGCGGAACAACCAGAAGCTGATCGAGGAGTCCCCTTCCCCCGCGGTGACCCCCCAGCTGCGCAAAGCCCTGATGGAGACTGCCGCCCGGGCCGCCAAGGCCTCCGGCTATGTGAACGCCGGCACGGTGGAGTTCCTCATGGACAAGGACAAGAACTTCTACTTTATGGAGATGAACACCCGCCTGCAGGTGGAACATCCCGTATCCGAGCTGGTCACCGGGGTGGACATTGTCAAGTGGCAGATCCGCATTGCCGCCGGGGTGCCTCTGGACTTTACCCAGGAGGACATCCACGTGCAGGGCGCGGCCATCGAGTGCCGCATCAACGCCCTGGGGCCCGGCAAGGTGGACTTCTTCCACATTCCCGGCGGTCCCTGGGTGCGGTTCGACACCTTCCTGTACCAGGGCTACGACATCCCCCCCTACTACGACTCCATGCTGGGGAAGATGATCGTCTACTCCTCCACCCGGGAGGAGGCCATCCGCAAGATGCAGTCCGCCCTGTGCGAGCTGGTGGTGGGAGGCACCCACAACAACATCGAGGACCAGATTGAGATCATCCGGGACGAGCGCTTTAAGAAGGGCGACTACTACACGGATTTTATGAAGCATTTTCACAAGGCGGGAAACTGACCCGCCCAAAGAAGGGTGATGGCAAGGTATGAATTTGATGGGCCTGTTCCGCTCGCCTCAAAACGAGCTGGAAAAGGGCGGCAAGCCGGTACCGGAGGAGGACGCGGGCATTCGCACCGCCTGTCCTCACTGCGGCGCCCAGCTGCCCCTGAGTGAACTGCAGGACAACCTGCAGGTGTGCACCGCCTGCGGGTACCACTTCCGCATCGGTCCCCGGGACCGGATCGTCTACCTGGTGGACGAGGAGAGCTTTTCGGAGCTGTACGGGGACATGAAGAGCCGGGACGTGCTCTCTTTCCCCGGCTACGACCAGAAGCTGCGCAACGCCAAGCTGGCCTCCCGGGAAAAGGAGGGCGTGGTGTGCGGCACCGCCCAGGTGGGCGGGGAAGCGTGCGCCCTGTTCGTCATGGACCCCAACTTCATGATGGGCAGCATGGGCACCGTGGTGGGGGAGAAGATCACCCGCCTGTTTGAGTACGCCACGGAACAGGGCCTGCCTGTGGTGGGCTTCACCGTGTCCGGCGGCGCCCGGATGCAGGAGGGCATTCTGTCCCTGATGCAGATGGCCAAGACCAGCGCCGCGGTGCGCAAGCACAGCGACGCCGGCAACTTCTATCTCACCGTGCTCACCGACCCCACCACCGGCGGCGTCACCGCCAGCTTCGCCATGGACGGGGACATCATCATGGCGGAGCCGGGAGCCACCATCGGGTTTGCCGGGGCCAGAGTCATTGAGCAGACCATCCGGAAAAAGCTGCCCCAGGGCTTCCAGAAGGCGGAATTCCTGCTGGAGCACGGCTTTGTGGACCTGATCACTCCCCGCACGGAGCAGAGAGAGACCATTGGGAAGCTGCTGCGGCTTCACAGAAAGGGGGGGAAGGCATGAGCGCCTACGAAAAAGTGCTGCTGGCCCGGGCAAAAGACCGCCCCACCGGCCTTTCCTATATTGAGAACATCTTTGAGGACTTTGTGGAGCTCCACGGAGACCGGCGCTTCGCCGACGACCCCGCCATTGTGGGGGGCATTGCCACGTTAAACGGCAGGCCTGTCACCGTCATTGCCATGGACAAGGGCAAGGACATGCGGGAGCGGGTGAAGCGGAACTTCGGCTCTTCCAACCCGGAGGGCTACCGGAAAGCTCTGCGGCTCATGGAGCAGGCGGAGAAATTCCACCGGCCGGTGATCTGCTTCGTGGACACCGCCGGAGCCTTCTGCGGCATGGGCGCCGAGGAACGGGGCCAGGGCCAGGCTATTGCCGAGAACCTGGTGGCCATGGCTGGCCTGAAAACTCCCATTGTGTCGGTGCTCATTGGCGAGGGCGGCAGCGGCGGAGCGTTGGCTCTGGCCGTGGCCGACCGTGTGTGGATTCTGGAGAACGCGGTGTATTCCGTCATCTCCCCCGAGGGCTGCGCCTCCATCCTGTGGAAGGACTCCAAAAAGGTGAAGGACGCCGCCGAGTGCCTGCGGCTCACTGCCCAGGACATGATGGAGCTGGGAGTGGTGGAGCAGGTCATCCCCGAGGAGAAGGAGTTCTCCCAGACCTACGCCCACATCCAGGAGGAGCTGGAAGCCACCTTGGAACAGCTCTCCGCCCTGCCGGTGGAGGAGCTTCTGGAGCAGCGCTACCAGCGGTTCCGGAAATTCTGAGACAATCGCCTGAATACCAAAAAGGCCCGCTTGGGGATTCCCCGGCGAGCCTTTTCCTGCCTTTACTGGAAAGGAGTCCCCATGGAACGAAAACACAGTCCCCGGAAAGACCGGCCCAGGGAGCCTCATCGTGAGAGAGCCCCGCAGCCCTCCATGCCCGCAAAAAAGGCCCCGGAAGAAGGGAGCCATATCCCCTGCCCCGTCTACCGGAAGTGCGGGGGCTGCCAGCTGCAAAACCTGAGCTACCCCCGGCAGCTGGCCTGGAAGCAGGACCGGTGCCGGAAGCTTTTGGGAAAATTCGGGAAGGTCTCCCCCATTTTGGGGATGGACTGCCCCTACCACTACCGGAACAAGGTCCAGGCGGCCTTCGGCTTTGACAAGCGCCGGGGGAAAATCGTCAGCGGGGTGTACCAGTCCAGCACCCACCGGATTGTGCCCATCGACTCCTGCCAGACCGAGGACGAGACCGCCGACCGGATTATCGTGTCCGTGCGGAAGCTGCTGAAGGACTTCAAGCTCACCGCCTACGACGACACCACCGGCCGGGGGTTTCTCCGCCACGTGCTGGTGAAGCGGGGCTTCTCCACGGGAGAGGTGATGGTGGTGCTGGTGACGGGCACGCCGGTGTTCACCGCCAAAAAGCACTTTGTGAAGGCCCTGCTGGACCTGCACCCGGAGATCACCACCATTTTGCAGAACGTGAACGACCGGCGCACCTCCCTGGTGCTGGGGGACCGGGAGAAGGTGCTCTACGGCCCCGGGACCATCACCGACGTGCTGTGCGGGTGCAGGTTCCGCATCTCCGCCAAGTCCTTCTACCAGATCAACCCCGTCCAGACGGAGGTCCTCTACAACACCGCCATGGACTTCGCCGGGCTTTCCGGGAAGGAGAAGGTTTTGGACGCCTACTGCGGCATTGGGACCATCGGCCTGGTGGCGGCCAAACGGGGCGCCGGCCAGGTGCTGGGGGTGGAAGTAAACCCCGACGCGGTGAAGGACGCCATCCAGAACGCCAAGGAGAACGGCATGAAAAACGCCTGGTTCACCTGCGGGGACGCGGGGGAGTTTCTGGAGGAAGCCGCCCTTCAGGGAGAGCACTGGGACGTGGTGTTCATGGACCCGCCCCGTGCCGGGGCCAGCCGGGAGTTCCTCACCGCCCTGTGCGCCTGCGGGCCCAAACGGGTGGTGTACATCTCCTGCGACCCGGAGACCCTGTCCCGGGACCTGGGGATTTTACAGGCCAACCATTACCAGATCGAAAAGATCCAGCCCGTGGACATGTTCCCCCACACCCAGCACATCGAGTGCGTGGTGCGGCTGACCAGAAAGATTCCCTCCAGGGGAAAAACCAACTGAGAAAGAGGGTGGACTCCATGCCCCAAAAGACCGATTTGACCACCGGGCCCATCACCGGCACCATGCTGCGGTTTGCCCTGCCTATGATTCTGGGCAACCTGCTGCAGCAGTTCTACAACGTGGCAGACACCTTTATCGTGGGACAGTTTCTGGGGTCGGGAGCCCTGGCCGCGGTGGGGTCCTCCTACACCCTGATGACCTTTCTCACCTCCATTCTGCTGGGGCTTTGCATGGGCAGCGGGGCGGTGTTCTCCATCCGGTACGGGGAGCGTGACCTGAACCGGCTGAAAACCAGCATGGCCCTGTCCTTTGTGATGATCGCCGGGTTCACGGTGGTGCTGAACCTGCTGGTGTTCCTCCTCATCGACCCCATGATGGGGCTGCTGTCCGTTCCCGCCGACGTGTATGGCCTGATGCGCCAGTACCTGTGGGTGGTCTTTTTCGGCATAGGGGGCACCTTTTTCTACAACTTCTTCGCCTCCCTGCTGCGGGCGGTGGGAAACTCCGCCGCGCCCCTGCTGTTTCTGGGGATCTCCGCGGTGCTGAACATTGTGCTGGACGTGGTGCTGGTGGTGGTGGTCCCCTGGGGGGTGGGAGGAGCCGCCCTGGCCACCGCCGTTTCCCAGTGGGTCTCCGGGGCGGGACTGTGTTTCTACGCCTGGAACAAGCTGCCCCAGCTGCGCCCCGGCAGGCGGGACCTGGTGTGGGGCAGGAAAAACGTGGGGGAGATCGTCCGGTTTTCCCTGCTCACCTGCGTGCAGCAGTCGGTGATGAACTTCGGCATCCTCATGGTCCAGGGGCTGGTGAACTCCTTTGGCACCGTGGTGATGGCCGCCTTTGCCGCCGGGGTGAAGATCGACTCTTTTGCCTACATGCCGGTGCAGGATTTCGGCAACGCCTTCTCCACCTTCATCGCCCAGAACTACGGGGCCAGGCGCACGGACCGCATCCGCCGGGGGCTGAAGAGCGCGGTGGTCTGCGCCGTCAGCTTTTCCCTGCTGGTGTCGGCGCTGGTGATCCTTTTCGCCAAGCCCCTGCTGCTGCTGTTCGTCAAGCCCTGGGAAACGGAGATCCTCCAGGTGGGGGTCCAGTACCTGCGGATCGAGGGGGCCTTCTACTGGGGCATTGGCGGGCTGTTTCTGCTGTACGGCCTGTACCGGGCGGTGGAGCGGCCGGGAATGTCCCTGGTGCTCACGGTGGTCTCCCTGGGCACCCGGGTGGCGCTGGCTTACGCCCTGTCGGCGGTGCCTGCCATCGGCGTGGCGGGCATCTGGTGGAGCGTGCCCATCGGCTGGATGCTGGCCGACGCCGTGGGCCTGCTGTACTACCGGAACATCCGGGGCGGCCTGCTGAAAGACGGCGCCCGGGAACAACATGGCTGAAACAAGAGGAGGGAGAGGGCCAAGGTTTGGCCATCTTCCTCCTTGTGCTTTGGGGAAAAATGTGGCAAAATAGGGAGCAAAGGCATTTTAGGGAATTACTGAGGTGAATTGACATGGAACGCAAGCGTGGGATGTTTTCGGGAAAGATCGGCTTCGTGCTGGCCGCGGCAGGGTCTGCGGTGGGCCTGGGGAACATTTGGCGGTTCCCCTACCTGGCGGCCAAGTACGGGGGCGGCATTTTCCTGTTGGTGTATCTGGTGCTGGTGGTCACCCTGGGCTTTGCCCTGATGGTGGCGGAGGTGGCCATTGGCCGCAAGACGAAGCTCAGCGCCGTGGGGGCCTTTCGAAAGCTGGACAAGCGGTTTTCCTTTTTGGGGTATCTGACCTCCCTGGTGCCCATGGTGATTTTCCCCTACTACTGCGTCATCGGCGGGTGGGTGTTGAAGTACCTGACTGTGTACCTCACCGGCCAGGGAATGGCCGCGGCGGAGGACACCTACTTCACCGGCTACATTGCCCAGGCGGGGGAGCCCCTTCTGTGGCTGGCGGTGTATGTGGGGATCACGGCGCTGATTGTGTTCTTCGGGGTGCAGAAGGGGGTGGAGAAGGCCAGCAAGGTGATGATGCCTGTGCTGGCGGTGCTGTCCCTGGGGGTGGCGGCCTACTCCGTCACCAGGCCCGGCGCCCTGGAAGGGGTGGCCTACTACCTGACTCCGGACATCAGCCGGTTCTCCCCCATGACGGTGCTGGCGGCCATGGGGCAGATGTTCTACTCCATGTCCTTGGCCATGGGCATTATGGTGACTTACGGCTCCTACATGAAAAAGGAGGACGACCTGGAGAAGTCCGTGAAGCAGATTGAGCTGTTCGACACGGGCATGGCCTTTGTGGCGGGGCTGATGATTATCCCCGCGGTGTTCGCCTTTTCCGGCGGGGACGAGGCGGCCCTGAACCAGGGCAAGGGGCTGATGTTCGTCACCCTGCCCAAGGTGTTCGCCGACGCGGGCATTCTGGGGCTGATCTTCGGCGGGGTGTTCTTCCTGCTGGTGCTCTTCGCGGCCCTCACCTCCTCCGTGTCCTTGATGGAGACGGTGGTGTCCATCTTCCAGGACAAGTTCCACTGGAGCCGGAAAAAGACCTGCGCCCTGGTGATGGCAGGCTGCTTCCTGCTGGCGGTGCCCTCCTCCCTGGGCTACGGGGCCCTGAGCTGGGTGTCTGTGGCGGGGCTTTCGGTGCTGGACATGTTCGACTTCCTCACCAACAGCGTGATGATGCCCATTGTGGCCTTCTGCACCTGCCTGTTTGTGGGGTACGTGGTCAAGACCAAGACCCTGGTCAACGAGGTGAAGCGCTCCTCCCCCTTCAAGCGGGAGAAGCTGTTCGTGGTGATGATCCGCTACGTGGCGCCGGTGTGCATTGTGCTGATTTTGGTGTCCTCCATTCTGGACGCCCTGGGCATTGTGAAAATCTGAAAAACAGAACCGAGGAGAAGGGGCAGCGTTGTGTTTTGCCCCTTCTTGTGTTATGATAAAGCAATGAGAAACAGGAAATAAGGGCTTTTAGGCGAGAAAGGGGAAACCATGAAAACAGAACGAGCCTATCCCGCCGTGGTCATCGACGCCCGGGGGACGAAAAAAGCCCAGGGGGGCCACCCCTGGGTGTTCGACAACGAGATCACCGAAGTAAAGGGCACCCCGGAAAACGGGGAACTGTGCGACGTGCTCAGCCCCAAGGGGCGGTATCTGGGCACCGGATATTTCAACGCCCACTCCAAAATCCGGGTGCGGATGATCTCCCAGAATGCCAACGACACCTTTGAAGAGGCGTTTTTCCAGCGGCGGGTCCGCTACGCCTGGGACTACCGGAAAACCGTGATGGGCCCCCAGGGCACGGAAAACTGCCGGGTGATCTTCGGAGAGGCGGACGGCTTCCCCGGGCTCACCGTGGACAAGTTCGGGGACATTCTGGTGACCCAGACCCTGTGCCTGGGCACCGAGCTGCGCAAGGACCTGATCTTCCCGGCCCTGGTAAAGGCCCTGGAAGAGGACGGGGAGCAGGTTCGGGGCCTGTATGAGCGCAACGACGTGAAGATCCGGGAGCTGGAAGGCATGGAGCAGAACAAGGGGTGGTATCCCCTTGCCGGAAAGGAGCTGCCTCAGAGCACCCAGACCCAGATTACGGAAAACGGCATCCGCTACCATGTGGACTTTGAAAACGGCCAAAAGACCGGCTTTTTCCTGGACCAGAAGTTCAACCGCCAGGCGGCCGCCCGAATCGCCCCGGGAAAGACGGTGCTGGACTGCTTTACCCATCCCGGCTCCTTCGGGCTTAACTGCGCTAAGGCCGGAGCCAAGCGGGTCCATTCCGTGGACATCTCCGAGACGGCCATTGCCTGCGCCAAGGAAAACGCCGCGTTAAACGGCCTTTCCGTGGAGTACGAGACCGCCAACGTGTTCGACCTGCTGCCCACCCTGACCCCGGGTGAGTACGACTACATCATTCTGGACCCGCCGGCCTTCACCAAGTCGGGGAAGACGGTGAAGGGTGCCCAGCGGGGGTACAAGGAGATCAACTACCGGGCCATGAAGGCCCTGCCCCGGGGCGGGTACCTGGCCACCTGTTCCTGCTCCCACTTTATGACGGACGCCCTGTTCCGGAAGATGCTCCAAAGCGCCGCCAGGGACGCCCAGGTGGAGCTGCGCCTGGTGGAGGCCCGCGCCCAGGGCCCAGACCATCCCATCTTATGGAATGTGCCTGAGACCGACTATTTAAAATTTTATCTCTTCCAAGTGGTATAAAAAC
>CALWCD010000017.1 GCA_944376265.1 uncultured Clostridia bacterium | reverse complement strand
TACTCTCCCGAGTCGTCTTTCCTGTCCGGTTCACTTGTTCGAGCTCTCTCTCGAGCGCTCAGATATAATACCACACCACTCCTCAATTGTCAACGCTTTTTTTCAAGTTTTTTCATTTTTCTTTTCAGCGCTGCAAGGGACCTGCAAAGCAGGCATTGGCAAAGTCCCACTGTACAAGGTGGATTGCCCTATGGTATAATATCTGCACCCAATAATGGCTGAAGAGAAGGAAGCCTTCTCACAGGTCCATTATCCGGCGCCCCTTCTTTCGGGGTGTTATTTATTATACCATTTTATCCGCCAAAAGGTCAACCCATTTTCCCGGAACCTCCCCACTTCTTCTGTTTTCTACCCCTTCTGGCTGATAGTCTCCTTTTCCCTACTATATATAGAAAGGCGTGAGCACATGCCCATTCGCATTCAGGCCGATCTCCCCGCCATTGAGGTGCTGGAGTCGGAAAACATCTTTGTCATGACCCATGAGCGGGCCAACCTGCAGGATATCCGTCCGCTGAAGATCGCCATTTTGAATCTCATGCCCACCAAGATCGAAACCGAGACCCAGCTGCTCCGTCTGCTGAGCAACTCTCCCTTGCAGGTGGACGTGGAACTGCTTCACACTGCCACCCACGTGAGCAAGAATACCAGCTCCTATCATCTAAACACCTTTTACAAGACCTTTGACGACGTGAAGGGCCAGAAATTCGACGGCATGATCATCACCGGGGCGCCGGTGGAGCAGCTGCCTTTTGAAGAGGTGGACTACTGGGACGAGATGTGCCGGATCATGGAGTGGAGCAAGAAAAACGTGTATTCCGTGCTTCACATCTGCTGGGGAGCTCAGGCGGGGCTTTACTACCATTACGGCATTCCCAAGTACCCCCTGCCGGAAAAACTCAGCGGCATTTACAACCACACGGTGCTCAACCCCTACCACCCCCTGATGCGGGGCTTTGACGACAACTACTTCGCCCCCCATTCCCGCTACACGGAAGTGCGGCTGGAGGATATCAAACGCCACCCTGAGCTGATCCCCCTGGCGGTGTCCGACATGGCGGGGCTGCACATTGTCACCGACAGGAACGGCCGGCAGATCTTCGTCACTGGCCACGCGGAATACGACCGGGACACTCTTGCCAAGGAATATTTCCGGGATATCAACAAGGGGCTGAACCCCAAGGTGCCCTACCACTATTTCCCCAACGACGACGACACCAAGACTCCCCCCTTCACCTGGCGGAGCAATGCTCATCTGCTGGTGGCAAACTGGCTGAACTATTACGTGTACCAGCAGACCCCCTACGATTTTCTCAACTGAGCCTTTTCCCAGCGGACCCTGTGCAGGGTCCGTTTTTTTGCCCGTTTCTTGAAAACCACGGGGACATTCGGTATAATAGAACCCAGAACACGGCAAATGAGAAAGGAGCTGCTCCCTTTGAAATACGACAGCATCTTGTTCGACCTGGACGGCACCCTGTGGGACGCCACGGAAGCCCTGGAGATCTCCTGGGCCATGGCCCTGAAGGACGCCCCCGATGTGGAAGCGCCTCCCACCCGGGAACAGCTGGAAAAGGTGATGGGCATGACGGCGGAGGATCTGATGGCCGCCCTGTACCCCAAGCTTTCCCCCAAGCGGCACATGGAGCTTTTTGAGCGGTGCTGCCAGGTGGAAACGGATTACCTCCGGGAGCACGGCGGCAGGCTCTATCCCCGGATGGAAGAGACGTTGAAGCAGCTTTCCCAGCGGCTTCCCCTGTTTATTGTAAGCAACTGCAACACGGAATACATTCCCAGCTTTTTAGACGGCCACAAGCTCCACCGGTTTTTCCGGGACTGGGAGTGCATTGGCCGCACCGGGAAGCCCAAGGGGGAAAACATCCGGCTTATCGTGGAGCGCAACGGCCTGCAGCGGCCGGTCTACGTGGGGGACACGGTTCTGGACCAGGAGGCGGCTGCCCAGGCGGGAGTGCCCTTCCTCCACGCGGCCTACGGCTTCGGCAAGGTGGCCGGGGCGCCGGAGCTGGCGTCTCCCCAGGATCTTTTAAAGCTTTTGGAGGAGTGATCTCATCATTCGGAAAGGAGGCGGCGCTGTGAAAAGCTCCTTGTTGTTTTCCAGTTACCCCTTTATCAGCAGCGAAAAGGTGACCCTGACCAGGATCACCGATATGGACCTGGACGCCCTTTGGCAGATTCTCAGCGACGAGGACAGCCACCGCTTCACCCCGGAGGCCGCTCTGGTGACGCCCCGGGAATGCGGCGCCAAGCTGCGCCAGTTTGAGGCCATGTTCCGGGAACGCCGGGGCGTGGTGCTGGGGATCTACTCCACCCTGAACAAACTGGTGGGGCTGCTGGAGATCTCCCACATTGACACCCAGATCCAGTGCGTCACCCTGTCGGTGATCCTCAACCAGGAGTATACCGGTCAGGGGTACGCTTCCGGGGCTGTGCGGGCCACCGTGGACTATCTGTTCCACACCGTGGGAGTCCACCGGATCCAGTGCTTCGTGCTGCCCATCAACTACCGGGCGGTATTGGTGCTGGAGCGGTGCGGCTTTGTAAAGGAGGGCACCATCCGGGAAGGGTTCCTGTGGCCGGACAAGGGCATTGTGGACCTGACCCTCTACTCCCTGCTTCCCACAGACCGAAAGCCCAAAAAGTCCGGCAGCACCTACTACCTCTAAGGACAGGAAAACGCCTCGCCTTTCCGCTGGGAAAGACGGGGCGTTCTCTATTGGTCGAAGGCGGCACGCATGTAGGTGAGCAGCTTTTTCTCCCGGCGGCTGACCTGCACCTGGGTCATGTCCAGAAGGGCCGCGGTCTCCGACTGGGTTTTGCCCTGGAAGTACCGGTACTGGATCAGCTTTTGGTCCCGCTCCTCCAGGGTGTGAATGATCTGGTACAGGGTGAGCCGCTCGGTCATCCGCTCCTCAGGGGCCTCCACGGGGATGTCCAAATCGCCCCCCTCTTCGCCGTCGGTAAGGGACACGGGAGCCTGACCCACCCCCAGAGCCAGGGCCGCTTTTTCCACAGGCACCTGGAGCCGCTGGGCGATCTGGGCCACCCCAGGGCTCTTGCCTGTCTCCTGCCGGAGCCGGTCCGCCTCTTCCAGGGCCCGCTTGCCCAGGTCCCGCAGCCCCCGGGAGACCCGCAGAGCGCCCCTGTCCCGGAACAGGCGGCGCACCTCTCCCAGAATCACCGGCACGGCGTAGGTGGAGAATTTCACTCCCCGGGTGGTGTCGAAATTCTCCGCCGCTTTGATCAGCCCCACGCAGCCCGCCTGGAACAGGTCGTCGTACTCCACGCCCCGTCCCAGAAACCGCCGGGCGCACAGGTGCACCAGGCCGATGTTTTCCTCCACCGCCCGACGGCAGGCGTCTTGGTCACTCTTTGGGCTCAAAGTACTTGGTCAGGGTCACGCTGGTGCCCTTTCCCACGGTGGAGGTCACCCGCACGCTGTCGCAGAAGCTCTGCATCACCGCGAAGCCCAGGCCGGCCCGTTCCTCGCCTCCGGTGGTGTACAGGGGCTCCATGGCCTTCTGGATGTCCGGGATGCCGCAACCCTTGTCCCGCACCCGCACCACGGCTTTTCCGTTCTGGAACAGCTTCACGGTTATGTACACCACTCCCAGCTTGTCCCGGTACCCGTGGACAATGGCGTTGGTCACCGCCTCGGACACGGCGGTTTTCATGTCCGTCAGGTCCGCCACGGTGGGGTCCAGCTGGGCCAGAAACGCCGCCACCGCCGCCCGGCCGAAACTCTCGTTGACCGAATTGGACGTAAAGCTGATCTGGGTCTGATTCAGGGGTTTCATCAGCCAGCCCTCCTTTCAATGGCAGCCAGGTTCCCAATGCCGGAGAGCTCCACCATTTTCCCCAAGTTGGGGGAAAGCCCCGAAAGCACCACCCTGCCCTTCCAAAACTGCACCAGCCGCACCCTGCCCAAAATCAGCCCGATGCCGGAACTGTCCATAAACGGCACCTGGGAAAAGTCCAGTTTCAAACACCTGGGCTTCACCTTCTGGGCCGTGTCGTCAATGGCCTCCCGCATCTCCCGGGCCGCGTGGTGGTCAATCTCCCCGGAGAGCCTGGCGGTCAGCACCCCTTCCTTATAGCTGAGCTGTACACTCATGGTGTTCCTTCCTTTCCTCTTCGCGTTCCAAAAAAGCGTAGAAAAAAGGCTTTTGCAAAAGGGTTCGCCTTTTCCAAAAGCCTTGTTTCGCCCTTTGGGTCTATTTTACAAAGGGCCTGTTGAATTTTTTGCCAAAGTCTGTCAGCCGCTATGGAAATTCTCCATTTTTTCCCGGAGAGACTCCCCGGAAAACAGCTTACCTTGTCCCAAACTTGTCCAGCAGCATTTCCCGGATCTCCCCTGCCAGGTAGAAGGACCCGCACACAATGAGGGCGCCGTCGTCCCCCATGGCCCGCACCGCCAGAGCCAGCGCCTCCCGGCAGGACCCGGCGGGGATCACCTTGGGGCAGAACTCCCGGGCCACTTCCGCCAGCTGCTGGGCAGGCAGGGCCCGCAGCCCTTCCGGGGCCACGGCCACCACCTGGGAAAACAGGGGTCCCAGGATGCGCAGGGTCTCCCGGCTGTCCTTGTCGGACATCATGCCCATAATGGCCACCTTCCGCTGGGGCACAAACTGCTCCAGGGCCTCCCGGAGAGCCAGGGCGCAGCCGGGATTGTGCCCCCCGTCCAGCAGGCACAGGGGCTTTTGGGAGATGACCTCCATCCGGGCGGGCATAAAAGCCCCCTCAAAGCCCCGCCGGATCCCCTCCTCCGTTACAGGCCAGCCCCGCTTTTGCAGCACCCGGAGCACCTCCAGGGCTGTGAGGGCATTTTTCACCTGGTGCTCCCCCAGGAAGGGAGTGCGCAGCTTCAGGTCCCCTGCCTGGAAAGTGGTACCGTCAATGGACCGGTCCAGCTCCTTCACCTGGGACAGGTCCGGCACCAGCAGCTCCACATGGCGCTCTTTGCAGATGTCCTCCAGCTCTTCCCGGACCTCCGGGGCCTGCTGGGGATACAGCACCAGGCGGCCGCCCTCTTTCAGGATGCCCGCCTTTTCATAGGCGATCTTCGTCAAGGTATCCCCCAGAATGGCGGTGTGGTCCAGGGAAATGGACATGATGGCCGCCACCTCCGGCACGTCGATGACGTTGGTGGCGTCGAACCGGCCGCCCATGCCCACCTCCAGCACCACGATGTCGCACTGCCGCCGGGCAAACCAGTGAAGGGCCAAAGCGGTGATGTACTCGAACTCCGTCACCTGGTCCCCCTCTTTCTCGAACTGGTCCGCCACAGGGGCCAGCGTCTCCACCTCTTGGATGAGCTCCTCTTTGGGAATCATCTCCCCGTTGATCTGGAACCGCTCCCGAAACTCCAGCACATAGGGAGAGGTGTAAAGCCCCACCTTCAGGCCGCACTCCCGCAGGGCGGAGGCTGTCAGGGTGGAACAGGTGCCCTTGCCGTTGGTGCCCGCCACATGGACGAACTTCAGCTGCTTCTGGGGGCTGCCCAGCCGCTCCAGCAGGGCGCCAATCCGTTCCAGCCCCGGTTTGATGCCGAACACCAGCCGGCCATATACGTTATCCAATGCCTCTTCGTAGGTCATGGTAAAATCCCTCCTGTCAATCCGGCCGCCCGCAAAAAAGGGCAGCGCCGCAAGCGGCACTGCCCAGACGGACGGCATTTTCGGCGTTTTCCCCGCTCCCCGGTGGTCTCCCACCTGCCCGTCAGTCACGGGGGCCATGCTTGTGAAAGTATAGCACAGGGCGGCGGAAAACGCAAGAACGCGCCGGCCTGTTTTACTGCAAAGCCTTCAAGGACTCCTCGATCATGCGGACCTTCTCCCGCAGCTTCTCGGCGTTGTCCTTCACCCCGTCGATAACTTTCTGGGGCGCCTTGCTGACAAACTTCTCGTTCTGCAGCTTGGCCTCGGCGGTGGCAAGCTGCTTTTTGGCACCTTCCAGCTCTTTGGTCAGCCGGGCGGTCTCCGCCTTCTTGTCCACCAGGTCATCCATGGGCAGATAGCCCCGGCAGGCGGCGGTCACCACTGTGACGCTGCCCTCGGTCTGCTGGAAGCTCTCCCCCACTTCCACGCCGCTGCAATAGGCAAGCTTCGCGATGGCATCCGCCTCGGTCCGGAAAGCCTCGGGGGAAGCGGTCTCCACGTACAGGTGGGCCTTCTTGGAGGGGGGCACGTTCATCTCGCTGCGGCGGGTGCGCACCGCGGTGATCAGCTCCATGACCTTCTTCATCTCCGCCTCGGCCTGGGGGAAGGCATGGCCTTCCTCATACTGGGGCCACTGGGCCACGATGAGAGCCTCGCCCTGGTGGGGCAGGCTCTGCCAGATTTCCTCGGTGACAAAGGGCATAAAGGGATGGAGCAGCGCCAGGGTATTGGTCAAGGTCCACACCAGCACCTGACGGGTGTTCTGGGCGGCCTGGTCCTCTTCGGAGTTGAGGGGACGCTTGGCAAGCTCGATATACCAGTCGCAGAAATCGTCCCAGATAAAGTCGTACAGTTTCTGCACCGCCATGCCCAGCTCGAACTTCTCCAGGTTCTCGGTGACCTCTTTCGCCACGGTGTTGAACCGGCTGACGATCCACTGGTCCTCCAGGATCAAGGCCTCCGGCAGAGCGCAGGGCACGTTGTGGCCGTCGATGTTCATGTGGATGAACCGGGCGGCGTTCCAGATCTTGTTGGCGAAGTTCCGGCTGGCCGCCACCTTCTCCTCGCTGTAACGGGCGTCGTTTCCGGGGGAGTTGCCGGTGACCAGGGTAAAGCGGAGAGCGTCGGCGCCGTACTGGTTGATAACCTCCACAGGGTCAATGCCGTTGCCCAGGGACTTGCTCATCTTCCGGCCCAGGGAGTCACGGAGCAGGCCGTGGTACAGCACGGTGCTGAAGGGAGCCTTGCCCATGTGCTTCATGCCGGAGAAGATCATCCGGGCCACCCAGAAGAAGATAATGTCGTAGCCGGTGACCAGGGTGTTGGTGGGATAGAAGTATTTCAGCTCTTCCGTCTCGTCGGGCCAGCCCAAGGTGGAGAAGGGCCACAGGGCGGAGGAGAACCAGGTGTCCAGGGTGTCCTCATCCTGGTGGATATGCTTGCTGCCGCACTTGGGGCAGGTGTCCGGGTCTGTCTCGGAGACGATGGTCTCGCCGCAGTCCTCACAGTACCAGGCGGGAATCCGGTGGCCCCACCACAGCTGACGGGAGATGCACCAGTCCTTGATGTTTTCCATCCAGTTGTAATAGGTCTTTTCCATGCGCTCGGGAATGAAGCGGATGGTGCCCTCCTTCACCACATCGATGGCGGGACCGGCCAGGGGCTCCATCTTCACGAACCACTGGGTGGACACACGGGGCTCCACCACGGTGTGACACCGCTGGCAGGTGCCCACATTGTGCTTGAGGGGCTCAATCTTGATCAGGTAACCGCCTTCTTCCAGGTCTTTGACGATCTGCTTGCGGGCCTCCAGGCCGGACATGCCGGCGTACTTGCCGCCGTTCTCGTTGATGGAGCCGTCCTCGTTCATCACGTTGATCACAGGCAGGTTGTGGCGCTTGCCCACCTCGAAGTCGTTGGGGTCGTGGGCGGGAGTGATCTTCACCACGCCGGTGCCGAAGTCCATTTCCACGTACTCGTCGGCCACAATGGGGATCTCTTTGTTCACCAGGGGGAGGATCACGTTCTTGCCCACCAGGTGCTTGTACCGCTCGTCCTCGGGATGGACCGCCACGGCGGTATCGCCCAGCATGGTCTCGGGACGGGTGGTAGCCAGCTCCACAGAGCCGGAACCGTCCGCCAGCGGATACCGCAGGTGCCAGAAGGAGCCTTCCTTCTCCTCAAACTCCACCTCCGCGTCGGAGATGGCGGTCTTGCAGTTGGGGCACCAGTTGATGATCCGCTCGCCCCGGTAGATGAGGCCCTCGTTGTACAGCTTCACGAACACGTGGCGCACCGCCTTGGAGCAGCCCTCGTCCATGGTGAAGCGGAGCCGGTCCCAGTCGCAGGAGGAACCCAGCAGCTTCAGCTGTTCCAGGATGCGGCCGCCGAACTTGTCCTTCCAGGCCCAAGCCCGCTCCAAAAAGCCCTCCCGGCCCAGGTCCTCTTTGGTGACGCCCTCTTGCCGCATGGCCTCCACAATCTTAGCTTCGGTGGCGATGGAGGCGTGGTCCGTGCCGGGAAGCCACAGGGCAGAATAACCCTGCATCCGCTTCCACCGGATGAGGATGTCCTGCAGGGTCTCGTCCCAGGCGTGGCCCATATGAAGCTGCCCCGTAATATTGGGCGGGGGAATGACAATGGTATAGGGTTGTTTTTTCGGATCGGGCTCGGCGTGGAAATAGCCGCCCTTCATCCAGAAGTCGTAGATGCGGCCTTCCACCTCCTGGGGTTCGTAGGCCTTGGCAAGCTCTTTGCTCATGGTGTTCCCTCCAATAGAATCCTACTCCGGGAAAGCTCCCGGTTTTCTTCTTTCACGGGGGAAAATCCCCTGAAAGATAATTATTTCATCTTATGCCTGGTTTGTCAACTAAAAAAGCGGCAAGTCCCTCCATTTTCCCCCATTTCTTCCGGAAACGGAAAAAGCCGCCCCGAAGGACGGCTTTCGTACGATCATATGTTAAAGCTTCAGGCGGCCGGATCTCCCAGCTCCTCCAACAGGGCGGCAGACTTGACGAACACCACTGCGGCTTCACTGCGCAGGGTATTCCCTTGGGGGTCGAACTGATCGTTTTCCTTGCCGCTGATCAGTCCGAAAGCATAGGCGTGATAGACACCTTTTTTGGCCCAGTCGGAGATGGAAGCGTCGTCGGCAAAAACATAGCCATCATATTCCGGGGTCACTTGCAGCACTTTTGTGATGTAGTTATTGACGATCACACACATCTCCTCCCGGGTGATAGAGGCGTCGGGGGCGAAAAGCCCATTGCCCTTGCCGGTGACCACGCCAAGTTCCGCGGCCCAGTTCACCGCTTCAGCATACCAAGCGGTCTGAGCCACATCCCGGAATTGGGACTGGGTGAGAGTATAGTCAGGGGCCACCGTGTTGTAGAGCACCTGGACAAACTCCGCCCGGGTGATCTTGTTTCCGGGATTGAAAAATCCCTTCTCGTCCCCGGTGAAAAGGCCCATACCGGCGGCGCTCTCCACATAGTCATAATACCAGGAGCTGCGCTTTACGTCGGGAAAACGCAGGGGCTCGTACCCGCCCGGCACAACCTCATAGGCCTGCTGGTTTTTGACGGGATACTGGAACGTCACCTGGTTCAGATCGCTGGAATTCACCCAGGGGTTCTTTTCCACGTGCTCCTTCTGCTGAGAAAAAACGGCGCCGTCCACCACGGTCCGGGAGCCCACGAGGAAATAGTCGTGAGAAATCCGGCTGTCATCCATGTCGTCCCAGGTCAGGTCCAGGTTGTACCAGTCCCCGTCGTCCATCTTGATATTGTTCCACATGTGGGTCTTGCTGGCCACCAGCACGCAGGGGATGTCCAGCAGGTCGCACACCACCTTCATGGCTTTGGCATAGCCGTCGCACACCGGCTCGTAGGCGTCTCCCGCCACCAGGCAGCTGTAGGCCTGGTGGGAAAGGGCCTGGGCTTTGCTGTCAGCGGGGACGTAGCAGTAGGTGCTCTGGGCAGCCAGCAGGTCGTGGACCTGCTTCACCTGCTGGTAAAGGCCGGCGCTCCGGTTCACCTGGTTGGCAATGGCCTGAGCGCTGGCCATCTGCTGGGTGTGCATCTGCTGCTCCAGGCCGTTGTATCTCAGCTGGAAGGCGAACGTCACCAAACGGGTTGTCACGGACGTCCCATTGGAGGACTCCCAGAAAATGCCATAGCGCATATTGGAAAGCCACAGGGCTTCGGGACGGTCGTAGCGCAGGGCGGTGATAGCCGCGCACAGGTCTGTGTAGATCTCCCGGTAAAGAGCCTGGGAGGAGGCGTCGGGCGCAAAGGTCCCCCCGGAGATGGAACCGGTCATCGTGAGGCCGTAGAGAGAGTCCACCCGGACTTTCACCTGCCGGAAGCCGTTTACTTCCGCAGCGGTGAGGATCTGGCTGAGGGGAATGTCCGCCAGCGCGTTGTAGCAGTCCTTCTGCCGCTGGGTCAGCTGGCCGTAAAGGGAGCCGTCGTCATAGGAGCCCAACGGAGCGGAAAAGGTCTCCTGCTGGTTCCAGGCGCTGTCCCCGCCTTCCAGACTGTCCTGGGTCTCCCGCAGGGCCACGCCGGTCTCTCCGTCTCCCCACTGGTACACCACGCCCATTTCCGGGGAAGCTTCCCCTTCCTGGGCCAGGGCGCCCGCAGGGGCCGCCGCCAGCAGGAGCAACCCCGCCAAAAGCAGACTGCACCACCGTTTCAAAATCCGTTTCATCTCCAAAAACTCCTTTCTATCCGCCACCCCCTTTTCCCGCAGACAGGGGGTTTCATGTCACATACACCCCCATTATCCCCGAATCTTCGGGGCTTGTCAATCCCGGTTTCGCAAAAGCAGTATCGGGAAATTCTTTCCCAATTTTTCCCATGGGGTTGCATCTTGGCAAATTTTGTGGTAAACTGTAACATATTTGTAACCTTTAAGGTCGATCCACCGAACCGTTCCTGTGGGAACTGTCCCGGTTCTCCGGAGGAGGTTCTTTCGCGTTTTTTAGGAGGATTTTCTATGAAGCATTTGGCGAAACCTACTCGCCGGCCTGCCGCTTTGCTGCTGGCTGTGGCGATCCTTTTCACCGCGTTCTGCGCCCTGCGCCTTCCCGCGCAGGCAGCCGGCACCCCCACTTCCCTGGGGCTTGCCGAGCACGGCATCATGGCATACGAGGACGGCTGGCAGTATGTGTACGGCGGCCAGGGCGAGACCAACTCCGAAGGAGTCCGTGTCTCCGACTGCGCCGGGCTGATCTATTCCTATTTTAAAGACCTGGGCACCGAGACAGGCTGCTGTGCCGGGGCCACCTCTCAGGTGAACTACAACTGCGTGTTCTCAGGGGATGTGGATGAACTCTACGGCATCCCCCGCATTCACGGCCTGGTGATCACCATGCCCGACTACAACGACCCTGCCACCGGCATTTACAGCCATATCGGCATTTACATCGGCAACAACATGGCCACCGACAACAGCGACTACGGCGTGAACATGGTCCGGGACCAGGTGGTAGGCAGCGGCCGGGGCTGGACTGCCTGGCATGTGTTTGACAACGGCACCCAGTACCCCTCCACCGGCTGGTACGAGTTCAACGGCAGCCTGTACCACTACACCAACTGCCAGTACGACGTGGACACCACCGTGGACGGCTTCACCATCGGCAGCGACGGCATCGCCCTGGGAAGCGACGGCAGCCCTCTCTCTCCCGATTCCACGGAAGCCCCCGCGCTCAGCCAGGAGTACGTGTCCGCTTCCACCGTGGCCCAGCAGCTGAAAAGCCTGGGGTACAGCGGCAAGGACAGCACCCAGGACCTGGTCTTCGGCGACGACGTGCCCGCGGATGACCAGCTCAACGGCCTGGTCACCGCCAACGGGGTGCGGCTGCGGAAGGAACCCTCCACCCAGTCCGCCCAGGTTGCCACCCTTTCCAAGAACGACAAGGTGCAGATAGTGGAAATGGTCTCCGGCGAGGAACTCACCGCCGAAGGCACCACCACCGACCAGTGGTACTCCGTGATCACCGCCCGTGGCCTGGAGGGGTATGTGTTTGCCCTGTATGTGGAAAAGGAGGCCTCTCTGGACGCCCCCGTGTTCTCCCTGTCCGACAGCGGCGACCTGCTGATCACCGCCGGGGAAGGGTGCGATATCCGCTACACCACCGATGGCACCCAGCCCACCGGGGAGAGCACCCCCTACACCGGGCCCCTCACCCTGTCCGGGACCTACCGGGCGGTAGCGGTCCAGGAAGAATGGACAAGCCCCATGGCCACCATCACCTACGCAGGTGGGAAGCTGTACACTGACTTCACCTCCGAGGACTGGTATTTCACCACGGTGGACCAGGCAGTGGCCCTGGGCCTGTTCAGCGGTGACGGCACCCAGTTCTCCCCCACCAAGCTCATCACCCGGGGCGAGTTCGCCGCGGCTTTGGCCAATCTGGCCGGGGTGGACACCTCCGCATACGCGGGGACAAGCTCCTACTCCGATGTGGGTGACTCCTGGTACAACGGCGCTGTGAACTGGGTCACCTCTCAGGGAATTATGAGCGGCATGGGGGACGGCACCTTCCGTCCCACCGACCCCATCACCCGGGAGCAGCTGTGCGTGGCCATCGCCAACTACGGCGGTCTCACCTATGAGGGCGGAGCGGGCGCTTTCGCCGACGACAGCTCCATCGCCTCCTGGGCCAAGGATGCCGTGTACGCCTGCAAGAGCCTGGGGATCATCAGCGGCATGGGGTACAACACCTTCGCCCCCAAGGATAACTCCCAGCGGAGCCATGCCTGCTCCATCATTCTGAAAGCCTACCAGAACGGACTGTAACCCTTTTCCAAACAACATAGCAAGGGCCCCCGGCTGCATGCCGGAGGCCCTTTTTTCATGGGGTTATTCTATTCCGGGGTCTTTCCGGAAGCGGCGCTCTCACTTGCCCAGGCGGATCACGTTCCAGGAGGCTTTGCCCAGGCGGCTCTGGAGAATGCCGTCCTTCAGCTGGTCCCGGTCGGTCACGGTCTTGGGAAGCACGGTCTGCTTCTCCGCGGAGTTGACAGCCATCATGTCGTCGTGCTCCAGCACAATGTGCTCCAGCACCCGATAGCCCTCGAAAGAGCGCAGGTCGGCTTCCAGGGTGATGTCGTCGTTCAGGTCGCGGTTCACCGCGAAAATGGTGACCTGGTCCTTCTCGTCGTCCCACACAGCCACGGAATCCACATCGTCCACGTCGGTGAAGGAGCGGGTGTCGTGCTTGGAAGAACGAAGAGCGGGGTTCAGGGCGATGCCCCGGCCGTACTTGGAAGCGTGGAGATAGGGATAGAAGATGGTCTGCTGCCAGGCAGGGCCGTTCTCCTCGGTCATGATGGGGGCGATCACGTTCACCAGCTGAGCCAGGCAGGCCATGCGCACACGGTCGGAGTGCTTCAGCAGGGTGATCAGCAGCAGGCCCACCACCAGGGCGTCCTCAAAGTCGTACCGGTCCTCCAGCAGGTGGGGGGCCACGGACCAGGGACGGTTCTTCATGATGTCGTCGTCGTCATCCTTGGCGTGGAACCACACGTTCCATTCGTCGAAGCTGAGCATCATGTCCTTCTGAGAGCGCTTCTTGGCCTTGACGAAATCGCAGGTGGAGATGATGGTCCGGATGAACCGGTCCATGTCCACGGACTGGGCCAGGAAATCGGCGGTATCGTTCATGGGGTTGCCGTAGTAGCTGTGGAGGGAGATGAAGTCCACGTTGTCGTAGGTCTCTTCCAGCACCGTGGCCTCCCACTGGGGATAGGTGGGCATCTTGGTGTTGGAGCTGCCGCACACCACCAGCTCCACGCTGGGGTCGATCTGCTTCAGGGCCTTGGCGGTCTCGTCGGCAAGGCGGCCGTACTCCTGGGCGGTCTTGTGGCCGGTCTGCCAGGGGCCGTCCATCTCGTTGCCCAGGCACCAAACCTTGATGTTGTGGGGGTCTTTGATGCCATGAGAAATCCGCAGGTCGCTGTACTTGGTGCCGGAGGGATGGTTGCAGTACTCCATCAGGTTGCAGGCGGCCTCAATGCCCCGGGTTCCCAGGTTCACAGCCATCATCACTTCGCTGCCGGCCTTTTTGCTCCAGGAGGCAAACTCGTTGACGCCCACCAGGTTGGGCTCGGTGCTGCGCCATGCCAGCTCCAGCCGGCGGGGACGCTGTGCCACAGGGCCCACGCTGTCCTCCCAATAGAAGTTGGAAACAAAGTTGCCGCCGGGATACCGAACGATGGGCACGCCGATCTCCTTCACCAGGTCCAGCACGTCCTTGCGGAAGCCCTCCTCATCGGCGGAGGGGTGGCCGGGCTGGTAGATGCCGCCGTACACAGCGCGGCCCAGATGCTCAATAAACGAGCCGTACACACGCTTGTCCACACGGCTGATCTGAAAGTCCTTGTCCAGGGTGATACGGGCAAATTTCTGATCCATAGTAAAAACCTTCCTTCCCAAAATTGTCCGTACAATTACACTTCTATCATAGGAGAATCTGCTGGGAAAGTCAATGCGCTTGGGCAAATTTTTTATGCTTTTCCACCCCTTCCCCCGTGGACAGAGACAGTCTGCGGATGCTACAATGGTAGCGGCGGCTTTCCCGGGCCATAAGCTGGGGAAGATAAGTCCGGTCCTATTTTTCAAAAAGGGGGACCTGGTTTTCCGAGGGATGCCGCGGTATGCTGATGCTGACATAACTGAAGAGAAGAGGGATCTGTCATGGAATTTGATCAACTGTATCAGGAGGCGCTCTCCGTTCTAAACCCCCGTCGTATTTCAGAGGACATTGAAGTGGGAGGCGTGGCCGCTGCCCTGGTGACGGACCAGGGAAACGTCTACCGGGGGGTGTGCATTGACACCGCCTGCAGCATGGGCTTCTGCGCGGAGCACGCCGCCATTGCCGCCATGGTCACCGCCGGGGAAAGCCGGGTGGAAAAGATCGTGGCCGTGGACTGGGACAAAAAAGTGCTTCCTCCCTGCGGCCGGTGCCGGGAATTCCTCATGCAGCTGGGAAACCCGGACGCCCTGGTGCTGGTGGCGGAAAACACCCCGGTCAAGGTGAAGGATCTGCTGCCCTTCTACTGGCAGGATGCCCAAAGCTCTCAGGAACCATAACCCACACGCCTTGTTAAGGAGGAATTGCTTTGAAACTCACCCATCTTCGCGTAAATCATGTGGAAACGCCTCTGGGACTTTTCATGGAACACCCTGTGTTTTCCTGGGTGGCGGAGGACACCGCGGACACCCGCCAGGCGGCCGCCCAAGTGGTGGTGACCGGCCCACAGGGGGAAACTGTATTCCACAGCGGCAAACGGGAGGACATCTCCTCCCTGGGGTTTGAGGCGCCCCTGGAGCTTCTCCCCCGCACCCGCTACACCTGGACTGTCACAGTGTGGGGCGACGGCGGGGACAGCGCTTCCGCCGCCTCCTGGTTCGAGACCGCCAAGCAGGGGGAGCCCTGGAAGGCCCAGTGGATCTCCGCCGACTTTGAGGACAAGGAGGTCCAGCCTCTGCTGGCGAAGGACTTCTCTCTGCCGGGAGAGGTGGAATCCGCCAGAGCCTATGTCTGCGGCGTGGGCATTTACGAGCTGGAGGTCAACGGGGAAAAGGCGGGAAACGAGTACCTGCTGCCCGGCTACCACTGCTACGATTTCCAGCTGGAGTACCAGAGCTTCGACATCACCTCCCTGCTCCACGCCGGGGAGAACACCCTGGGCATTGCTCTGGGGCCCGGCTGGTACAAGGGGGACATTATTTTCGACCGGTTCCACAACCTGTACGGAGACACCATGCAGGCTGTGTGCGAGGTCCACGTGACCATGAAGGACGGCTCGGAGCAGGTGGTGGTCACCGACAGCACCTGGAAAAGCTACCCCTCCCCTGTCACCTTCAGCAACATCTACGACGGGGAGCACTACGACGCCCGGAAGGAGATTCCCGGCTGGTCCGCCCCGGGCTGCCAGGCGCCTGCCCAGGGAGTGCGTCCGGGCACGGAAAGCCTGGAAAAGCTTGTTTCCCGGATGGGGCCAAAAATCGCGAAAAAGGCCCGGTTTTCCCCCCAAGTGCTTCATACCAAGAAGGGGGAAACCGTGCTGGACTTTGGCCAGAACATGACCGGCTGGGTGGAATTTGACGTGCAGGAGCCCGCTGGCGCGGAAGTGGTGCTCAGCTACGGAGAGGTGCTCCAGGACGACTGCTTCTACCGGGACAACCTGCGCAGCGCAAAAAGCGAATACCGCTATCTTTCCAACGGGAAGCCCGCCCATGTACGGCCCCACTTCACCTTCTACGGCTTCCGCTATGTGAAGGTGGAGGGCGTCTCCCAGGTGCGGCCGGAGGACTTCACCGCCTGGCACATCCGCTCGGATATTGACCCCACCGGTTCCATTGTAACCGCTAACCAACAGGTAAACCAGCTGTTCCACAATGCCATGTGGGGCCAGTTCGACAACTTTCTGGACGTGCCCACCGACTGCCCCCAGCGGGATGAACGTCTTGGCTGGACTGGCGACGCGGCCATCATCTCTGCTACGGCCTGCAAAAACCTGTACATACCCGCCTTTTTCCACCACTTCATCCACAACGTGGGGCTAGAGGAACGGTACTACGGCGGGGCGGTGCCCTTCTTCGTGCCTGCCCCCAAAGCCCCCGATCCGGACAAGGCCTTCTGGCTCAGCGGCAACGTAAACGGCTGCGCCATCTGGAGCGACGTGGCCACCATGATGCCCTGGGCTGTGTACGAGAACTTCGGGGACCTCTCTCTGCTGCGCCAGGAGTATCCGGTGATGAAAACCTGGGTGGAGCGCATCCGCAGGGACGACGAAGCCGACGGCGGCCGGGGGCTGTGGCTGCGGGGAAGCCAGCTGGGAGACTGGCTGGCACTGGACCGGGAGGACGGAGACACCCAGAACCCCTTCGGCGCCACGGATCTGGCCTACACCGCCACCGCGTTTTACTACTATTCCGCCTGTCTCACCGCCAAGGCCGCCAAGGCCCTGGGCTATGAGGAGGACCAGCGGGAATATGAAGCTCTGAGCCGGACCATCCAGCGTGGGTTTTTACAGGAGTACTTCCAGGAGGACGGCACCTTGAAGATCCACGTGACCCAGACCGCCTGCGTGCTTTCCCTGTTCTTCGGGCTGTACCCCCAGGGCGCCCGGGACGCTGTGCTGAACCAGCTGAAGGAGCGCATCCAAGCCAGAGGGAACCACCTGGACACCGGCTTCTGCGGCACCCCTTTCCTGTGCCGGACACTCTCCGACAACGGCGCCAACGACCTTGCCTACACCCTGTTCCTCAACGAGGACCTGCCCAGCTGGCTGTACGAGGTGAACATGGGTGCCACCACCGTGTGGGAGCGGTGGAATTCCATCCTCCCGGACGGGTCCATCAGTGGTACGGGGATGAACAGCCTGAACCATTACGCTTACGGCTCCATCGTGGACTGGATGTACCGGAACCTGTGCGGTCTGAACCCGGTGGAGGAGGCTCCCGGCTACAAGAAGGCGGTCATCCGTCCCATGGCGGACCGGCGCATCCCCTGGGCAAACCTGCGCCTGGACACCGCCTCCGGCCAGTACCGGGTGGAATGGCGCTGGCAGGGTGAGGAGCTCCACGGTTCTGTCACCGTTCCCTTCGACTGCCAGGCGGAACTGTACCTGACGGGACAGGAGCCAAAAACACTGGTTTCCGGCACCTATGTGTTCTAAAAAAAGAGGGAGGGATTCTTTTGCTGACGCTGGGAGAGATCGACCGGACCAATTTCCGGGACGTGATCAAGCTTTCCGTAAACGAGACCCAGAAAACCTATGTAGCCGACAACGCCTATTCCCTGGCCCAGGCCAAGGCCCAGCCGGAATGCGTGCCCCTGGCTGTCTACGATGGCGACACCCTGGTGGGCTTTACCATGTACGCCATGGACCAGGAGGACCAGGAGTACTGGATCTACCGGATTATGGTGGGGCAGCAGTTCCAGTCCCGGGGCTATGGAAGGAAGATCCTTTCCATGGTGCTGGACCGGATCCGGCAGGACTCCGCCCACCATATGGTGTACCTGAGCTGCAATCCGGAAAATGTTTGGGGAAGAGCCCTGTATGAGAGCGTAGGCTTCCGCCCCGACGGCCGGTTCCACCACGACGAGATCGTCTACCGGCTGGAGTGGGAATAAGGACAAAAAAATGGACCGGCAGCCCGCCGGTCCATTTTTTATGTTGCCCCTTTATTCCCCTTCGGAAACAGAGGAATCGTTCCCCTCGGAGGTTTCGGAAGTGCTGTCCTGAGCGGTGTCAGAGGTGTCATCCTGAGAGGTGGTGGAATCGGTGCCCTCATCGGCGGAGACCACGGAGCTGGTGCTGGTGGTAGAGGTGTCGCTGGTGGAGCTGTTGTTGCTGCCGCTGCAGGCGGCCATGCCCAGAACCAGCATCAAAGCCATCATAGAAACAATCAGTTTTTTCATGTTGAGTTTCCCCTTTTTAAAATTGAAATTTGCTCCAGGCAGCCAAGATGGTTACCTTTCGCCGCCAGACAGTTGCCTGCCCAGCTGTTTCACGATACAGAGTGTAAGAGGAATTTATTACAGAAATACCACAGTATTTTTTACGAGTTTCTTACAAATGGAGGTATAAATATTAACAACGTTTCCATAATTGCATTGTGCAAAAATGCCATGATCCAAGAAAAAGTCCTGACCTATCCCATTGGGACAGCCAGGGAAGAAAACATAAATTAGTATACATAATTTATTTTGCTTTCTCTGCACCCGAACTCTGTCGAACCAGGTCTCTCCGCAAAAAAGCCGCCGGGAAAGCCCCGACGGCCCGCTTCTGTATGTTGTTCACTTCTTCCGCACAAAGGCCTTTTTGGGCATCTTGCAGATGGGACAGGTCCAGTCCGCGGGAAGTTCTTCAAAGCCGAAGTTGGGGTCCCGGTACACGTACCCGCACACGGAACACACAAAGCTCTCCCCGCTGCTCTTGTCAAAGGTCTTCCCGGGAGGCAGGAAGGTGGGAGAATGCCGGGGGGACGCCCCGCCCAGATGCTCCACATAGTATTTGTAGGTCATGGGGGTGCCCACTGCCTCGTCGCTGCCGGCAATGACTTCCGCCACGAACACCACCTGTTCCTTTGTCTCCACCTGCTCCTTCACCTTGCACAAAAACCAGCAGCAGGTGTTTTCCTTCACCACCGGCACCCCTTCAATGAGCACCTTGTGCCGAATGTTTTCCAGCTTGTCAGCGGCCCGCCCGGAAACAAACCCAAGGGCGCCGATCACCGTGGCGGGGGTCTCCTCGGACAGCACCGAAATGGTGAAGATCCCTTCCTGCTGGATGCACTGGCAGCTGAAATTGGCTTTGCTCATGGTCAGCGTTACCAGAGGCTGATCCGTGGGCGTGGCTTTGGAGATCTGCATCACCGTATTGACGATGCAGGCGTTGGGCTTGTTGCCGTTCTTGACGCCAATGGCGTACATCCCGTAGGAAAGATTTCCCAAAACCAAGGGTTTCACTGAAAGGTACCTCTCTTTCGCAATTTGTGGCGTGTTCCCTGCCCTGTTCTATCATACAGGCTTTCAGGCTCCATTATGCTTAATCTTGTCCCAATAGGCCCGAAAACTCTGTTCGGTCTTGTTGTCCCCATACTGATAGTACTGCGTTCCCACCAGGGGATCGGGAAGATACTGCTGGGGCAGCCAGTGGTGGGGGGCGTCGTGGGGGTATTGGTAGAACTGCCCCTTCCGTTCCACCTCGGCGCTGTCGAAATGCTTGTTCTGAAGATTTCTGGGGACGGGTCCCGCCTTCCCCGCCCGGATGTCCTCCACCGCCTTGTCCAGGGCGGTATAGGCGGAATTGGACTTGGGAGCCAGGGCCACCAGCACCGCCGCGTCCGCCAGGGGAATGCGGGCCTCCGGCAGGCCCACCATCAGGGCGGCATCCACCGCCGCTTTCACAATGGGGATGATCTGGGGCCAGGCAAGCCCCACGTCCTCACAGGCGCACACCAACAGCCGCCTGCAGGCCGAGGGCAGGTCCCCCGCCTCCAGAAGCCTTCCCAGGTAGTGGACCGTTCCGTCCGGGTCCGAACCCCGCATGGACTTCTGGAACGCGGACATCAGATCGTAGTGCTCGTCCCCGCTTTTGTCGTAGCGCATGGCGCTTTTCTGGGTAAGCTCCCGGGCGCTTTCCAGGGTGACTTCCACCGCCGGGCCTCCGGTGTCGCAGGCCAGGGTGGCAAGCTCCACAGCGTTCATGGCTTTGCGCACGTCCCCTCCGCAGGCGGAAGCAATGTGGCGGCACACCCCCTCTTCCGGGAGAATGGACCTGCCCTGCTCCTCCTCCAAAAACCGGAACGCCCGCTCCACCGCTTTCTCAATGTCCTCTCTTCCCACAGGCTTGAACTCGAACACGGTGCTGCGGCTGAGGATGGCGTTGTACACGTAAAAATAGGGGTTTTCCGTGGTGGAAGCAATCAGGGTGACGCTGCCGTTCTCAATGAACTCCAGCAGGGTCTGCTGCTGTTTCTTGTTGAAGTACTGGATCTCGTCCAGGTACAGCAGCACCCCTCCGTAGCCTTCCAAGGTATTGGTGGCGGCCACCGCCTCTTTGATGTCCCCAGTGGAAGCGGTGGTGCCGTTCAATTTCACCAGATGCTTCTGGGTGTTCCGGGCAATGATGGACGCCACCGTGGTCTTGCCCACTCCGGAGGGCCCGTAAAACACCATATTGGGAATCTCTCCCGACTGGAGAATCCGCCGCAGCACCCGGCCGGGCCCTAAAATATGCTGCTGGCCTACCACGTCGTCCAGTGTGGCGGGACGGACACGGTCCGCCAAAGGCGCTTTCAAGGCGTTCCCCCCTTTCTCCTCCCCATCTGCCAGGCTTTTGGTTTAGTATACCATTTTCCCCCGAAAAGCGCAACTATTTTACGCAAACAAACGTTTGAAATTTATTCACAAAAAAGGCCGCGGGAAGGGGTTCCCGCAGCCCATGTTCTGTCTCTCACTGATAGAGAGGATATTTTTTGCAGATGGCGTCCACCCTGGCGCGGATGGCGTCGATCTTCTCCTCAAAGCCGTCCTCCATGGCTAGGGCGATGCAGGCGGCGATCTCGTCCATGTCCGCCTCCACCAAACCACGGGTGGTGACCGCGGGAGTGCCCAGGCGCACGCCGCTGGTGGTGAAGGGGCTGCGCTTCTCGCCGGGCACCGTGTTCTTGTTGGCGGTGATATACACCTCGTCCAGACGGCGCTCCAGCTCCTTGCCGGTGAGCTCACTTTCGGTGAGGTCGATGAGCATCAGGTGGTTGTCGGTGCCGCCGGAGACCAGCTTCACGCCCCGGTTCATCAGGCCCTGAGCAAGGGCGGCGGCGTTCTTCACGATCTGCTCCCCGTAGGCTTTGAATTCCGGCTGGAGAGCTTCGCCCAGGCACACGGCCTTGGCGGCGATGATGTGCATCAGGGGACCGCCCTGGGTGCCGGGGAAAATGGCCTTGTCAATGGCTTTGGCAAACTCCTCCTTGCAGAGGATCATACCGCCCCGGGGGCCGCGAAGGGTCTTGTGGGTGGTGGTGGTCACCACGTGGGCATAGGGCACCGGGTTCTGATGGACCCCGGCAGCCACCAGACCGGCGATGTGGGCCATGTCCACCATCAGGTAGGCGCCGCAGGCATCGGCGATCTCCCGGAACTTCTGGAAGTCAATGGCCCGGGGATACGCGCTGGCGCCGGCCACGATCAGCTTGGGCTTCACTTCCAAAGCCTGCTGCATCAGCTTGTCGTAGTCGATGCGGCCGGTTTCCGGGTCCACGCCGTAGGCCGCAAAGTTGTACAGGGAACCGGACATGTTCACGGGAGAGCCGTGGGTCAGGTGGCCGCCTTCCGACAGGTTCATGCCCAGCACCGTGTCTCCGGGCTGGAGCAGGGCAAAGTACACCGCCAGGTTGGCCTGGGCGCCGGAGTGGGGCTGGACGTTGGCGTGGTCCGCGCCGAAGAGCTTGCAGGCACGGTCCCGGGCAATATCCTCCACAAGGTCCACGCACTGGCAGCCGCCGTAATACCGCTTGCCGGGATAGCCCTCGGCGTACTTGTTGGTGAGCACGGTGCCCATGGCAGCCATCACTGCCGGAGAGACAATGTTCTCCGAGGCAATCAGCTCCAGGTTCCGCTGCTGGCGGGCGAACTCCTTTTCCATGGCCTGGCCCACTTCCGGGTCTTTCCCGGCCACAAAGCCCAGGGTGTCCATCAAATCGTTAAACATGGCTTTCAACTTCCTTTCTCTGTTGCTCCTTCCAGAAACCCGTTCGTTTTCGCCCGCGTTTCTATCACTGGGGAAATTTTCACCTATTATACCAGAAACACCTCCCCCCTGACAAGCGTTTCCCGGGTTTGTTCCAAAGAAAAGAGGCAGCCTCCGCCCGGGCAAACCGGAAGGGACAGCCTTGTCAACCGGGGAAAAACAGAGTACAATGAAAGAGCGCACACAGATTTCACGGAAAGGAGCGCTTTCCATGACAAAAAAAGAACTGGCCCTGCTGGCGGTGGAGGCCTTGAAACAGGAGTATCCCGACGCCATCTGCTCTTTGGAGTACCGAGACCCCCTTCAGCTGCTCATCGCCACACGGCTTTCCGCCCAATGCACCGACGCCCGGGTGAACATGGTCACCCCCGCCCTCTTTGAGCGGTTCCCCACCCTGGAGGCCTTCTGCGAAGGCACCGAGGAGGAAATCGGCCAGCTGATCCGCTCCTGCGGGTTTTACAACACCAAGTCCAAGGACATTCTGGGCATGTGCATCATGATCCGGGACCAGTTCGGCGGGCAGGTGCCGGACACCATTGAGGAGCTGACCCAGCTGCCCGGGGTGGGCCGGAAAACCGCCAACCTGGTGGTGGGGGACATTTACGGCAAGCCCGCCGTGGTGACGGACACCCACTGCATCCGCATTGCCGGCCGGCTGGGGCTGACCAAGAACACGGTTCCCGTGAAGGTGGAGGACGACCTGCGGGGCGTGCTCCCTCCGGAGGAATCCAACGATTTCTGCCACCGGCTGGTGCTCCACGGAAGGGCGGTGTGCACTGCCCGGAAGGCTTTCTGCGAAAACTGCTGCATGGCCGCCTTCTGCAAACGGGCCGGGGTGGGCCCCAACGGGGAAAAGAAGGCGCCCCGGAAAAAGGCGGGCACGAAAACCAAACAGGAAACCGTTTGACTTAAAGTGGGGTTTATCCCTTATACTGGCAAAAAGACCATCTATTCAACTTATTCTTCGGGAGGCATTTACATGGAAAAATCCAAAGTGTACTTTACCAACCTGCGCACCTCGTTCGACTGCAACCTGCTCCAGAAGCTGCGGAAGCTGATCCTGGCGGCGGGCATGGACAAGATTGATTTCACCAACAAATACGCGGCCATCAAGCTGCATTTCGGCGAGCCCGGCAACCTGGCTTTCCTGCGGCCCAACTACGCCAAGGTGGTGGCCGACCTGGTGAAGGAGCTGGGAGGCAAGCCCTTCCTCACCGACTGCAACACCCTGTACGTGGGCGGCCGGAAAAACGCTTTGGATCACCTGGACAGCGCCATGCAGAACGGCTTCTCCCCCCTTTCCACCGGCTGCCAGATCCTCATCGGCGACGGCCTGAAGGGCACCGACGAAACCCTGGTCCCCATTGAGGGCGACTATGTGAAGGAAGCCAAAATCGGCACCGCTGTCATGGACGCGGACGTGTTCATCAGCCTTACCCACTTCAAGGGCCACGAGGCCACCGGCTTTGGCGGCACCCTGAAGAACATCGGCATGGGCTGCGGCTCCCGGGCAGGCAAAATGGAAATGCACAGCGCCGGCAAGCCCCACGTGAACCAGGACCGGTGCGTGGGCTGCGGCTCCTGCCAGAAGGACTGCGCCCACAGCGCCATCACCATCACCAACCGGAAAGCCAGCATCGACCACTCCAAGTGCGTGGGCTGCGGCCGCTGCATCGGGCGCTGTCCCGTGGACGCCGTCAGCGCTGCCGGGGACGAGGTCAACGACATCCTCAACTGCAAGATCGCCGAGTACACCTGGGCCGTGGTGAAGGACCGCCCCTGCTTCCACATCAGCCTGGTCATCGACGTCTCCCCCTACTGCGACTGCCACAGCGAGAACGACCTGCCCATTGTGCCTGACGTGGGCATGTTCGCCTCTTTCGATCCGGTGGCCCTGGACCAGGCCTGCGCCGACGCGGTCAACGCCCAGCCCGGCGTTCCCGGCTCCATCCTGGACGAGCGGGACTGCTGCCACCACGACCACTTCACCGACACCCACCCGGAGACCAACTGGGTCAGCTGTCTGGAGCACGCTGTGAAGCTGGGCCTTGGCACCAGGGAGTACGAGCTGGTAACCGTGAAGTAAGCCCCCAGGGCAGCCGTCTTTTTTCTTCCGCAAATATTGACAAATTCCTCCAAGAGGGCGATAATATTGTGTTGAGCAAACAAAAATCATGTCGCTCTCTTTCTGTTTCTGGACAAAAATTCTTTTGTGGAGGTTGAAAACAATGAAATACGATTTTGAGACCCTGGTGGACCGCTCTCACTGCGGATCCGGCAAATGGGACGAGATGAAGAAAAAGAACCCCCATGTGGAGCCCGGTATCGTGCCCCTGTCCGTGGCGGACATGGAGTACAAAAACGCTCCGGAAATTGGCGAAGGCTTGAAAGCCTACATGGACACCCACATTCTGGGATACACCAGCCCCACGGAAGAATATCGGGAGACCGTGTGCCAGTGGATGAAAGAGCAGCACAACTGGGAGATCAAGCCCGAGTGGATCTGCTGCACCCACGGCGTGGTGTCCGCCCTGTTCCTGCTGGTGGACTCCTTCTGCGATCCCGGAGACGGGGTTATCATCTTCACCCCTGTATACTATCCCTTCTACATGGCCATTGAGCGCCACGGCTCCCAAGTGGTGCGCTGCCCCCTGATCCACGAGAACAACACCTATACCATCGACTACGACCTGTTGGAGAAGCTGGCCGCCGACCCCAAGAACAAAATGATGATCTTCTGCAGCCCCCACAACCCTGTGGGCCGTGTGTGGACGCCTGAAGAGATCCAGAAGGTGGCCCAGATCTGCCGCGACAATAACGTGAAGATCGTCAGCGACGAGATCCATTTCGACATCATCCTCCCCGGCCATCACCACACCGTGTTCCCCACTGTGGTGGACTTCCCCGAGGACGTGATTGTGTGCACCGCCCCCAGCAAGACCTTCAACCTGGCCACCATGCAGACCTCCAACATCATCATCCCCAAGGAGGAGGACCGGAAAAAGTTCCAGGAGGCCCGGTCCCGTTCCGCCGACCACGACCCCGGCGCCCTGGGTCTGGAAGCCTGCCGCATCGCCTACACCCAGTGCAAAGAGTGGATGAACGAAATGCTCCAGCAGATTGCTGAAAACTACCAGTTTGCCAAGAGCTTCATCGAGGAGCGTCTGCCCCAGATCAAGGTGACTCCTCTGGAGGGCACCTACCTGCTGTGGCTGGACTGCACCGCCCTGGGCAAAACCAAGGAGGAGCTGGAGGACCTGATGGTGAACAAGGCTCAGCTGTTCCTGGACGAGGGCTACATGTTCGGCGACGAGGGCATTGGTTACGAGCGTGTAAACCTGGCCTGCCCCAAGCGTGTTTTGGCCGCCGCTTTGGAGCGGCTGGAAAAAGCTGTGAAAGAAAGCTGCTGAATCTGGTTCTAAACTTACGCAACACAAAACGCGGACACGGGATATCCCGGGTCCGCTTTTTCGCGCTGATTTCTCCCAGCCTTCTCTACCGGGCGGACTTTTCCTTCCCCAGAGCCCGCCGGGCCAGCTGGTCCGCCAAATCGTTCCACTGGTTGCCCGAGTGGCCCTTCACCTTGACAAAGGTGAGCTTCAGCCGGCACATGGCCTGGCGGCACAGTTCCGCATAGGCCCGGGTGCCGGCTTTGTTGGCTTTCCACATGCCTGTGGCCCACTTGCCAACGCCCTCGTAGTCGTGATGGATCTCCAGGGCGGGAATGTTCTTGTCCAGGCAGTACCGGATCACCGCCACAGCCCCCAGGATCTCTCCGGCCACATTGCGCATATCCGCCAGGTCGGGGTCGCTGTATTTTTTGGAAAAGAGGATCTTCTCCCCCTGCCAGAACAGCACAGCCCCGCAGGCAAACTCCTTGGTCTCGGCGGAGAAGCTGCCGTCCACATAGGCCACCGCCATCCCCTCCCGCTGGGGGGAGCCCTCCTGGGAGTCCTCTTCCCGGCCGGTGGATTCCGCCCCCCGCCGAAGGAATTCTTCCGCCTCCTCCCGGGTGGGAAACCCCTTGTAGATGACCCCTTTGACTCCATGAACTTGAGCCTTGCAGGCATCCCAGGTCTCGTAGAGGCCGTCGCCGTCTTTTCCGCGCATCACCGCGTAATACTTTTTCCCCATCTTCCGCTCCCTTGCCTGTATTATGCTGAAAAGTTATCTTACTTTACACAGTTTAAAATCTCAGCTATTTTCCTGGAATCTTCCAATTTCTTTCAGAAAGCCGTTCTGCTTTACACTACTTGCTGAACAGCGGGGTGGACAGATACCGGTCCCCGGTGTCCGGCAGCAGCACCGCAATGGTCTTGCCAGCGTTTTCCGGCTGGGCTCCCAGCTCTGCGGCGGCCCACAAAGCCGCCCCCGAGGAGATGCCCACCAGAATGCCCTCGGTCCGGGCGAAATCTCTGGCGGCGGCGTAAGCCTGTTCCTCGGTGCAGGCCAGCATGCTGTCGTACAAGGTGGTATCCAGCACCTTGGGAATAAACCCCGCTCCCATGCCCTGCAGCCCGTGGGGCCCGCTCTTGCCCTGGGTCAGCACCGGCGAACCGGCAGGCTCCACCCCCACAATGCGGATCTCCGGCTTCTTTTCCCGGAGGAATCTTCCGGTTCCCGTAAGGGTGCCGCCGGTGCCGGTGCCCGCCACAAACAGGTCCACCTGGCCGCCGGTCTGCTCCCAAAGCTCCGGGCCGGTGGTGTCGTAGTGGGCCTGGGGATTCGCGGGGTTGTCGAACTGGCCGGGCACAAAGCTTCCGGGAATGGACGCCGCCAGCTCCTCCGCCTTGGCAATGGCGCCGGCCATGCCTTTATCCCCCTCTGTCAGGACAATCTGGGCACCGTAGGCTTTCAGCAGATCCCGGCGCTCCTTACTCATGGTCTCCGGCATGGTGAGGATCACCCGGTAGCCCCGGGCGGCACCTACGGCGGCCAGGCCGATGCCCGTGTTCCCCGAGGTGGGCTCAATGATGGTGGCCCCCGGCGCAAGAGCTCCGGAACGCTCTCCCTCCCGGATCATCCAGAGGGCCACCCGGTCTTTGACGCTGCCCGCCGGATTCAGGTATTCCAGCTTTGCCAGCAGCCGGCAGGAAAGCCCCCTGGCCTTCCCGAACCGAGCGGCTTCCAACAGAGGGGTGCGCCCCACAAGCTCCGTGATATCCCTGGCAATGTGTTCCATGAAAGCTCCTCCTTCACAGGCGTTTTCTCTACTATAAAGTGATGCGGCCGGGTATGTCAAGGGGAAGGGACAAAAGCTTCCCGGAAAACCCCTGGGAAATAGGCGTTTTGCCGAGACAATTTTCGTTGCCAAAACACCTTTGTTGCGCTATAATGAAGGGGAATGTTCTTTGACGCTGACATAAGGAGCTTTGGGCTATGAAACATACAACAAAAAAACCTGTTTGGATCGTGTTGGGATGCCTGGTTGTGCTGGCCGCGGCGGCTTTCTGCCTGTGGTTCTTCTGGCTGCGGAACCTGTGGGGCGCTGCCGGCGCTTCCCCGGTTTATGTGGAATCTGTGGCGAATATCGCGGGGCTGAACTCCGGGTCCTCCCTCCGTTTCTCCGGAGTGGTGGAGCCCCAGGCCACTTACGACGTGAAAAAGGACGAGAGCAAAACCGTGGCGGAGATCTATGTCACCGAAGGGGACCAGGTCACCGTGGGAGACGCCCTGTTCTGCTACGACACCGCCGAGATGCAGATGCAGATGGACCAGGCCAAGCTGGACCTGGAGAGCATTTCCAACCGCATCACGACCCTGAAGAACCAGAAGTCCGACCTGGAGAAGGAGAAAAAGAACGCCGGCAAAGACGAGCAGTATTCCTACACCGTGCAGATCCAGTCGGTGGAGCTGCAGATTAAGACCGAGGAATACAACAGCGACGTGAAGCAGCAGGAGATCGACCGGCTCAACAACTCCCTGGCCAACGCTCAGGTGTACAGCGAGGTGGAAGGCACGGTAAAGGAAATAAACGAGACCCCCACCACCGACGCCAGCGGCCAGCAGAAGCCCTTTATCAGCATTCTCTCCTCTGGGGACTTCCGGGTAAAGGGAACCATCTCCGAGCTGAATGTAGGAGCGCTTTACCAGGGACAAGCCGTAGTGGTTTACTCCCGTGTGGACAGCTCTGCCCAGTGGAGCGGCATCATTGAGACCATTGAGACGGAACCCGCCCAGAACAACAACAATAACGTTTATTACGGCGGCGGAGACAGCGGCCAGCAAAGCTCCAAGTACAACTTCTACGTCACCCTCTCCAGCCGTGACGGGCTTATTTTGGGGCAGCATGTGTACATCCAGCCCGACCTGGGCCTGGACGCCATGCCGGAAGGCCTGTGGCTGCCCGCCTTCTACATTGCCCACGACGACACAGGCAGCTATGTGTGGGCCCAAAGCGACCGCAGCACCCTGGAGAAACGGGCTGTGATCCTGGGTGAGTATGACTCCGGAAACGACCGCTACCAGATTGAGAGCGGCGTCACGGAAGAGGACTATATTGCCACGCCCCAGGAAGGGCTGGAAGAGGGGAACCCCACCACTTCCGACATCACCAAGGTGCCGGTGGAAGACCCCTCCGTGGATGGCTCTGTGGACGGCTCCGCTGACGGCGGGACGATGGACGGCGGCGTGGTGGACGACGGTTTTGCCGTGATGCCCGAAGTGGCTCCTGAAAGCGACACGGCCCTCATGGCGGAGACCCAAGAAGATCCGGAGGACGGGGAAAGCGGGTCCGACGACAGTCTGGCCGGCTCCCCCATGGAGGACCTGGCGCGATGATGCTGGAACTGAAAAACATCTGCAAAACCTATACCCAAGGCAAGCTGGACGTACCGGTGCTCAAGGACATTTCCCTCACCGTGGAGGAGGGGGAATATGTGGCCATTATGGGCCCTTCCGGTTCCGGCAAAACCACCTTGATGAATATTATCGGCTGCCTGGACAGCCCCACCTCCGGCAACTACCTGCTGGAGGGCAAGGACATCTCCCAGAGCAGCGACTCCAAGCTGTCCGATGTGCGGCTGCACAGCATTGGGTTTGTGTTCCAGAGCTTCTACCTGCTGTCCCGGCAGTCCGCTCTGGAAAACGTGGCCCTGCCCCTGCTGTACGCCGGGGTGCGCCGCAAGGAGCGGCTGGAGATTGCCCGCAAGGCCCTGGAACGTGTGGGCCTGGGAGACCGGGTAAACTTTAAGCCCACCCAGCTTTCCGGCGGCCAGTGCCAGCGGGTGGCCATTGCCCGGGCCATTGTGAACAATCCCAAGGTGCTGCTGGCCGATGAGCCCACCGGCGCCCTGGACACCAAGTCCGGCGAACAGATCATGGAGATTTTCCAGAAGCTCAACCAGGAAGGCGTCACCATTGTGATGATCACCCACGAGCCGGAGATCGCCCAGCACGCCCAGCGGGTTCTCCACATCCGAGACGGGCAGCTGTTGGAGACCCAGGCTCCCAAGGAGGAGGCGCCGAAAGAGGCCGTGCCTTCCCTGCCCCCGGATTTCCTTCCCCCGGAGGAGTTCCATCTGGGCGCTCCCCAGAAGGCGGCTTCGGACCGAAAGAAAGCGGCGCCTGCAAAGCCTCAGGAACCCCAGGTGGAGCGGACCCGGCCCGCAGCGCCTGCCGCCCCCCAGCGGCGGCCACGGCCCCAGAGCTCTCCCAGCGGGCGGACCGGCGGCAGTCAGGCTGTTCCCCGGCTGGTGGAGCTCTCTCTGCCCTCCAAAGGAAAGACGGCCCCTGCCAAGGCAGCGGAAAGCCCTGTTCCCCAGAAGGCGGCGCCCGCCCTGCAAACCCGCTCCGCCAACCCCAAGCCCGGCGGTTTCGGCGCGCCCATTCCCACGGATCTGGCAGGGTTCTTCCAGCGCCCCAAGGGCAAGCGCCCCGACGCCCCCAAGCCTTTGATCCCCCGCACTGAATTTTAATTTCCACGGTTTCGTCCCATCGTTGGGGAAAGGAACGGTTAATCATACATGAGCATGAACAAAAAAGCCAAGAAAAACCTGATCATCATCAGCGTCACCTCGGTTTTGGTGGTGGCCTTCGCTCTGGGACTCTGGTTTTTCGTACAGTATCGCGCTGACCGGCGCACGGTGGACGTGGTTCCCATGATGAACGTCACCACCCAGTACTGGGGAGACCAGACCTATTCCTCCGGCACCGCCGCCAGCGACTCCCTTCAGGAGATCTACCCCACCTCCGACAAGACCATCTCCGACATTTACGTGGAAGAGGGCCAGCAGGTGGCCATCGGCGACCCGCTGCTCCAGTACGACAAGACAAAGCTGGAGCTGGACGTGGAGTCCAAGGATCTGGCGGTGAAGCAGGCGGAGATCGAACTGGACGACGCGGAAAAACAGCTGAAAAAGCTGCAGAACACCACGCCGGTCGTCACCCCCAAGCCCGACGTGCCCGACCCCGATCCCCAGCCCATCCCCACGCCGGAGCCCACCCCCACTCCCTCCCCCACCATCCCTCCCGCGGACGTGACCCTGTACCGTCGGCTGGATGTGGACTCCAAGCCCTATTCGGGCAGCGGCACCACAGAGGACCCCTACGTGTTTCTGTGCACGGAGGACTGCGTGATGACCAAGGACTTCCTCCTGCGGCTGCTGGGGGACGGTTCCGGTTCCACCCCCGGCCCCGACAACGTGCTGACCTCCCCCTTTGCCGCCGTGTTCGAGGTGCGGGAGGAGAACTCCAACTACGGGAAGCTGCTCTACTCCTTCCAGCTGGACGGCACGGACCTTTCCGGTAATTTCCATGTCTCCGACCTGCTCACCGGGTCCAACACCCTGGAGACTGTGGAGGAAATCTTTGAAGCCAGCTCTTCCGGCAGCACCTCCAGCACCGACCAAGACAGCACGGGTTACACCAAGGACGAACTGAACAAGCTCATCGAGGAGAAGCGCCAGGAGATCAAGGACCTGCAGCTGAAGATCAAGCAGGCCAAGCTGGACCTGGAGAAATCCAAGCTGACCCTGGAGAATTCCACGGTCCGCTCTACGGTGGACGGAGTGGTGCGCACCCTGGTGGACGTGGACACCGCCGCTGCCGACGGCACCCCCTTCCTGGTGGTCTCCGGCCAGGGCCAGTTCACCATTAAGGGGAGCATCAGCGAGAGTCTGCTCACCAGCGTCCATGTGGGCGACGTGGTCAACGCCATGAGCTACCAGAACGGCATGAGCTACACCGCCACCATTTCCGAGATCTCCGACTATCCCCTGGACCCCAATTCCGGAGGCATGTACGGAAGCACGGGAAACCCCAACAGCTCTCAGTATGAGTTTTCCGCTGTGGTGGAAAACCCGGAGGGCCTGACCAACGGCATGTACCTGGAGATTACCCTGAACGTGCAGGGCAGCGCCAGCAGCGATGCTCTCTACCTGTGGAAAGCCTACCTGCGGGAGGACGAGTCCGGCAGCTACGTGATGAAGGCGGGGCTGGACAACCGGCTGTACAAACAGTATCTGGAACTGGGCGTCTCCATCTATGGAGGCGAATACATCGAGGTGAAAAGCGGCCTGACCATGGAGGATTACATTGCGTTCCCCTATGGCACGGACGTGCAGGAGGGCGTGCGGGCCGTGGTGCAGGGCACTCAGGACCCGCCCCATTCTGAAGAGAACGGCGCCGGCGGAGAAAGTTCCTCCTCTCAGCTGGACCAGAACGCCACAGGCCAGGACGGCATAGCCGTGTACAACTTTTGAGAGGAGGCATTGCAATGATTGAAAATATCCGCCTCTCCTTTCAAGGCATCTGGGCCCACAAAATGCGCTCGTTCCTCACCATGCTGGGCATTATCATCGGCATTGCGTCCATCATCTCCATTGTGTCCACCATCAAGGGCACCAACGAACAGATCAAGCAGAACCTGATCGGCGCCGGGAACAACGTGGTGCGGGTTCAGCTGTACCGGTCCGATTACGACTACGTGTACGATGTGGGCAATGAGGGCATTCCTCAGGGCATCTCCCCTGTCAGCGACGAGCTTTACAAGGAAATTCTGGAGCTGCCCCAGGTGGAGGACGCCGCGGTGTACACCCGGCGGCAGTACTCCAACTCCTTCTACTTTGGCAACAAGGAGCTTTCCGGCTGCCAGATTTACGGTGTGGACAACGCCTACTTTTCCACCTGCCGCTACGTGGTGGAGAAGGGCCGCACCTTTGTTCCCAACGATTTCCAAGAGTTCCGCCCGGTGGCCATCATTGACAGCGACACGGCGAAACTGCTGTTCCAGGGGGAAAACCCCATTGGAAAAACCATTGAATACAACTCCACCGCTCTGGTGGTGGTGGGTGTGGTGAAGGAGTCCAACCAGTTCAAGCCGGTGATCAACTCCATCGAGGACTACTACACCTACATGCAGAACCCCACCGCCGGAAAAGTGTTCCTGCCCTATTCCATCTGGCCTTCCCTGTTCGCCTATGACGAACCCCAGGAGGTGGCAGTGCGGGCTTCCAGCACCGAGGCCATGTCCAGCGTGGGCACCCGGGTGGCGGACCTGCTCAACGAGCAGAGCCAGAATGAAAACATCCAGTACCGGGCCGAGGACGTGCTCCAGCAGGCAAGAGACCTGCAGGACCTGTCCAACGCCACCAACCAGCAGCTGATCTGGATCGCCAGCATCTCCCTGCTGGTGGGCGGCATCGGCGTGATGAACATCATGCTGGTGTCGGTGACGGAACGCACCCGGGAGATTGGCCTAAAAAAAGCCATCGGCGCCAAGAAAGGGCGGATTCTGTGGCAGTTCCTCACGGAAGCGGCCGTGCTCACCAGTCTGGGCGGCTTGATCGGCGTGGGAGCCGGCATCGGCCTGGCAGAGCTGGTCTCCCGCCTCACCCAGGCCCCTGTGGCCATCAGCGTGCCCTTTATCTTCCTGGGCTTGCTGTTCTCCATGTTTATCGGTGTGCTGTTCGGGCTGCTGCCGTCCATCAAGGCAGCCAATCTGAACCCCATCGACGCCCTGCGTCACGAATAGGGGTTGCACCCCAGGCAAGCCGCGCACGCGCCTGTGGGGCGCGGACCTGGGAGTAGTTTTCTCCCTCGCCGCACCAAAGCACAACCTAGAGAAAGCACTCCGTTTGGGGTGCTTTTTCTGCAAGGAGGACCTCCATGTACATAAACGGTATTGACCGCAAGGTAACCACCTTTACAGAAGAGGACAACTATTTAAACAGCATCCCTGCCATATCCCAGCTGGACAAGCTGGTCCTTACCCAGCCTGTCACCTTTCTGGTGGGAGAAAACGGCAGTGGGAAATCCACCCTGCTGGAAGCCATTGCCGTGGCTTTTGGTTTCAACCCGGAAGGCGGCTCCCGAAACTTCAATTTCTCCACGGCGGACACCCATTCAGGGCTGTACCGCTACCTCACCCTGCACAAAGGGCCCTACCGGCCCAAGGACGGCTTTTTCCTCCGGGCGGAAAGCTTCTACAACACCGCCAGCGAAGTGGAACGTCTCTCTCGGAACAGCCTTCTCCCTCCGGATATCTTTTTCCAAAGCTATGGCGGAAAGTCCCTCCACCATCAATCCCACGGGGAAAGCTTTTTAGCCTTGGTCCACAGCCGATTCTGGGGCCAGGGGCTGTACCTTTTGGACGAACCGGAAGCCGCCCTCTCCCCTGCCCGACAGCTCACCCTGTTGGCGGAGATTCACCGGCTGGTCCAGAAAGGGTCTCAATTCCTCATCGCTACCCACTCCCCCATCCTCATGGCCTATCCCCAGGGCCAGATTCTGCTCCTGGGCCAGGGGCCCATTCACCCGGTGGAATACCGGGAAACAGAGCATTATCAGATCACCAAAAACTTTCTTGACGACCCTCAGCGAATGCTCCGGGTACTTTTCGAACCCGATGAACAGGAGGAAACACCATGAACTACTGGCCGCAGGAAGCGGAAACCGTGATGGAACAGCGCTTCGGGAAAGACACCGTGGTTGCCTTGGCCACCCAAGGGACCAATGGCCCGGGAGTTCGGTACGTAAACGCCTATTACCAAGACGGGTGTTTTTACGTCATCACCTACGGGTTCTCCCGAAAGATGGACCAGATCCGCCAAAATCCCAGAGTGGCTCTGTGCGGGGACTGGTTCACCGGCGAGGGAATCGGAGAAAGTATGGGTTGGTTTTGCAGTCAGGAAAACCAGGAGCTTGCCGCCACGCTGCGAAAGGTCTTTTCCCAGTGGATCCACAATGGCCACAACGACTTTGCCGACAAAAACACCATTCTCCTGCGGGTGAGGCAGACCCACTGGGTGCTGCTGTCCCACGGGCGGCGCTTTGAGAAAACAGCAGAATAAAAAAGCACGCAAAAATCCCCCCGGGAGCTTGTCCCAGGGGGATTTTCTCAGCTTGAAAGGGTATTCAGCAGAGACTTAGATCTCAGCGAAATACTTGATGGTGCGGACCATCTGGCTGGTGTAGGAGTTCTCGTTGTCGTACCAGGAGACAACCTGAACCTGATACAGGCCGTCGCCCATATCGGCAACCATGGTCTGAGTGGCATCGAACAGAGAGCCGTAGGTGATGCCGATGATGTCGGAGGACACCAGGGGCTCCTCGGTGTAGCCGAAGGAAGCGGAAGAAGCAGCCTTCATGGCGGCGTTGATGCCTTCCTTGGTCACGTTCTCGCCCTTGACAACAGCCACCAGGATGGTGGTGGAGCCGGTGGGAACGGGCACGCGCTGAGCGGAGCCGATCAGCTTGCCGTTGAGCTCGGGGATAACCAGGCCGATAGCCTTAGCAGCGCCGGTGCTGTTGGGAACGATGTTCACAGCGGCAGCGCGAGCGCGGCGCAGGTCGCCCTTGCGATGGGGGCCGTCCAGAACCATCTGGTCGCCGGTGAAGGCGTGCACAGTGGTCATGATGCCGCTCTGGATGGGAGCATACTTGTTCAGAGCGTCAGCCATGGGGGCCAGGCAGTTGGTGGTGCAGGAAGCGGCGGAGATGATCTGATCCTCGGGGGTCAGGGTCTTCTCGTTCACGCTGTAAACGATGGTCTTCAGGTCATTGCCGGCAGGAGCGGAAATGACAACCTTCTTAGCGCCAGCGTCGATATGAGCCTGGCTCTTGGCCTTGGAGGTGTAGAAGCCGGTGCACTCCAGCACAACGTCCACGCCGATCTCGCCCCAGGGCAGATCCTTGGCGTCCTTTTCAGCATAGATCTTGATGGTCTTGCCGTCCACAGTGATGGAATCTTCGCCGGCCTCGACCTTATCGGCCAGAGCGTAGCGGCCCTGAGCGGAGTCGTACTTCAGCAGATGAGCCAGCATCTTGGGGCTGGTCAGGTCGTTAATGGCAACGACCTCGTAGCCCTCGGCGTTGAACATCTGACGGAAAGCCAGACGGCCGATGCGGCCAAAACCATTGATAGCAACTTTAACAGACATTGGTAAAACCTCCTGAAAAATTGTATAGGGTTTTAAGCTTCTTCTATTCTAAATCATTTTTCAGAATATTACAAGAGTTTGACAGAAAAATAACCCCAAATTCTTCCCACTTTAACGGAAATATGGAGAAAAAAACTCATTCTGCCTTGAACCGGCGGGCGCTGTGGCGGGCTCTGCCGGACTCCACCCCGCCCTTGGGGGTGCGCCGCAGGCTGTACTTCCGGAACGTCACCAGGAACACCAGCAGGAACAGGGCCACCACTGCTGTGGACAGCTGCACAGAAGCCGGGATCTCCCCGGTGTAGGAGCGCCCCAGAAGCAGCAGGGACAGGTTGGAGAGAGAGTAGGTGAGCAGGAACTCCACGGCGAAAATCCCCGTGACAAAGGTGCGCTTTGCCGCGCCCTCCTCGTCCACGCCCGCCATGAGCTTGCACAGGTAGAACAGGCACAGCAGGGTGAAGGCTCCTCCCAGAATGGCAAACAAGTTTTCCACCACAGAGGAGGATTTGGCGTAGAACACGTAGACCAAAATCAGGTAGGCAACGCCCCACAGCACCCCCAATAGGTACAGCAGGGGCACCTTCCCCAGGTGGTTTTTCCCTGCAAAAAAGCCAATGGAGGCAAACAGCTGCACCAGGCCGAACAGCCCGCAGCTGACCAAAAACAGCAGATGGAGCACCCGGTATTCCCCGTCGGCGGCAGGCTGGGCCTGCAGCTCCATCCACTGGAGCGCCCCGGAGAACAGCAGCACCCCTCCGGACAGAAGGGCCGCCACGCCCGTCATCACATTCCGGCGGGGGGTATGAGGGCCGAAGTACCGGCGGGAACGGAAGCACATCCACGCCGCAAGAAGGCCGGTTGCAGCCGGAACCCCAAAGGAGATCCAGGCCATCAGGCCGCCGTCGGTGTAAAACCCGGTGTCATAGTCGAAGAAGTAGAGCATCTGCACCACGCGCAGCAGCACCCCGGCGGCAAACCCCACACAGGTGACCTTCAGCGCGTTGCCCACATTTACAAATTTCATGTCACTTAGTCCTTATTCTGTATTTCTCCCAAAAGGAGAGGCCCTGGGGTTCTTCCCCGGGCCTCTGAATTATAGCATATTTTTTTTCATTTTCCAATAGAGATTATAGGGAGGACACGCCCCAAAGAGAATTCTTCTCAGCGCCGCTGGTCCAGGGGGACGTAGCTCTGGCTCATGGGCAGAGCCCGGTAAGCCGGACGCATAATCCGCCCGCCGGTGGTCAGCTCCTCGATGCGGTGGGCGCACCAGCCCGCAATGCGGCTGACGGCAAACATGGGAGTGAACAGGTCCTCGGGGATCCCCAGCATCTCGTAGATAAGGCCGGAGTAAAAATCCACATTGGCGCTGATCACCTTGTCCTTGCCGGTCACCTTGGCAAAGGCCGCGGGGGCCAGCCGCTCCACCATCTGGTACAGGGCCAGTTTCCCGTCGTAGCCGGTTTTCTCGGCCAACCCCTGGGCCTTCTCCTTCAGGATCACCGCCCGGGGGTCGGACAGGGTGTACACCGCGTGGCCCATACCGTAAATAAGCCCGCTGCCGTCGGCAGCCTCCCCCCGCAGGATCTTCTCCAGGTAGGCTTCCACCTCGTCCTCGTTTTCCCAGTTCTGCACGTGGGCCATCAGGTCGTCCATCATCATGCGGACCTGGTGGTTGGCGCCGCCGTGCTTGAAGCCCTTCAAAGACCCCACGGCAGCCCCGATGGCGGAGTAAATGTCCGTGCCCGCGCTGGTGAGCACCCGGGTGGTAAAGGTGGAGTTGTTGCCGCCGCCGTGCTCCGCGTGGAGCACCATGCACAGATCCAGCAGCTTAGCCTCTTCCCTGGTGAACTTCCGGTCCGGCCGCAGGGCGTTGAGAATGGCCTCGGCGGTGGAGTGGTCGGGCTCGTAGGGGTGGAAGAACATGCTCTGCTTGTCAAAGTGGCGCCGCTTCACCTGGTAGGCGTAGGACATGATGGAGGGCATCCGGGCAATGAGGGAGAGGCTCTGGCGCATATTGTTCTCCAGGGACTGGTCGTCGGGGCTGTCGTCGTAGGAATACAGCGCCAGCACCGACCGGGCCAGCTTGTTCATAATGTTCTTGGAAGGCGCCTTGATGATCATGTCCTCGGGAAAATACTCGGGCAGTTCCCGGTTCTCGTAGAGGATGCGGCAGATCCGGTCGTACTGGTGGCGGTTGGGCAGCTGGCCGAAGATCAGCAGCCAGACCACTTCCTCAAACCCGAACCGGTCCTCCGCCTGGCAGCCCCGGACGATATCCTCCACGTCGATGCCCCGGTAGGTGAGCTTGCCCTTGTCCGGGATCTTCTCGCCGTCGGCGATGAGATAGCCGTGAACATTGCACACGTGGGTCAGCCCCGCCATGACGCCGGTGCCGTCGGCGTTGCGCAGGCCCCGCTTCACCCGATGGGTCTCGTACACCTCTTTGGTGATGACGTTGTTCCGTTTATATTCTTCGCACAGCTCCTGAATGGTGGTGCTGCCGGGCGTTTCATTGTTCAACCGCTGCATAACGCTTCCCCTTTCTTCCAAAACGATGATTGTTTGATTGTACTCCGCTAACGAGGGAAAGTCAACGGCTTTTTGCAAGATTCCCTTTGTAAAATTTTATTTTTGCCCGAATACCCTCCAGTTCTCCCCTTGAATATGAAATTTACAGAATTTAATTATGCAAAAAGAAGGTGCGGTTATGTCCCCTCAAACTCGCAGAAGAACCCGCGGGCTGCTGGTGCTGTTTCTCGTTCTCTACCTGGCGTTCACCCTCATCCCAGGAGCGGTGTACGGCGCCTACCTTCTTCGGGAGGACGCCCTCACCCCCCAAGAGAGCGCCCCCTCTCCCGGCCCCTCTCCCTCGTCTTCCGGGGAAGAGGCCCCTGGTTTTCTGGAGGAACGCTCCCTACCGGAAGGCTCCCCCCTCCCGGAGGAAGAGGAGGCAGAAGACCTGTTCACCCTGTACGATGCCGCCACAGGAGAGACTTTTCAGGTGAGCGCAGAGGAATTTCTCCCGGCTGCCCTGGCCTGCGAGATGGACCTGTTCGCTCCGGAAGAGGCGCTGAAAGCCCAGGCCGTGGCATTGTACACCTTCTACTCCTACCAGCGGGACCATCATACCGGGGAGAGGGCGGACTTTGCCTGCGACAGCTCCCAGTGGCTGGTATACGTGCCCCAGTCCGCCATGGAGGAGCGCTGGGGAGAGGATTTCCCCGCCTATTACCAGAAGCTTCAGGATGTGGCAGCCTCGGTAAAAGGGCAGCTTCTCACCTGGGAGGGAGCGCCCATCTGCGCGGCGTTTTTCGCCATCTCCGGAGGGAACACCGCCTCCTCCCAGGAAGTGTGGCAGCAGGAATTCCCCTACCTGCAGTCTGCGGCAAGCCCAGGGGACGCCTTCGCCAACGGGTACCTTTCCACCGTGACCCTGACTGGGGAAGAGCTGCGCCAGGCCGCCCAAGGCCTTTGGCCCGGGGAGGCGGACTTCTCCGGCGAAGAGGAATCCTGGATTTCCGGGACGGAGATCTCCCCTTCGGGGTACGTGACCAGCGCCCAGGTGGGAGGCCGGACCTGCACCGGGGAGGAGCTGCGGGAAGCCTTCGGCCTGCGCAGCGCCTGTTTCCAGTGCTCCTACCATCAGGGGGTCTTTACCTTTACCGTCCGGGGGTGGGGCCACGGAGTGGGAATGAGCCAGGCAGGGGCCATGTTTCTGGCGGAGCAGGGGGCGGACTACCGGGAGATCCTCGCCCACTATTACCCCGGCGCCACTCTGGAAGGGTCAGAGCCCCCCTCCCAGCCGTAACAATGGCGCAAAAAAAGGACAGCCGAAGCTGTCCTCAGCCTGTAGAAAAACCTGCTCCGGCAATTAAGCCAGAGCAGGTTTTTTGCTTGGAAACGAAAGCGGAAACGGA
>CALWCD010000016.1 GCA_944376265.1 uncultured Clostridia bacterium | reverse complement strand
ACCAGAAGCTGGTTCAGGGTCTGCTCGCGCTCGTCGTGGCCGCCGCCCAGGCCGGCGCCTCTCTGCCGGCCCACGGCGTCGATCTCGTCGATAAAGATGATGCAGGGGTGGTTCTTCTTGGCCTTGTCGAACAAGTCCCGGACACGGGAAGCGCCCACACCCACGAACATCTCCACAAAGTCGGAGCCGGAGATGGAGAAGAAGGGCACCCCCGCCTCGCCGGCCACAGCCCGGGCCAGCAGCGTTTTACCGGTTCCGGGAGGGCCCACCAGCAGCACGCCCTTGGGAATGCGGGCGCCCAGGGTGTTGTACTTGTTGGGGTTTTTGAGAAACTCCACAATCTCCCGCAGCTCTTCCTTTTCCTCGTCGGCGCCGGCCACATCGGCGAAGGTAGTCTTGCGCTTTTCGTCGCTCATCTGCTTGATCTTGGCCTTGCCGAAGTTCATCTGCTTGTCGCCGCCCATGCTGTTGCCCAGCCTGCGCATCATGATCATCCAGAAGATGATGAGCCCGGCAAACAGAATCAGGGTGGGCAGCAGGCTGATAAACCAGCTGGTCTCCACAGGACGGATGATGTCCTGGACCATCTTGTTCTCAGGATGTTCCTCGTTATACTGGTCAATGTCCTCCTTTACATCCATGTAGAACAGATCCACGCTGGGCAGCACGTAGCTGACTTTGTCGCCGTTCTCCAGGGTGATGGCCATCTCGCCGGTGCCCAGGTTCAGCTTGTATTCCGTCACTTCCTGGCTTTCAAAGAAGTTGATCACGTCGGAATACTTGTAGGTCACCGTTTGGGGCGTCCTGTTGCTGAACAGGAAGATGATGACGAAAAGCACCACCACGGGAATCCCGATATACAGCAGCAGGTTTCGAATCTTTTTTTGATTGCTGTCCAAGAATGTGTCCTCCTATAGTTTCAGTAAAACTCTATCCGCTTTCTTGGCCCTTTATTCATACACAGCGGGTTTTAAAATCCCCACAAAGGGCAGGTTGCGGTATTTTTCGTCGAAATCCAGGCCGTAGCCCACAATAAAGGCGTCTGGGATCTGAGCGCCCACATAGGTGGGGTAAACCTCCACCTCCCGGCGTTCCGGCTTGTCGAACAGGGTGCAGATGCGAATGCTCTTGGGACCCCGGGACTGAAGCAGGTCCATCAGGTAGTTCAGGGTCTTGCCGCTGTCCAGAATATCCTCCACAATGACAATGTCGTACCCCGCCAGTTCCAGGTCCAGGTCCTTCAGGATCTTCACCACGCCGGAGGTCTTCACCCCGGAGCCGTAACTGGAGGTTGCCATGAAATCAATCCGGGTGGGGATGGTGATAGCCCGCATCAAGTCTGCCATAAACACCACAGAGCCCTTCAGCACGCTGACTAAAAGCAGGTTCTTTCCGGCGTAGTCCCGGGAAATCTCCACGCCGATGCGCCGGACGATCTCCTGGATCTGTTCCTCGGTGAACAAAACGCTTTCAATATCCTGCCGCATATCCCGTTCCATTTCCATATCCATTTCTCCCTTATTCCCGCAATTTCTCAAGCTGACTCTCTCTGGCGAAGCTCCACCAGAAGCGCCCGCTCTGTGCGGTCCGTCACCTGGAACCCCTCCGCCGGCCCCACCCCCTCGCAGAACGCCAGGCGCCCGTCCGCCTCCAGCAGGACGGTCCTGTCTCTCTGGGACAATGGGACCTTATTTTCCTGAAACAGCTGCTTCAGGCTTTTGGACACCCGCCGCCCCGCCGGGGAAAACCGGTCACCCGGCAGCCGGGAGCGGGCCCTCAAATTGCCTGTAATTATATCATAGTCCAAAGCGTTTTTAAATAACAAATTATGAATTTTTGGCCTATCCGGCCCCTTCGGAAGGGTTTTTACCTCCAAAAGCAGCTCCTTTCCCCCGGGGAGAAGGGTGCTGCCCAGGGCCGCATCCACAGAGAAAAGCTCCGGCTGCTCCGGGCCCTCCAAAGAAAGCACCCCCTGGGCCATCCTGGCCCGGACGCCTCCGGGCAGGTCCGTTTCCCCGCCCCGCTCCAAACAGCGGTACAGGGCGTCCAGATGTTTTTTCTCCAGGGAAGGGCCCTCCCGCTCTTCCCAAAAGGCCAGCAGAACCCGGCTTTTCAGGGCGGCCGGCGCTTCCCGGAGCAGCCGGCCGTCCAGGCCCCAGGGCACCCGGCACCGCTCCAGCAGCGCCCGGGCCTCCCCATCCAGAAACGCCTGGTCCTGGGACAGTGTCTCCGCCATCCGGGACACCGCCTCCAGAAACCCGGGGTTCACCTCCTCCAGGGCGGGCACCGCCTCCAGGCGCAGCCGGTTCCGGGCGTACTCCCGGCACAGGTTGGTGCTGTCCGTCACGTAGGAAAGCCCCTGTTCCCGGCAGTATTGCTCGATCTCTCTCCGGGACACCTTCAAAAACGGCCGGAGGATCTTCCCACGGCAGTAGGGAATGCCCAGCAGCCCCGGCAGGGACGCCCCCCTGCACAGGTGGAGCAGCACGGTCTCCGCATTGTCGTTGGCGTTGTGGGCAGTGAGGATCCGATCCTCCTCCCCCGCTGCCAGGGAGTGGAAAAACCGGTACCGCACCTGTCTTCCGCACTCCTCCAGCCCCAGGCCTTCCCGTTTGGCCAGGGCGGCCACATCCTCCCGGAAAACAGCAAAGCGAAGCCCGAACCGTCCGGCAAACTGCCGGACAGCGGCTTCGTCTCGCTGGGATTCTTCCCCTCGCAGCTGGTGGTTCACATGGGCCAGCACCAGCCGGGCCGGGTCCACCTGTCCCATCAGCCAGTGGGCCAGAGCAGTGGAATCCGCCCCGCCGGAGAACCCCACCACCGCCAGTCCCTGCTGGGGTAAACCGGAAAGGTCTCCCCTGAGCGGCTTACTCATGGCGGATGACCTCCCGGGATGTATATCGCATGTACTCACCCTGCCAGTGGACAGGGATGGGTTTTGTCTCGCCGTGGCGGTTTTTCGCCACAATAATCTCCGCCGCGTTCTGGTCCATGTCCTCGGTCACCTGGCCGCCTTCGCTGGTGGCGTTGTAGGCTTCCCGGTGCAGGAAGATGACAATGTCTGCGTCCTGCTCGATAGAGCCGGAGTCACGCAGCTCGGAAAGGCCGGGGCGGTGGTCCTTGGTGCGCTCCGTGGGACGGCGCAGCTGAGAAAGGGCTATCACCGGCACGTTCAGTTCCTTGGCCAGCACCTTCAAATTTCGGGTGATCTCCGAGATCTCGTTGACTCGGTTGTCGTTCCTGCGGGTGCCGGTCATCAGCTGCAGGTAATCCACAATCACCAGGTCCACATGGTCCAGCCGCCGCAGCTTGCCCTGGAGCTCCAGCACCGTCAGGCCGGGGCTGTCGTCAAAATACAGGTCCGCCCGGCGGAGAATGTCCCCCGCCTCGATAAGCCGGGCCCACTCCGCTTCCGTCAGGTCGCCGGAACGCAGCTTGGTGCCTTCCACCAGGGCCTCGCTGGCCAGCAGACGGGAAGCCAGCTGTTCCCGGCCCATTTCCAGGGAGAAAAAGGCCACCCGGCGGCCGGCGGTTACCGACACGTGCCGGGCGATGTTCAGCCCCAGGCTGGTTTTGCCCACGCCGGGCCGGGCCGCCAAGACAATCAGGTCCGAGCGGTTCAGGCCGGTGATGGTGTTGTCCAGTTCCTTAATCCCCGTGGGCAGACCCTTGTACTTGTCCCGGTCGGCGGAATTCAGCTTGTCCAGCCGGTCGAAGGTTTCCAGAAGGATCTCCCGCACAGGCTGCAGGCCCTGGTCGCTTTTTCCCCGGCGAATGTCGTAGATCCGCTTCTCCGCGGAATCCAGCAGCAGAGAGGTCTCCCGCTCCCCGGAGGTGGCGTCGTCCAAAATGCCCCGGGCAGCCTGCATCAGGGTGCGCAGGTCGTACTTGTCCCGGACGATCTTGGCGTAGGTCTCCACGTGGGAAATGGAGGGCACCAGCTGAGCCAGCTGGGTCAGGTACACCTTCCCCGTGGCCTCGTCGAATTCCTGTTCCTCTTTCAGCCGTTCCAGCACGGTGACAAAATCCACCGGCAGGCCCAGGGCGAACATCTCCACCATGGCGCCGTAGATCAGCCGGTTGTTCACCGCGTAGAAATACTCTTTCCGGGGCAGGATGTCCACCACGGTAGAAAGACAGGAGGGCTCCAGCAAAATGGCTCCCAGCACAGACTGCTCCGCCTCCAGGCTGAAGGGCATATTCATCCCCGGCTGGGCCTGGGTATCCAGATAGCCTTCCGGTCCGTACTCCATGGCAAGGATCTCCTTTCCCGAAACATGCCCCAAGGGGGCCGCTCTCAGTTTTTCTCGCAGACTGCCACGCTCATGGCGGCAGTGATGCCGGCGTAGAACTTCACTTCAAACTGGTAGGTGCCAAAGGCCTTGATGTCCCCGGAGAGGACCACCTTCCGCTTGTCCACCTCAATGCCGAACTGGCGCTTGATCTCCTCGGCGATCTCCTTGGGGGTGACGGAGCCGAAGATTTTCCCGCCCTGGCCGGGCTTGGCGTAAATCTTCAGGGTCTTGCCGGTGAGGGCCTGGGCGCACTGGTTGGCGTGGTCGGTCTCGGTTTTAATCTTGTATTCCCGGGCCGCCTCGGCGTTTTTCAGCTCGTTCATGGCCTGGGCGTTGGCCTCTTTGGCCAGCTTTCTGGGAAGCAGGAAGTTCCGGGCGTAGCCGTCAGACACATTCACCAGTTCCCCTTTTTTTCCAATGGACTTTACATCTTGCAGCAATACCACTTTCATGGTGTTCCCTTCCTTTCACAGGGCGGCGGGCCGTTTCCCCGCCGCCGGATACTTTCGCTCAGTTTTTCACCGAGCTCTCTTCCAGCTTGTCGTCCAATTCCCGGATCAGCGCCCGACGAGCGTCGCTCACGGTGATGTTTTTCAGCTGGGCGCCTGCCATGGTGAAATGGCCGCCCCCGCCGAATTCCTCCAGAATGACCTGCACGTTCACATCCCCCAGGCTGCGGGCGGAAACGTTCACGTCCCCGTTTGAGCGGTACAGCACAAAGGAGGCCCGCACCCCCATAATGGACAGCAGCTCGTCTGCCGCCTGAGCCGCGGCCACCCGCAGGTCCCCGTGCTCCCAGTTGGAGGTGGCGATGGCGCAGCCCTTGTAGATCTCCGCCCCGGACACCAGCTGAGCCTTCTGCTTGTAGGTCTCCAGGGAATCGGAAAACAGCTTCTTAACCGCCACGGTGTCCGCCCCCCGCCGCCGCAGGAACGCGGAGGCCTCAAAGGTGCGCACGCCGGTTTTCAGCACAAAATTCTTGGTGTCCAGCATAATGCCCGCCAGCAGCGCTTGGGCGTCTGCCCCGTCGATGGCGGAAGCCTTGATGTACTGGGCTAGCTCTGTCACCATCTCCGAGGCGGAGCTGGCGTAGGGCTCGTGGTAGAAGATCAGCGCGTTCTTGATGTGGGTCACCATCATCCGGTGATGGTCGATGACCACCACACGGGCCGCCCGGTCCAAAAGCTCCCGGCTCTCCACAAAGTTGATGGAGTGGGTGTCCACCACAATGAGCAGGGAACGCTCCGTAACGGACTGGAGGGCCTCCAGGGGGCTGATGAACAGGGCCTCCCCGGGGTAGGCCTTCTCGGTCATTTCCACCAGGGGGCCGGCCAGGGTCTGGTTCCGGTTGAGCACAATGTGCACCGGCTTTTCCAGGCCCTTGTGCACCGCCGCCCAAACGCCCACGGCGCTGCCCACGCTGTCCAGGTCGGAGTTCTTGTGGCCCATGACAAACACCTGGTCGCTGGCCTTCACATGATCTGACAAGGTGGCGGCAATCACTCGAGTGCGCACCTTGTCCCGTTTTTCCACGCCCTTGGAGAGGCCGCCGAAGAACTCGTAGGCATCCCCCTCCTGCTTGACGGCCACCTGGTCGCCGCCACGGCCCAGGGCCATGTCCAGGGCCTGCCGGGCCCAGCGTTCGCTCTCGGCGATGTCCTTGGCTCCCCGGCCCACGCCGATGGAGATGGTGGCGCTCATGTTGTTCCGGGCGCTGCGGATGGTACGCACCTCGTCCAGCACGTGGAACCGCTTCTGCTTGGCCTGCTCGATGTGGGCGTCATCCACCACGAACAGGTACCGGCTGCTGTCCAGCCGGCGGACAAAGCCGTGCATCTCCTGGATGACCCAGCGGCGCATCACCTCGTCCACCTCCGCCGTAATGCGGGAGTCGTCCCCGCCGAAGCTGTCCCGCACCAGCTCGTCCCGGTTGTCAAAGGAAGCCAGGCACACCACAGGCCGGCGCTCCCGGTACTCCTTGGCCACGGTTTTGAAGTAGGTGTCGTCCACAAAGTAGAGGATATACCCTCCCTGCGTGCGGGCCCCATACACCGTGTATTCCCGGCCGTTGTGGCTCACCGCGGCGCCCCGCTCCCCCATCACCTGGCGGAAGGTCTTGGGGTAAATATATTTCAGCACGTTGTCCCCCAGGAAGCTGCCCCCTCCGCAGAGGGCGCCGGCAAAGGCCTCGTTGGCCCACACAATGTCCCCCGCCGGGGCCACCACCGCCACCGGCAGGGCAAAGGCCTGAAAGGCGGCCTCCTCCTCGCCGCTGAGCACTTTTCGGGCGCTCTTCACCGTGGTGGAAATGTTGCGCCGGTACAGGTAATCGGACACCAGCACAGCCAGCACCGAAAGCACCGCCACCGTGCCTTCCACCAGGAACAGGATCTTGTTGTAGCGCCAGCTTGCCAGGGCCATCAGCACCATCGCCGCCGCCATGAGATACAGCAGGGGGGAAACCACCCATACCTTTTTCCTTCGCACCTTGCCTCACTTCCTCGTCAGCCTTGACTCAATAGGGACCGTTCCCCGGAATCACACCTCCATGATGATGGGCAGGATCATGGGGCTGCGGCGGGTCTTCTGGTACAGGAAACGGGAGAGCTCATCCTTGATGCTCTGCTTCATGCCGCTCCAGTCCCGCACGTGGTTCCGGGCACATTCCTCCAGTGTATTATACACCAGATCCCGTGCTTCGTCCATAAGGGCTTCCGATTCCCGCACGTACACAAACCCCCGGGAGACAATGTCCGGTCCGGACACCACCCGGCCGCTTGCGGCGTCGATGGAGCACACCGCCACAATCAGGCCGTCCTCGGACAGGTGTTTCCGGTCCCGCAGCACAATGCTGCCCACATCGCCCACGCCCAGGCCGTCCACCATCACGCTGCCGGCGGGCACGTCCCCCAGCTGCTTCATGTGGTCCTCGGAAAGCTCCAGCACGTTGCCGATGTCCCCGATGAAAATGTTCTCCCGGGGCACGCCCATCATCATGGAGAGGCCGGCGTGCTTGCGCAGGTGCTTCTGCTCCCCGTGCACGGGGATGAAATACTTGGGCCGGGTGAGGGCCTGCATCAGCTTTAGTTCCTCCTGGCAGGCGTGGCCGGACACGTGCACCTCGTACATGCTTTCGTAAATGACGGTGCAGTCCTGCTTCAAAAGCTCATCCACCACGGCGCCCACAGTCTTTTCGTTGCCGGGGATGGGCCGGGCGGAGATGATGATGAAATCGTTGGGGTTGATGGCCACCTGCCGGTGGTCGGAGAAGGCCATGCGGGTCAGGGCGGACATGGGCTCGCCCTGGCTGCCGGTGGTGATAAGCACCAGCTGGCCGGGCTCGTACCGGTTGATCAGGTTCAGGTCCACCAGGACCCCGTCGGGAACGTTCAGGTATCCCAGCTCGCTGGCGATGCCCATCACGTTGACCATGCTCCGGCCGGAAAGGGCCACTTTTCTCCCGTACTTCACCGCGCAGTTGATGATCATCTGCACCCGGCTGATGGAGGAGGCGAAGGTGGCCACAATGATCCGCTTGCCCTCTGCCCGCATAAACAGGGAGTCCAGGGAGTTGTTCACCGTCTGCTCGGTCTGGGTGTAGCCGGGACGCTCCGCGTTGGTGGAGTCGGCCAGCAGGGCCAGAACCCCCTCCTTCCCCAGCTCGGCAAACCGGGCCAGGTCGATCATCCCGCCCTCGGCGGGGGTCATGTCGATTTTAAAGTCGCCGGTGTGAACCACCACTCCCGCAGGGCTGTGAATGGCCAGGGCCACCGCGTCGGCGATGGAGTGGTTCACATGGATCAGCTCCACGTCCATGCAGCCCAGCTGGATGTGAGACCCGGCAGGGGTCACATGAAGCTTGGCGGAGCCGGTGAGGTTGTGCTCCTTCAGCTTGCCCTCGATCAGGCCGATGGTCAGGGCCGTGCCGTAGACGGGCACGTTCAGCTTTTTCAGCAGGTAGGGCACCGCGCCGATGTGGTCCTCGTGGCCGTGGGTGATCACCACGCCCCGGATCTTGTCCCGGTTCTTCTCCACAAAGGTGAAGTCTGGGATCACGCTGTCCACGCCGGGCATATCCTCGTCGGGGAAGGAAAGGCCGCAGTCCACGATGATCATGTCGTTCTGGCACTCGTACAGGGTAAAGTTTTTGCCAATCTCGTTGAGGCCGCCCAAAAAATACACCCTGATGGGGGGCTTGGCGCTCTTTTTGGTCCGGCCCCGGCCCTTTTTCGCGGCCCGCTTCTCCTGGGCCTCCTGCTGAGCCTTCAGCGCTTCCACCTGGGCCGCCGTCTGGCTGATGGCGGAAGACTGGGCCTTGCGCCCCGGCCGGCTGGCGGGCTTGCGCCCGGCGCTGGCCTGCTTTTTCCCGGAGGCAGCCTTTTCCGCCGGCTTTTTCGCCTCCGCCTTCCTGGTGGATTCCGCCTTTTTGGCCGGGCTCTTCTTGGCCTCCGCCTGCTTTCCTTCCGCCTTGGCCCGGGAGCGCTGCCCGCTCTTCTCCGCGGTCTTTTTCGGCCCGGCAATCTTCCCGATCTTGGGTGCGTTCTCAGCGCCGCTCAGGACCTGGTCCTGCTGGCGGCCCAGCTCCCCCACAGAGGGGAGGCGGCGGGTTCTTGTACTCTTCTTCTCTTTTTCTGCCACGTATTGTTCCTCCTTGCGCGAAGTGGTCTTTTAAAAACACTTGTTTCCGTGAAAGAGGCAGACAACTCCCCGGGACTTCCGCCTTCCAAGCGGTTTTGGGACGCGAAAGGCGTTCGGCAGCGCAAGCCCCGGACACACGTTTTCCGGCGCTCACCTTCCGTTCCCGATTCCCGGGCCGCGGGAGCTTCCCTGCTCCCCTGTTTCCGTTTCTGCCGGCCCCTTTTCCGTTCTATAAAATAAAGACACGCGGCCAAAGCCGCGGCAATGCCTCAATCAGTCTTCCGCCCGGGCAGCCAAGGCTCTGGCGAAAGCGAAAAGCCACGGCTGGGCCGCGGCTGCTCCCCCGGGGGCAAGGCCCTTCGCCGGCCTGCCTGGGGACCACGCACCGGGGACATCCTCCCCGGGTAATACAGATATTGTACCGTTTTGCCCCGGACCTGTCAAGCCGCAAGGTCCAGGCCTTTCCAGATATTCCTAGTTTGGGCCCCGCTTTCCAGGTTTATTCTTCCCCCCGCCGCCCTTTTCCCAGTGGCGCCGGCGTTTCGGAAAGACCGGGAAAAATATTTTGGAAAAGCTCTCTCTGGGTATTGAAAAGTATACTAAAATGATGTATATTTAACTCGTCCCAAACAACTGCGGGGGGAACGGGCAGCACCGCCCCCTGTTTTATCCATAGAACGCGCAAGAGAAAGGACGGTTATTCCATGAACAGAACAGTCTACGCGGACAACGCCGCCACCACTGCCGTTTCCCCGGAAGTGCTGGAAGCGATGCTCCCCTTTTATAAAGAAGTATACGGCAACCCCTCCAGCCTGTACGCCTTGGGGCAGGAGGCCAAAAAGCCTTTGGAGGAGGCCCGGGCCACTGTGGCCAACTGTCTGGGCGCCCAGCCGAGAGAGATCTACTTCACCAGCTGCGGCACCGAAAGCGACAACTGGGCCATCAAAGGCGCCGCCCGCGCCCTGAAAAAGAAGGGCAAGACCCACATCATCACCTCCGCTTTCGAGCACCACGCGGTGCTTCACACCTGCCAGGCTCTGGAGAAGGAAGGCTTTACCGTCACTTATCTGGATGTCCACGAGGACGGCCTGGTGCGGCCGGAGGAGCTGGAGGCCGCCATTACGGAGGAAACCGGCCTGGTGACCATTATGTACGCCAACAACGAGATCGGCACCATCCAGCCCATCCCGGAGATCGGCGCCATCTGCCGCAAGCACGGGGTGCTGTTCCACACCGACGCGGTCCAGGCCGTGGGCAACGTGGAAATCGACGTGGCAGCCCAGAACATCGATATGCTGTCCCTGTCCGGCCACAAGCTTCACGCTCCCAAGGGCGTGGGCGCCCTCTACATCCGCACCGGCGTGGTGATCCAGAACTTTATGGACGGCGGCGCCCAGGAGCGGGGCAAGCGGGGCGGCACGGAGAACGTGGCCTACATTGTGGGCCTGGCCAAGGCCATGGAGCTGGCCTGCTCCACCATCCCGGAGCGCCGGGAACGGCTTTCCGCCATGCGGGACAAGCTGATCGACGGCATCCTGAAAATCGACCGCTGCCGCTTAAACGGCGACCGGGTCCACCGGCTGCCCGGAAACGTCAGCTTCTGCTTCCAGGGAGTGGAAGGGGAGTCCCTGCTGCTGATGCTGGACCTGAAAGGCATCAGCGCTTCCTCCGGTTCCGCCTGCACCAGCGGCTCCCTGGATCCCAGCCACGTGCTGCTGGCCATCGGCCTGCCCCATGAAGTGGCTCACGGCTCCCTGCGGCTGTCCTTCGGGGACTACAACACCATGGAGGACATCGACTACATTCTGGAGACCCTGCCTCCCATTATTGAGCGGCTGCGCTCCATGTCCCCCCTGTGGGACGCCATCCAGACCGGCAGAGTGAACTACGACGCCTACATGAACTGAGCTTATCACCATCAAATAGAGAAAGGAACGATTCTTTATGGCATACAGCGCAAAGGTTATGGACCATTTCGCAAATCCCCGGAACGTGGGAGAGATGAAGGATTTCAGCGGCATGGGAGAAGTGGGAAACCCCAAGTGCGGCGACATTATGCGGATGTACATCAAGGTGGAAGGTGGCGTCATCACCGACGTTTCCTTCATGACCTTCGGCTGCGGGGCGGCCATCGCCACCAGCAGCATGGCCACGGAAATGATCAAGGGCAAGACCATTGAGGAGGCCCTCACCCTCACCAACAAAGCGGTGATGGAGGCCCTGGACGGTCTGCCGCCGGTAAAGGTCCACTGTTCCGTGCTGGCCGAGCAGGCCATCAAGGCTGCCGTGGCCGACTACTACAAGCGCCAGGGCATTGACCCCACCCCCATTGTGGGCGAGCTCACCGAATGTGAGGAGTGCGCCTGCGACCTGTAACGCAAACCCGCCGGAAGGAGCTTCGGCCCCTTCCGGTTTTTGCATTTTCCCGGCTTTTTTCAAAAAAATGACCATGTGACCCAGGGTGACCTATTGCTTGTGACCCTGGGTCATGAGCTATGCTGAAGCCAAGGAGGTGAGTTCTATGTCGCTTTACACCACCGGGGACATGGCCAAACTGGCGGGAGTCTCCGTGCGCACGGTCCAGTTCTACGACGGAAAAGGGCTGCTGCCCCCCTCTCAGCTCAGCGAGGGAGGCAGGCGGCTCTATTCTCAGGAAGACCTGGGCAAGCTCCAGCGGATCTGCCTGTGGAAAACCATGGGGCTTTCCCTGGAGGCCATCAAGGGCATCCTGGAGAGCCAGAACGCCGACAAGGTGCTGGGACTCCTGCTGGAGCAGCAGGCCGCGGCGCTGGAGGAGGACATCCAGGACCGGCAGCGGCAGCTGCAGGCCATCCGTGCCTTGGAGGAGAACCTGAAAAGCGCGGAAAAGATCCCGGTCAATTCCATTTCCGACATGGAACAGCTTATGAAAAACAAACGAAAACTGCGGAAGATTCACGGAGTGATGATCGCCTGGGGGATTCTGGCGGATCTGCTGGAGATTGCCGGGCTGGTCCTCTGGATTGTCAAAGGGATCTGGCAGCCCTTTGTGGCGGGGCTCCTTCTGGCTGGCATGATCAGCGCCCTGATCACCCGGTACTACTACCGGAACACCCAGTACCTCTGTCCCGCCTGCGGCACCCGGTTCAGGCCCAGGGTGAAGGAGTTTCTCTTCTCCAAGCACACCCCGAAAACCCGAAAGCTCACCTGCTCCCACTGCGGGAAAAAGGACTACTGCGTGGAAGTGGCGGCTCCGTAAAACAAAAAAGAAAGAGGGCATTTTCGTCCTCTTTCTTCTTTTTTGTGCTACAATAGTTTCCAGCAAGTCAGCCCATGGTCTTTTCAAGAGAGCAGGAGGTCCTATTCATGAAAAATCAAATTCTTTTGCCGGAGTCCGGCTATTTCAAGGCAAATCTCCACTGCCACACCACCTTGTCCGACGGGGAATTCACCCCCCAGCAGATGAAAGAGGCCTACAAGTCCCAGGGCTACTCCATTGTGGCCTTTACAGACCACCGGAAATACGCCCACCACACAGAGCTTAACGACGAGGATTTCCTGGCGCTGGCAGGTCTGGAGGTGGACCTTTCGGAGGAGCGCACCCCGGACCATCCCTGGCCCGTTGCCAAAACCTACCACTTGAACCTGCTGGACACAAACCCTGAGGAGAACGCCGGGGAAAAGCAGGCCTCTCCCCTGCCGGAGTGCGCCTACGGGGATCTGGAGGGGCTTAACCAGTACATTGCCCGGATGAACCGGCTGGGGTTTCTGGTCAACTACAACCACCCCTACTGGTCCCTTCAGGACTGGCGGGATTACAGCGGGCTGAAGGGGCTGTTCGCCATGGAGATCTACAACCACGGCTGCGAGCACGACGGCCTGTACGGCTTCAATCCCCAGGTCTACGACGAGATGCTCCGCAGCGGCCAGCGGCTGTTGGCCTTGGCCACCGACGACAACCACGACCGGTTCCCCCTGGGTCACCCCTTAAACGACTCCTTTGGGGGCTTTGTGATGATCGCCGCCCGGGAGCTGACCTACCCCTCTGTGATGGAGGCGCTGCAGGACGGCCGGTTCTACTGGTCCCAGGGGCCCCAGCTGCGGGGGATCTCCCTGGAAAACGGGGTGGTGAAGGTAAAGACCTCCCCGGTGGAAAAGATCTTCCTTACACTGGAGCACCGGGACTCCTACAAGGTAGTGGTCTCCCCGGGGGAGAGCCTGACAGAGGCGGAGTTTCCCTTGGACGGAAAAGAAGGGTGGTTCCGGGTGCAGGTTCGGGACAGCCGGGGGCTGTTCGCCGGGAGCAGCGCCTACTTCCTGGACCAGCTGTAACGGTGACCCATGCGAAAAGGACCGAAGGGCAAACGCCCCCCGGTCCTTTTTCAGTTTATCAGGCGGGCTCAGCTTTCCGGCAGCCACACCCGCATCTGGTTTTCTCCCCGGTTGCCCCAGGTGTAGTAGGGCACCAGCCGGATCTCCACCGGCTCCCGCTGGGGGCGCTGGCGGCTGTACAGCTCCTGGGCCGGAACGGTTCTCCACCCTTCCGCAGTCAGGGGCACCACACCGCCCAGCAGCTGGGAATCGTATTCCTTTTCCGTGACGGCCCCGTCACGCTTCAGGGACAGGGACAGCACATCGCCCCCGTTGTCCACCCCCTCGGCGCAGTAGACCACAGGGCCTCTCTGGATTGCGGCGCAGCCTGTGTCCGCCGGGACCTTGCTGCTGGCGTACACCTTGTAGGGTGTCATGTCCAAGGACACACAGAGCTTGTCCCCCTCCTTGAAGGAGCCTGTCACGTAGGCGTAGCCGTCCCGGAGGCAGGAAGCCAGGTCCAGAGCCTTCCCGTTAAGGGTGAGGGTGGCCGTTTGGCTCCAGGCGGGAATGTGGAAGGCCAGGGTGGTTTCCTGCTCCCCGTGGAAGAGGAACTCCGCCTCTCCCTGACGGGGATAGTCCGTGCGGCACTCCAGGGAGTACCCCAGAGAGGTCTCCACCGTTCCACCCAGGTACAGGTGAACAAACAAGGTGTTGTCCCCCTCTCCGTAAGCGTAGCTGCCAATGGAGGACAGCAGTCTCGCCACGTTGGGCGGGCAGCAGGCGCAGGCGTACCAAGGAGGACGCTGGGGCAGGTCGTGAAGCTGGGTGGCCGCCTTGCCGGAGATCCCCGGCACCACTTCCAAGGGGTTCACGTAGAAGAACCGCCTGCCGTCCAGCTGCATGCCCCCCAGCACTGTGTTGTACAGGGCCCGCTCCATCACATCGGCGTACTCCCCCTTTGTCTCCAGCTGGAGCATCTGCCGGGCAAAGAAGATCAGCCCGATGGAGGCGCAGGTCTCGGCGTAAACCGTGGCGTTGGGCAGGTCGTAGTCCACAGTGAAGGCCTCTCCCAGCACGGTGGAGCCAATGCCGCCCGTCACGTACATCCGCCGCTGGGTAATGCTCTCCCACAAGGCACGGCAGGCGTCTTTCAGGGTGTCGTCCCCGTCCTCCCCTGCCAGATCCGCCATGGCCGTGTACAGGTACACCGCCCGCACCGCATGGCCCACCGCGTCCTTCTGCTCCCGGACCGGCAGGGTGCTCTGGTTGTAATCCGTGTTGATGGAGCCGTCAAATGCGGAGGAAGCCCACAGCCGCCACTGGCGGGCGTCCCGCTCCTGGGCAAAATAGTTGGGCTTTTGGCCCCGCACGTCCAGGAAATGGGCGCACAGCTCCTTGTAGCGCTCATCGCCGGTGGCCCGGTACAGCCGCAGCAGTGCCAGCTCCACCTCTGGATGGCCGGAGTAGCCCCGGGTGTTCTTTTCCGTGAACTGCCGGTAGATGCAGTCGGCGTTGCGCTCCATGATCTTCAGCAGGCTGTCCTTGCCGGTGGCTTCATAATAGGCGCAGGCAGCCTCCATCAAATGGCCGGCGCAGTAGAGCTCGTGAGCCTCCTGCAGGTTGGTCCATTTCCGGTCCGGCTCCTTCACCGTGAAGTAGGAATTCAGGTACCCGTCCTCCTGCTGGGCCTTCCCCAGCAGCTCAATCACATTGTCCACTTCCCGCTCCAGCTCCGGGTTGGGATACTGCCCCAGGGTGTAGGCGGCGGCTTCCAGCCACTTTGCCACATCGCTGTCTTGGAACACCATGCCGTAAAATTCCTCAGTAAATTCCTCGCCCCGGTTCTTGCGGGCGGCCAGACGCAAATTCTCCAGCGCGTGGCTCTTTTCCACGCCCTCCTCCTTGTCCTCCAGCACCCGGTACTGGTAGGGGATCACCACCTCCCGCACCAGCTTTTGATAGGCAGGCAAAAGCCCCTCCCCCGCCCGGTAGGCGTTCACGGGCACTTCCCGGCTCACTTTCATGGCAGCTCACTCCTTCCATAAATGCACCGGGGGAACACCCCGGCTGTTTGCCCCATCATATCACAAAGAAATTGTACGTACAACGCATTTTTGTAAAAATATTTGGGGACAAATGCAGACCCATCCCAAACCACGTCCAGCCGGCCAAAACACAAAAAAACGGCACACAGACCGTGTACCGTTTCCTGGAGCGGAAGACGAGGCTCGAACTCGCTACCTCCACCTTGGCAAGGTGGCGCTCTACCAGATGAGCTACTCCCGCATCTTCTTTTTTCGCCCGTTTTTCGAGCGCTTGTTCATTATAAGGGATAGCCTGGCGGATGTCAAGAACTTTTTTTAAAAAAGCGGGGAAATTTTTTCAAAAAAACAAGGGCCCTGCCCCGCGCGGGAGGCCGGCCCCTGCCTTTTTTGAAGTTTAGATCTTCTGGACGTTCACAGCACGCAGCTTGGCGCTGTTCTTGGGATCGGGCTCGGTCTCGAAGGTGACCTTCTGGCCCTCTTCCAGAGTCTTAAAGCCGTCAGCCACGATAGCGGAGAAATGCACGAACACGTCGTCGCCGCCCTCGTCGTTGGAGATGAAGCCATAACCCTTTTCTGCGTTAAACCATTTGACTGTACCGTTCATAAATCGGCACCTCCTAGTGTAAGATCGTATTATGCTAGCAGCGCCGGCAACCGGTTTCCCGGCATGTTGGAAGGCTGTGCTTCACCGAAGAGGGAGACCTGTGGCTGTTTAAAAAAACTCACAGCTTGTGTAAATCATTCAGACAGTCCAATGACTTACAAAAGCTGTGAGTTCATCTTTCGTGCTATCAGAATACGTGTTCAATATAGCATCCCCCCGGCCCTTTGTCAACCGTTTTTCAAAAAAATATTTCGACCCAAAACCCCGCGTTTTCCCCGCCAGCGGGGGAAAAACCGCCCCTTCTTTCCCTTTCGCCCTCCTGGGAAACGGCCAGATTTTTTCGTCCTTTTTCCAAAGGGGAGGAGATTTTTCTGTTCCTTTTCCCCAGAATATAGTATAATAGCGAAGTATAATAGCGAAAACGGCCTTTGAGGAAGGCCTTTGAGAACAAAGGCCCTTCCCCCACCCTTCCCCTTTTGGCGGACAGAGGCCCGTTTCCGGGAAAGGCATTCAGGGAGATTTTTTGAAAGAGAACGAGCAAGGAGGGAAAACGTCATGCTGCAATCCAAAGCGCTGGCGGTGATCAACGAAGTGCGCAGGGCCATTTTGGGCAAGGACGTGGTGGTGTGCAAAGTGCTTATGGCCATTCTGGCCCGGGGCCACATCCTGCTGGAGGACAACCCCGGGGTGGGGAAAACCACCCTGGCCCTGGCGTTTTCCAAAACCATGGGGCTCCACTACAACCGGGTGCAGTTCACCCCGGAAGTGCTCCCCGCCGACGTGGTGGGCTTTTCCGTGTGGGACCGGGAGGCGGGGAATTTCTCCTACCGGCCCGGCGCCGTGCTGTGCAACCTGTTTTTGGCGGACGAGATCAACCGCACCAGCGCCAAAACCCAGTCCGCCCTGCTGGAAGCCATGGAGGAGGGCCAGGTCACGGTGGATGGTGTCAGCCACGTTTTGCCCCGGCCCTTTACGGTGATCGCCACCCAAAACCCGGTGGGCTCCGCCGGCACCCAGCTGCTGCCGGAATCCCAGCTGGACCGGTTCATGATGCGCCTGTCCATCGGCTACCCCTCCCTGGACCAGGAGATTCTGATCCTGAAGCAGACCGAAGGCCCCCGTCCGGTGGACGCCCTGCGGCAGATTGTCACCCTGGATGAGGTGTGCCAGATGCAGCAGGAGACTGCCCAAGTCCACGTGGACGAGGACCTTTACCACTTTGTGGCCAGCCTGTGCGCCGCTACCCGGCAGCATCCCCTGCTGCGGCTGGGGGCAAGCCCCCGGGCGGGAGCAGCATTGGTGCGGGCCTGCCGCGCCTCCGCCTGGCTGGCAGGCCGGGACTACGTCCTGCCCAAGGACGTGCAGCTGCTCTATTACAATGTTTTGGAACACCGCATCACACCGGATCCTCAGGCACGCCTCAGCGACCGCACCCCTCACGCCCTGCTTTCGGAGGTGTGGGACTCTGTGCCCCAGCCCAAGCTGGTGTAAACCGTGGCGGGTGTGTCAGAAGGGAGGAAGCCCCCATGTGGAAATGCCGAGTGACCTATTTTCTGGTGCTTCTGTGCGTGATCGCCTTTTTCATCTGCTTTAACGGGTATCTCTCCCTGTATCTGCTGGTGCTGTCCCTGCTGCTGCCGGTGGTGTCTCTGGCGGTGTCTCTGCCCTCCATGCTGGGGGTGAGAACCGTCCTTTCCGCCGGTGGAGGGACCCCCTCCGTTCCCGGTGCCAGAAAGGGGGATTCCATCCCCTTGGAGCTGGAGGTGTGGAACGTCACCCCCTTTTCCAGCGGGAGGGTAAAGGCCCTGCTCACCGTGCGCAACACCTTCACCGGCCAGCGGGAGCGGGAACGCTTTCTGTTCACCGCCGGTCCCCAGCGGCAGCTGTTTCAGCATCAGCTCACCTCCCGGACCTGCGGCCAGGTAGTCTGCCGGGTGGAGCGCCTGTGGGTATGCGACCATTTGGGGCTGTTTGCCCTGCCGTTGAAAGGTCCCCGGGAGGTGACAGCCTACTTCTGGCCCACTGTTCACCGCCTGGAACTGGAGCTTTGGGATTCCCCCACCCCGGACAGCGAGGGGGAACGGTACTCCCAGAAAAAGCCTGGGGACGACCCCACCGAGCTGTTCGCCCTGCGGGACTACCAGGAGGGGGACAGGCTTTCCCGGGTGCACTGGAAGCTTTCCCAGAAACTGGGCCGTACCCTTGTAAAAGAGCTGGGCCTGCCCCTGTCGGACCACCTGCTGTTCCTGCTGGACCTGAACGGGGACAGCCTGGAGGCCGACGCTCTGCTGGACGCTTTTGCCAGCCTTTCCAGCTTTCTGGCGGAGGGGGAACACGCCCACCGGGTGGTGTACTGGCTGCCTCAGAAGGGGCAGTTCCAGTGCCGGGAGGTGGCCCAGCTTCAGGACCTGATCCCCCTGTGGCAGGAGGTGCTGGCCTCCGGCCGCCAGATGCCTCTCCCCTCCTTGAGAGAGGATGCGCTGCCCGCGGGGATCGCCCATGGGATCTACCTGTGCCATGCTCCCCAGACCCAGCCCCTGCTGACCCTGGAGAACAAATTCCCCAGCGCCCGGCTGACGGTGATCCAGACCCGGCCGGAGCAGGAGCAGCTTCCGGGAGAGCTTCGGCCCGCGGCCCTGGAACGTGTCCTGCTGAAGCCTGGCAAAATTCCCCAAAGCCTCAACGGCCTGACCCTGTAAGGAGGTGCCGCTCTTGGCCAAGCAATCGCAAGAAACCGGGACGCGCCGCTCCCTGCTGGACAAGCCCCGGGTTCTCTGCTCCGAACCGGGCAGTCTCGCCCAGAGCCTGTTCTTCGGGCCCCTGCTTCTGCTGGGCAGCCTGGGAGCTTTAGGGTGTCTTTTCGGCACCTTCCAGGTGCCGGTGCACCCCCTGCCCGCCGCCCTTGTGGGTGGGGTGTGCCTGGTGTTTTTTCTCTTCCTGTTTCTGTCCAAACACGCCTCCTGGATCTTTTCCCTGGGGGCGATTGTGCTGTGGGCAGCAGCGGTGTGGAGCCATTTTCAAAACCTGCTCCAGGGCTGCGCCTACACGGTAAACCTGGTGCTCGCCGCCTACGAGGACAAGCTGGGGATTACTCTGCCCTTCCTGGAAACGGAGAACGGGCTCACCCAGCAGGAGATAGGGGAAAACTGCACCTGGTTTTTCTGCCTGTTTCTGTTTCCCTTCCTCTTCTGCCTCAGCTGGCTTCTGGTGGAGCGGAAAAGCGCCCTGGGGTCCTTCTGCCTCACCGGGCTCCTGCTGCTGGTGCCTCTGGCCATCTCCCGGATCCCTCCCACCCCATTTCTGGGGGCGCTGCTGCTGTTCTGGGCCGTGCTTCTGCTGGTTTCCCCTTCCTTCGGGACACGCCACCGGCTGCTGGAGGACCGGGGCAGGTTCCACGCCGGAGGCAGCGGCGCGGCCCGTCCGGCCATGCTCCTGCTGTTTCTGGGCGTGGGGGCTCTGTCCATGGCCCTGACCTACTGGCTGGTTCCCCCTTCCACCTATCAGCGCCCCCAAATCGCCACGGACCTGTGGGAGGGTCTCACCAGCATCCGGTGGGAAATTCCCTTTCAGGGGGGCGTGGGCAGCGGCAACAACCGGGTGAACCTGTCCTCCCTGGGATCCCGGACCTACACCGGCGAAACCATGCTCCGGGTCAAATTTCAATGGAAAGAGTCGGAGTCGGACTCCTTCCAGCAGAAGGAGTTTTTGAAAAGCTTTGTGGGAAGCGTGTACACCGGCACCAGCTGGGAAAAGCTTCCCTCTCAGCAGACAGAAGAGCTGCGCCAGCTGCTGGGCCAGGAACATCCCCAGGCCATGCTGGACCGGCTGGAGACCGTTTTCGACCAGAAAGAGGGCGGTTCCTACCACCTGTCCGTGGAAAACGTGAACGCAAACCCCCAGTGCGCCTACACGCCCTACGGGCTGGTCCAGACCAGCGTGGATGAAAGCGCCCTGGCCTATGTGGACGACGGGTTTCTGGAATCCGCCCGGTTTTGGGGAGGCACCTCCACCTACCAGGTGGACGCCTGGGGCAATGCCCAGCAGCTGTTCTATCCGGAAAGGGTGGTCAACGGGGTGCTCACCGGGTTCATGAACCAGGAGGGCAAAAACAGCAGCCAGGGCACAGGCGCCTACGACCTTTCGGTCCTGCTGGAAGAGGGCCTGTACAATCAGGACGGGAGCGTCGGCTCCCTGGAGAACTGGGAGCTGTGGACCCTGCCCCAAGAGGCGGCGGGCTACCTCACCCAGGAGCAGCAGTCCCTGTGCCGCACCCTGGAAAGCTACAACCGGTTCGTCTACGATCACTACACCCAGCTGCCCCAGGAGCTTCGAGAGACGCTGCTGAAATTCCTGGAGGAAAACGGCGTTTACACCCAGTCCTACTACGACGCCTTTTCCACCGCCTCCCAGATTCAGAAGGTGATCGCCACCCTGGCAAGCCGGTGCGTCTACACCCTGACCCCGCCCAGCCTCCCGGAGGGCCGGGACTTTGTGGAGTACTTCCTCTTTGAGAGCCGCCAGGGCTACTGCGTCCATTTCGCCTCCGCCGCCGCGGCCATGCTGCGGGCAATGGGCATTCCCGCCCGGTACGCGGAAGGGTACGCCGTCCCCTCCGGAGAGGAAGGCTGGGTGGACGTGCCCGACTACAACGCCCACGCTTGGGTGGAAGTTTACTTTGGCGGCACAGGCTGGGTCCCGGTGGAAGTGACCCCCGCCGGACCGGACGCTCCCGCTGCCACGGAGAACGCCCGCCCCATGACGGAACCGGCGGAGCCCACTCCCGTCCCGACGCCTACGCCTTCCCCCACGGCAAGCCCTGCTCCCTCCCCGTCTTCCGACCCCGAAACCTCCCCCGCCAGCCAGCCTTCACCTACGGCTCAAGCCTCCTCTCCCGCCCCCGGTTCGGGCGGCGATTCCCCGTCCCGGAGCGGATGGCTGCCGGTTCTGGCAGGCGTTCTGGGAGGGGCGGCCCTGCTGGCAGGAGGAGTGCTCCTTCGGCGGAAGCTGCTGCTCCGCTCCCGCCGGGAACGGTTTTCCCAACCCGACCGGAACAAGGCCGTCCTGGAACTGTACGCCTCCCTGCTGGAGCTGCGGAACACCGCGGAGAAGTCCCTTCCCACCTGGCAGGAGGAGCTGCCCGCCGGCCTGGAGGACCTGGCCTTGAAAGCCAGGTTCAGCCAGCACGTGCTCACCCGGGAGGAAGCGGCCCTTTTCCAGAAAGAGTGGACGCGCATGGCCGCCCTGTTGGAGAAAGAGCTGCCCTTCTTCCGGAAACTGTGGTGCCGGCTGGGGCCTGTTCTGTTCTAAAAATTAGCTCTGGGCTTTCCCGAAAACGGGGGGCTGTCGTGAAACACGGCAGTCCCCCTGGTTTTTTCCCGGGAGAAGCTCTCCCCTGTCCGGGAACGGGAATCTCCGGGCAGAAAAACAGCCCCAAGGGAAGGGGCGCTTTCCCTCGGGGCTTGCCTGCGAAGAAGTCATTTCCGGTCCTGGCCGGTCATTTTGGTGAGAAGGGCCAGGAGAGAGGCGCACTCCTCGTCGGTAAGGCTGGCGGTGATGGAATGCCCCCACTGAGCCAGGTAAGAGCGGATGACCGGCACCAGCTCCCTGCCCTTCTCCGTCAGGTACAGGTTGTTCTGGCGGCGGTCGTTCTGGTCGGTCTCCCGGTACAAATAGCCCAGAGTTTCCAGCTTCTTGGTGCGCCGGGCCACATTGCACTTGTCAATGAACATGTGGTTGGCAATGTTGTCCTGGGTGGTGCCGGGATGGCGCTCGATATAGAGCAAAATGAGAAACATGGCCCCGGAAAAACCCAAATCCCGTAGGCGCTCGGACATAAACCGATTGCGGCTGCGGTGAAGGAACGTGACGGCTCTGCCAAGTTCCCGGGTAAAATGGGGGATCAGTTCCCGGGGTTTGCCCTGTTCCAGATCGCTCATGGCTGTTTCTCCTTTTGTGCGATAACCTTTTCTTCAATCTTGTATTATAGCGCTCCACCGGGGGATTGTCAAAGAAAATCCTTGTAAACTCCTTCTCCCGTCCCGGGCGCATGCATTTTCTGAAAGCCGTCTTTACAAAAAGTTTTCAATCTCTCTCCATGGAAATGAGAGGAAATGCCTTCCCCCGGTTGCCTTTTCGACAGTTTTCGTGTATAATGTGGCAAAGCTCCGGAATAAAAGAACTCCAGATCCGCCCCGCTGAGGACGGGTGTACATCTATAGAAAACGTCTATTTTGGAAAAGGAGTGGAAGACCAGATGGATTCCATGAAAAAACGCAATCTCTTTTTGGGGATTACCTGTCTGCTGGTGGTGGCCATTGTGGCTGTTTCCGCTGTGATCCTGGCCCGGGGGCCGCGGATCAGCTCGGTGGAGGTGCTCAAGCACAACGAGGACGGCACCCTGAGCGTCAACGACTTAAACGACGGCGACATGACCATCCCCTACTACGACATCCCCACCAACAGCTACAAGCTGGACGACTTCCGGGCGGAAGGCAACGGGGTCATCACCTACGAGGGCGGCGACTCCTATGTGGGCATCAACGTCAACTACAAGGCCGGAGAGATCGACTGGGCCAAGGTGGCGGAAAGCGGCGTGGACTTCGCCATGATCCGGGTGGGCTACCGGGAGATGACCGACGGCAACATTGTGCTGGACAACAAGTTCAAGGAGAACATCACCGGCGCCACAGACGCCAACATTCCCGTGGGAGTGTATTTCTACTCCAAAGCCGTCACCAACGACGAGGCGGACAAGGAAGCCACCTTTGTGCTGGAACAGATCCGGGGCTACAACGTCACCTACCCCATCGCCTTCTTCTGGGAGTACGACACCAAGGACGACGGCAGCGTGGACCAGTCCTCCCGAACGGTCCAGTGCAACGGGGAACAGGTCACCGGGTTTATCGACACCTTCTGCAGCAAGGTGGAGCTGGCAGGGTTTGAAACATGCTACTACGCCACCAAAAGCATGGCCTACGATAAGCTGGACCTTTCCAAGCTGACCAACTACGACCTGTGGTACGCGGAGTACCAGTCCAAGCCCAGCTTCTACTACAATTTCGGCATGTGGCAGTACACCAAGGAGGGCAACGTGCCTGGAATTTCCCAGAGCGTGCCCATCACCCTGGCGCTGAAAAACTATCAGAAATAAGAAGACCTTTTCGGGGGGAGTGCCGCAAAGCACAGATTTTGCAGCGCTTCCCCCGTTTTTCCGGAACAACCAAGTTTAGGAGGCTTTATGGCAAGACATCGCAGCAAATCCGCCATGGACCCCAGAGTCTGCGCGGCCAGCGCCGCCGTGGCACTTGTGGTGGTGGCGGTGGTGGTGGTTCTGTCCCTGTTTGGCGGAACCGAGACTGCCCCGGAACCCTCCGGGCCCCAGATCCCGGACGATATGGTACTGGTAAACGACCTATATGAAGGCGAGCGGCTGGCGCCCAAGTTTGACATTGCCCTGAACACCTACGACACCTCCCAGTTTGTCGCACAGGGGGACTTCCTCACCTATGACGGGGCGGTGATGGGCGTGGACGTTTCCGAACACCAGGGGACCATCGACTGGCAGGCAGTGAAAGGCGCAGGGATGGAATTCGCCATCCTGCGCATAGGCTACCGGGGCATGACGGAAGGTCTTCTGAACCTGGACGCCACCTTTGAGGAAAACTACCAGGGCGCCCTGGACGCGGGCCTGAAGGTGGGGGTGTATTTCTTCTCCCAGGCGGTAAGCCAGGAGGAGGCGAAAGAGGAAGCGGACTTTGTGCTGGAGGCATTAAACGGCCGGGAGCTTTCCTACCCTGTGGTGTTCGACTGGGAGACGCCCATCCCCAGCCAGGACCTTCCCGCGGAAGACCTGCGGGCCTACAACATGTCCGGGGAAGAGGTGACCAGCTTCGCCAAGGCATTCTGCCAGCGGATAGAGGAAAGCGGCCGCAAGGCCTGTGTGTACACCAACAAGCACATGGCCTACAATGCCTTTAACCTGGAGGAGCTGAAGGACTACCCGCTGTGGTACGCGGAATACCAGCCCGCCCCCAGCCTGTACTACAGCTTCCGCATCTGGCAGTATTCCGCCAGCGGAACGGTGCCGGGCATTTCGGGCAGCGTGGACCTGAATCTCTGTTTCGAGCCCTATTAAGGCACTTTCCCGGCCTGTTCCAAACAGAAGGCAGGCCGGGAAAATATTTTTGAAAAAAGCTTACCTTTCCCCGGGGTTCCATGTCTAATGGACGACACGGGAAAATTGCGGGGATTTGCCCCGGGGAACAAAGGAGGATGTTTTGGAACGATTGGTGCGAAAGGCCCAGCGGGGGGATAAAGCCGCCTTTGTGGCCTTGATCGAGCAAAACCAGCTGGCCCTGTACAGGGCGGCAAAGGCCATCCTCCACAGAGAAGAAGACGTGGAGGACGCGGTGCAGGAAACCGTGTGCAAGGCCTTTTTTAAACTGAGCGACCTGCGGCAGCCAAAGTACTTCAAAACCTGGCTGACCCGCATTTTGATAAATTGCTGCTATGATTTGCTGCGGCAGCAGAAGGGGCTGGTGCCTTTGGAGATCCTGCCGGAGGACGGCGCAGAGGAAGAACGGGAAACCTCTCTGGACGTGCAGCTGGTGCTGGACGAACTGGGGGAAAACGACCGGCTGGTACTAACTCTCTTTTACTTAAACGACATTTCCGTAAAGGACATTGCCGGAATGCTCTCCATCAGCGAGGGGGCCGTGAAGCAGCGGCTCTCCCACGGGCGGAAAAAGTTCCGGGAAGCTTACGAAGAACGGGAACAGGGAAAGGTGGTGGCGCGCCATGCAAAGAAATGACCTGAAACGGGATAAGCGGTTTCGCAAACATTTGGCCCGGGAGCTCCAGGTGGAACAGCCCCCGGAGTCCTACCTGAAGGCCGTGCGGGCTGCGCTGGACGACCTGCCCGACGAGCTGCCGGTGAAGCGCCGCCCCTTCTACCAGTCCGCCCTGCGGGCCTGCGCCGCTTTCGCGGCCTTCCTGCTGGTGGCGGCCGTGGGGGTGTATGGAGCCTACCTGGCGAACCCGGTGTTTGTGGAAAGCCTCCCCGGCGTAGGGCAGATCTTCCAGGAGCTTCATCGGGAGGACCAAGAACAGCCCTCTCCCGCTCCCTGGGACCAGGAGAGCCATGTGAACCAGGAACAGGAAGTCCTGGAGGAGATTCCACCCTTTGAGCCCCAAACCTTGGTCGGTGGCGGAGGCACCCTGATTGTGCAGGACGCCTGGTGCGACAGGCTCTATCTCCATATGGAGGCGGAGCTGTATCTGGAGGACCAGGAAAATCCACCCCTTTCCACCTATGCTGACCCCTACGACCCTTCCACGGACACGCTGGCTGTGTATGTGGACGGGCAGCAGGCGGAGTCTCTAGGAGAGTCTGCCCTTTTCGCCCAGAAGGAGAATGGCTTGTACAGCGTCTCCTGGATCTTCCAGCTTCCGGAGGAACGCCGCCACGGGGAAACCTTGGACGTGACCCTGGAAATGCCCTGTCTCACCAATTATTCAGGAGCCAATTTGACCACCGATATTTACGGCGGCTTCCCTGTGACCGTGGACACCAGCCGTTCCCTGATTCAGGACCTGGAGACAGAGGACAACGGCATCACCCTGAAGCGGGTGGAAGCCACCCCCTCCTGCATCACCATCCAGGCGGCCGTGCCGGAGTTCGGCTCCCTTGCGTCCACTATGATGCTTCCTTATTCCCAGCTGGATCAGGCAACCCAGCGCCTGGGATACTACGGACAGCTCACCACCCCGGACGGGGAAATCCTTCCCGAGTCGCCCTATCCTTTTTCAAATTTCACCTCCTACCCGGACGTACCCGCAGATGACGGGCTCTACCATGTGACCTACACCTTCCAGGCTCTCCCGGAAGGTGTGGGCCAGGCCATTTTCACCCTGTACGAATACTCTCCCGCCACGGTATCGTCCAACGGGGAAAATCCCGCGTCTAACCGGGTGACGGCGGAATTTACCATAGACCTGGGAACAAGACGGGTATATGCCAGCCAAAACTACCTGGCCGCCGGCCGGAAGAAGCTGGACTACCGCATCAGCGCCGATATAGACCGAACTCCCGACCCGGTGAACGGGTACATCTGCCCCATGCCCGACACAAGTGAGAATTTCACCACATGGTGCCTCTATACCAGGGACACGGAATACCGCCCCGTGGAGCTGCACCGCTATGAGAACGAGGAGCTGGCAGCCGTCTACACCTCTGCCCCCGAAGAGGAGTACAACGCCTATGCGGAAGGCTTCAGTGTCTACCAGGGAAACCAGCACCTGTTCCGGGAAGCCCACCTGGACAGCCTGGACCTAGGTGGAACGTGGAATGTGCTTCTTTTCCAGTTGTACGACACGGAAAACTCGGACTTCTTCTACGACTCCCCCGCCTCCCGTTATGAGCTGGTGGACGGCGAAACAGGAGAGGTGCTCATCCAGGACGTTTTCCGCGCCTTCTGCCAGCAGTACGACCAGGTGTTCGGCACCCAGCTGGAAGGCTCCCATTTTGGAGAGGATTCCGCCGGCGATGTCTCTGATGTGGAGCAGACGACCGATGAGGTGAGCACCGCCTCTCCCCTGCCCCGCTGAAAACCACCGTGAACATGAAAAGAGCTGCCGCAATGAACCGCGGCAGCTCTTCTTTTCTTGTTCCGGAACATGGTCCTAAAGGCGTTTCCTCACTCCACAATGACCCCGTCCTCGTCCCACAGGTCGTGCCAGCTTTCCGCCCCCGGCCACAGGAACACCTGGCCCTTGATAAGGCGGCAGTTCCTGTCGGCCTTGCGGAGGGTCTCCATCTCCTCCTGGGTGAGGGGGTCCTCCACCGTGGACTGGAGGTTGCTCACGTACTCGTTTTCGTGGATGGAGAAGGGAATGGGGATCTGTCCCCGCTGGACCGCCCATTTCAGGCAGATCACCGCGGGATGAACTTGGTGGGCCTTGGCGATGGCCACCACTTCCTCCATCTGGATGTCGGACACATCCTCGGGGGTGGTGTCACGGTCGGGACGGGTGGGGCTGCCGATGGGACAGAACCCGATGGGCTGGATATTGTGGGCCACCACGTAGTCGTACAGCTCCGGCTGCTGGAACCCGGGGTGGAGCTCCATCTCAATGAGAGTGGGCTTCACACTGCACAGGGGCAGCACCGCCTCCAGCTTGGGAATGGTCATGCTGGACATGCCCAGGTTCCTCACCAGGCCCATGTGGTACAGCCGCTCCATCTGCCGCCAGGCAGCCATAAAGTCCTCCACCTTGAAGGGCTTGGCGTCGGGGCTGCGGGAGTCGCCGTCACAGCCGGGAGCGTGATAGTTGGCAAAGGGCCAATGGACGAAGTAGGCGTCCAGATAGTCCAGCTGCAGGTCCTTCAAGGTCTGGGCGCAGGAGAGGAGCACATCCCCCTGTCCGTGCATGTCATTCCACACCTTGGAGGTGATGAACAGCTCTTCCCGCTTCACCACCCCTTCCTGGAACGCCTGGGCGAACACCTGGCCGATCTGGGCCTCGTTGCCGTAGACGGACGCGCAGTCGAACAGGCGGTAACCGCAGCGGATGGCCCCAGCCACCGCGTTGGAGATTTGTTCAGGGGTAAAGCGGTCGGAACCAAAGGTGCCCATGCCTATGCAGGGAACTTGCTTTCCGTTTGCCAAAACCCGCTTGGGTACTTTCTTGGGGTCAATCCATGCCATAGAGAACTCCTTCTTTCTATGTAATATTTCTTCCATTTATTCGTTGACCAGCATAATCTTGCCGTGGACCTGCTGGGGATGGTGAAACTCCTGAAAAGCCTCTGCCGCCTGGGACATGGGGTAGGTCTTGTAGAGAAATTCCGGGTCGAATTTCAGCTGGCCTGTGGCGAAATAGTGGGCGGTGAGCTTCCACTCCTTTCCCGGGAAGGGAGCGGAGTAGCTCATCCAGCTGCCGGTGAGGAGGAATTCCTTCCGGTTCATCAGCTCCCACTGGGCAGGGGTGAAGGTTATGTCCTTGTGGGGAGTGCCGATCAAGCACACATGGGCCTTGTTGGCGGCGGCCTCAAACGCCATGTGCATGGTCGCCGGATTGCCGGCCGCCTCGAATACGTAGTCGTAGCCGTGACCGCCTGTTAGAGCCTTGGCTTTCTCCATGTAACCTTCTTCCCCAGTGTGGATCACCTCGTCGGCGCCCATGCGCTTGGCCAGCGCCAGACGGCCCTGGTCCATGTCAAAGGCCACAATCTTCCGGCTGCCGAAGATCTTCGCCCACTGAAGGGTAAAAATGCCAATGGTGCCGCAGCCCAGGATGGCCACACAGCCGCCCCCCTGGTAGTGGTTGCACAGCACCCCGTGAAGCGCCACGGTGGAGGGCTCGAACATGGCGGCCTGCTGGTAGGGAATGGAGGGGTCGTACGGGATGGCGTTCTGCTCAGGCATCACCACATACTCGGCAAAACTGCCCTGCTGACGGCTGCCGATGAACCCGTAGTGCTTGCACAGGGAGAAGTTGCCCTGCTGGCAGTCCTCACACTTCATGCAGGGAAGCAGGGGGGCGCCGGAGACCGTGTCCCCCACCTTGAGGGAAGTGACCCCTTCCCCCACTTCCACCACGTCGCCGGAAAACTCGTGTCCCAGCACCACGGGGTAGAAATGAGCTCCATGGTGGAGCACCCGGGGTACGTCGCTGCCGCAGATGCCCGCCGCCCGAACCTTCACCTTCACCGTGCCCGGCAGCGTCTCCGGGGTGGGATACTCCTCGTAGCGGAGATCCTCGTTTCCATGCAAAACTGCTGCTTTCATTTTACAAAGCCTCCTTGTGCATTGTCTCTTTCAGATCCTCATACAGCTGCCGGTACAGCCGGTAGCCATGTTCGTAAACTTCCCGGAATTCCTCCCGGGGAAGGTGCTCCCGTGTGACCTTTACAGTCTGGGACACGGCGTGGTCAAAATCCCGGTAAGCGCCCACGCCCACCCCAGCCAGCATGGCCGCGCCCAAGGCGGTGGCGGCGTCCGATGCCGGCACCTGAATGGGCTTTCCGGTGACATCGGCTTTTATCTGAGTCCACAGGCGGCTGTTGGCAGCCCCGCCCATGGCCCGCAGAGTTCCTGTCCATGCCCCTGCCTGATGGGCAGCCTCCAGGTTGTGCCGCAGGGAATAGGCCACACCTTCCATGCAGGCCCGGGCAAAATGGGCCCTTGTTTTGGAGAAGTCGATCCCGTAGTACACCCCTTTGGCATGGCTGTCCCACAGGGGACTTCTCTCTCCTGCCAGGTAGGGCAGGAACACCAGGCCTTCGCTGCCGGGAGGCACCTGCTCCGCGGCCCTGTCCAGCAGGGCGAAGGGGCTGGTCCTCTCCTGCTCCGCCCAGATCCCCTCCAGGCCGCCAAACTCCCTCTGGAACCAGTTCAGGGCGCCGCCGCCCCCCACGGTGCCTCCCTGGAGGAGCCACCGGTCTTCCACCACGTGAGCGCTGAGGATCAGCCGCGGGTCGGGCTGGGCCCGGTCCAGGCAGATGCTCATGCCGCCTGCCTGCCCTCCCTGCTCCTGGGTTTCCCCAGGGTGAATCACTCCCGCCCCCAGGGTGCCGCAGGCAGCGTCCAGGCCCCCTGCCGCCACCGGCGTTCCGGGAAGCAGTCCCGTCTCCCGGGCAGCCTGTTCCGTCACCGTGCCCACCACCTGGCTGCAAGAGACGATCTCCGGCAGCAGGCGGGGGTCCACCCCCATTTCCCGGCACAGGTCCCTATCCCAGCGATTCTCCCCCACCTGATAGCAGGCCCAGCCGTATCCCTGGCTTTTGTCCTGAGTGAGGGCGCCGGTGAGCCGGAAAACAAGATACCCGTTGGACGAGAGAATTTTCTCCGCCCGTTCATAGACCTGGGGCGTGCGCTCCTTGTACCAAAGCACCTTGGGCAGAGTGTAGGACGGGGAAAGGGGGTTCCCGCTGCAGGTGAAGATCCGCTCCCTGCCCAGCCGTTCTTCCAGGCGGCGGCACTGGTCCCTTGCCCGGGTGTCCATCCAGAGAGGGGTGGGGCACAGAACGTTTCCCCTTGTGTCCACCGGGATGGCGCTCCAGCTCTGGCCGTCCACGCCTACCCCCGCCACCTGGGCCGGGGCTCTTCCTTGTAAAACCCGTGGGCCGTGCCAACGCCCACCGCCATGCTGAACAGTCCGCTCTCCCTCTCGAACCGCACCGCCTCCTCGGGGACGGTGTAGCCGCCGTCGGATTCCAAATCGTCCTCCTTGCCGCCCACCCGGCCAATCTCCCCTTCCACGGGAATCCCCGCCGCGGAGCACATCTCACACACTTGTTGGGTGAGGTCTATGTTCTCCTCCAGGGGAAGCTTGCTGCCGTCGATCATCACGCTGGTATAGCCGGAGCGGAGAGCCTGGACGCACAGGGCAAAGCTGTCCCCGTGGTCCAGATGGAGGGCCACCGGAACATCCGTCCTCTCCGCCAAGGCTCTCACGTTGGCGGCGTACAGGTGGGTGCCGGCGTACCGCACAGTGGAAGGGGTGGTCTGGAGAATCACCGGCGCCTTCAGCTCCTCTGCCGCCCCGATAATGGCCTGGGCCATTTCCATGTTCTCCACGTTGAACGCTCCTACGGCATAGCCCTGCTCCTGGGCCTTTTTCAGCATTTCCGTTGTTGTTGTCAAAGGCATGGGACGCTCACTCCTCACCATTTCTAAACCTTGTAAACCGTTCCTACAATATCTCCTTCTATTCTCCGCTGAAAATGGCTTGAAACAAAAAGATATATAAAGCAAAACGTTTTACTTTTTAAAGAAAGACTATCACAGCGCCTTCCATTTGTCAAGACCTTTTTCCAATTGACATGGAAAAGATTTTATGATATCTTAACAATACAGAAGATGTGTTGTTTGGGGTTGTGTGGAGGAGATCATCTATGGCGGCTACCATCAAGGACATTGCCCGGGAAACGGGCCTGAGTCTGGCGACTATTTCCAAGTATATCAACGGGGGAAACCTGCGGGAGAAAAACAGGGTGGCCATTGAACGGGCCATCAAAAAGCTGGATTACCACGTGAACGAATACGCCCGTGGGCTCAAATCGAAAAAGAGCCGCACGGTGGGCATGGTGCTGCCGGAACTCTCCAACCTGTTCAACATGAAGATTGTTTCGGTGATTGAGAGAATCCTCCAGGAGCAGGGTTACAGCATCATCATCTGCGACTCTCAGAACAACCTGGAGCAGGAGGCACGGTCCGTGGAATTCCTGCTGAGCAAACAGGTGGACGGGATTATCAACATCCCCATGGGGAACAGCAGCAGCCATCTGGCGCCGGCAGTGGAGCACCAGATCCCCATCCTCCTGCTGGACCGCCCCCTGGATAAGCTGAACGACGTGGTCAGCTGCGTGCTCATCGACAACCAGCGGGCTGCCCGCATGGCGGTGCGCCTCCTGCTGGACGCAGGCCACCGGAGCATTGGAGTGGTGGTGGGCCCTGCCGGGGTTTACACTGCGGAAATGCGGCTGAAAGGCTACCGGGAGGCGCTGGAAGAGTACGGCATCCCCTTTGAGGAACGGCTGGTGGCCAGGGCCAGCCTGACAGTGGAGGGCGGTTACCGCCAGATGCGCCGCCTGCTGAAAGAGTCCAAGGACATGACCGCCGTGTTCGTCACCAACTACGAGATGACCTTGGGGGCCCTCATCGCCCTGAACAAGGAGGGTGTGCAGATCCCCCAGGAGCTTTCCATTGTGGGGTTCGACAACATCATGGACCTGTCCCGGGTGTTCCGTCCCTCTCTCACCATTGTCAGCCAGCCCATGGAACAGATCGGCATTCAGGCAGCAAGGCTTATGCTGGAACGGCTTTCCGGAGACGCTTCCGCCGCCCCCATGACCGTGACCCTCTCCGCCACCCTGCGGGAAGGGGCCTCCATTCAGCCGCGGGAGGAATCCTGCTGAACCGCATAGAAAAAGCCCTGTCGGGGACATTCCCGGCAGGGCTTTCTTGCTGAGTTCAGTTCTTTTCGTAGATCCACGCCTGGGCGCTGAAATCCTGGTGGGCGTCGCCGAACTGGGCCACCACCCGGCCCGGCAGGACAGGAAGCCCCTCCTTGGAATGCTCGAACCGGTGATACACCGCCAAGCCGCGGTTTCCCAGTTCCCGCAGGACCAGCTGCTCTCCCTGAAGATGGTTGTAGCTCTTGGGATCGCTCTGGTGAAGCACTGTGACGCCATGCTGGATAATGTCCGCCGCTTGGCGGTAAAACGCCATGCCCTGATCCACAATGTCCCACTGTTCTGGGGAGAGGTGGTGCACGTCTCCGCTGAGGCACATTCTGCCAAGCAGGGTGGCCGCCAGCGAGTAGGTCAGCCTCTCCGGGCTGTCGGCCGCCCGAAGCACCGACCAGATCTGACTCTGCTCCGGACGGATGGCCCGGTGGAGATTGGCGGCGATAAGGGGAATGGAAGTGGTCTCGTGGGCGTCGGAGAAGCTGGCCTGGCTCACCAGCTCCATAAAGGCGGGGCACAGCCGGTGGCCGCCGCTGGAGCAGTTCTCGATGACAATGCCGGGGATCTCCTCCCGGATCTTCTGGTAAAACCGCCGGGACGCTTCTACCTTCCGCTGAAGGCTGTCCCCCAGGCTGTCGCCTCCGTCGCAGCCCATGCCCATGGTCTCGTTGTAGTCCACCTTCAGGTAGCCGAAGCCCCCCTCCTTCAGCTGGCCAATCACCTTTTCCGTCAGGTAATCCACCACCCAGGGGTCCTCCATGTCCCAGAACCGGCGGCCTCCCACGGTGAGGGGCACTCCGTCCCGCTTCACCAGGTGAGTGGGGTCGTTGTACCAGCGGCTCTTGGTGCCCAGCGTCTCCATCTCAAACCAAAGGCCCGGGATCATCCCTTTGGAGCGGATGTAGTCGGCGGCCAGCTTTAAGCCACCGGGGAAACGCTCCGGGTTCACATCCCAGTCCCCCACGCTCAGGGGCCAGTCCTCCCCCTGGCCGTACCAGCCGCAGTCGATAACAAAGAACTGAATGCCCTTGCCCTCCAGCCGGTCGCAGATCTTCTTCACGTTCTCCAGGCTGGCGTTGCCCCAGGTGGTGCAGTACTCGTTAAACAGAATGCCCATGTGGTCGTCCACCGGGGAGATCTGGGGATGCTGAGCCGCCAGCAGCTTGGCGCATGCCTCGTACAGGGAAGCTCCTTCCGCGATTACCGCCTGGGGAGTGGTGAAGCTCTCACCGGGGGCCACCTTCCGGGTCCAATGGCCCAATTCCCGGTCCGCCAGTCCGCCGGTCACAGTGACCAGCTCATTTTCCCGCAGGGAGACCTCCATCTGCCAGGAGGCGCCGCCATACAGCTGGATGGCTGTCACCCGGCCGGTCTCGCTGTCCTCCAATGCCAGAAAGGGGAAGTATTTCCGCACCGGCATGGAACCCACGTTGCCAAACCGCTCCGCCCGCACCCCGTGGCCGCTCCAGGAGGGTTCCAAAAACAGGTCGAACAGGGTCTCTCTCCGCAGCTTTCCCTCCCCGCTCCAATAGGACTGAAGCCGGTAGATGGCGTCTGCTTTCACCTCTTTGAGGGCGAAGGAGGCCAGCATCTCCAGGGTGACAGTCTCCCGGCCGTTGTTTTCCAGCTGAGTCCACACCCGCAGAGCGTCGCCATCCTTCTCCTTGTGGAGGGTAAGGGCCAGCCCTTTGCCGTTTTCATACCGGTCCTGGGTTTCCCCCTCCTGCCGGAGAGAGAACCCCTGAATGGTAGCGCTCCTTCCCAAGGACAGGCCGCAGGAAAAGCCCGGAGCGTATTCGTCCCCCAGCAGTTTCATTTCCGTGCACAAGTTCATGATAAATCGTCCTCCTTATTGCGTTTTTTCCAAAGCTCGAGAGGCTTTCCTCTCTATGGGGACCAACTCCATTGTCCACGAGCCATGGCAGCTTTCCATAATTATAGCACAGTGGGGACTGTTCCGCCCCATTTTTCTACGCATTATTCTAGGATTCCTACGGAATTTTTTCGGTTCTCTCCCCCCATCTCCACAGGCAGTTTCCGCACTATAAATTTAAAACGTTTAAATTTTTGCTCAGAATACCATACCCTTTTCAGCCTGTCAAGAACAAGGTGGTTTTTACAGCAAATCTTTTGAATCCGGAAATCGTGCGAAAAAACATTCCTCTCCTTGACATGGTTTCTGGGATCTGATACCCTTAAGAAAAATTAACGTTTCGCTTTTGCTTTTTCACATTGCGTTCCACAGGGGAGGTCGCTATGCGCAAACTGCTATCCCTGCTTCTGGCCCTGTCTCTTCTGGCTGCGCTCTGGGGCTGCTCATCCAGCCGGGAGACCCAGGAAGAGGCCCTGCCCGAAAGCATTGAGTTCAACTTTTTTTACAACGAACCCTGCGGCTCCTGCCAGGATCAGATCAACGACTTCTACAACCTGTTCAACGAAGCGCTGGAGGGGGTGAAGGATCTGTACCCGTACGATTTGAATGTCTACAACGTTTTCAAACAGTCCGAGTCTGAAACCATGAACAGCGCCCTGGAACAGCTGGGTTATTCCCAGGAGATCATCCGCACCCTCACCTTCCCCATTCTCACTCTCAACGGCAAGGTGTACCTGGGTACCGACTCTATCAAGGAGTCCCTTCGAGAGGCCTACCTCACCGCCGGGGAGGACCTGTTCATCTGCGGCCGAGGAGTGTACAATCCTCTGGAGGAAAAAACCTTGGCTCAGCAGCTGGAGGACTATCACCCTGGAGAAGGGGAGCTCCACGGTGGTCTATTTCTACCGGCTCACCTGCCAGGAGTGCGTTGAGACAGAAGAGGATCTCATCAACGCTCTTCCCCAAGAGGTCACCGTGGACGGCACCGCCTATCCTGTGCAGGTGGTGAAGATCAACACCCGCTCCGGAAGCAACGGAGACATTCTCCAGGCCTTTTTCCAAGCCTACCAAGTTCCCGAGGAAGACCAGATGGTGCCCATTGTCTTCACCTCCCAGGGATACCTTGCGGGGTACGAGGACATCACCGCCTCTCTGCTTTCCCAGCTGGATGCGGGGGCCGGCCTTGATTTTCAATATCCCGCTTCCTAAGGGGCGCTGCCCCATCAAACCAAACCATTTCTCCACAGGAGGGCTTTGCTATGTTGAAAGGAATCCCGGCCATTCTGCCGCCGGAACTGCTGAAAATTCTCATGGAGATGGGCCACGGGGACGAACTGCTTCTGGCCGACGCCAACTATCCCCGTCTGGGCCAGCCGGACCGGGTGGTCCGCTGCGACGGCCACGGCATTCCGGAACTGATGGAGGCCATTCTCTCTCTGATGCCCCTGGACAGCTATGTGGAACATCCCGCCACCTTCATGGCGGTGCTCCCCGGCGACCCTTATGTGCCGGAAATCTGGGACACCTACCGGGCCATTGGGGCCAAGTATGAGCCCCAGGGCCTGAGGGAAAAGGCCATAGACAAGTACGCCTTTCACGAACAAGGCGCCAAGACCTACGCCGCCGTGGTCACCGGGGAGCGTGCCCTCTATGCCAACGTGATTTTGAAAAAGGGCGTGGTCACCCACTAAGCCTTTCCCCACCGCAAAAAACGGGAGGACCTTCTCACAGGTCTCTCCCGTTTTCCGTTTTGCAAGAGAACTCACTCCAGGGTGAAGGACAGCAGCGCCGCGCTGCCGGGGCCTGCGTAGGTGAAGTACAGCGCCTGAACGCCGTCGGGGATGGCCACATCTCCGGAGAAGTCGGTCCAGATGTTGGAGAACCGCACCGGGATCTCTCCCAGCACTTCCCCGTCCCAGCGGGTCTTCACCTGGAACACGCCGTTGCAGTAGCCCCGCACCCGCAGGGTGATCTTCTTCACGCCCTTGCAGTCAAAGTACTTGTAGCCGCAGGTGGCGGAGTCGGTCATGTTCAGAATGTATCCGGGCTCTTCGTCCCCGTCCCGGCCGTCCTGGGTGATCCGGGGGCAGCGGCTGTCCACCCAGAACTCGTTGCCGGCAATGCCGCCGGTATAGGGGGAATCCACCTTGCAGAACAGGTTGCAGGCAATGTGGGCAGGATAGGTGCCCCGGCCTTCCAGAGGACCGCCGTTGAGGCCGCAGGAGGTCATTTCCACCTGGGGAATGGAGCCGTCGGGCAGGATCTGGATCTCCTGAGCCATGGCCTGGCGGCTGAAGCTGGTGCCGTTGGTCTGGCGGTGGTAGAAGATGTACCACTTCTCCCCAATCTGCACCATGCTGCCGTGGTTGTTGCCGCCGTAGTACATGGGCTTGTCCGCCGGCTTGTAGGAGTCGATGCCGGAGTCGTTGTTGCTGATGATCACTCCGCCGTAGGTGAAGCCGCGGTCCGGATACTTGCTGGTGGCATAGCACAGCTCCCGGAACACCACGGAGGAGTAGATGAAATAGTAAGTGTCCCCGTTTTTCCGGATGGAGGGCGCCTCGAAGAACTCGTGGCCCTCAAAGCCGCTGCCCTTGCTGTAAGGCTCGCTGGGGGCGATGAACACCGGCCCCTTCTGGATGGTGACCATATCCGGGCCCAGGGTGGTGCACATGGGTCCGCTGCGGCTCTTGTCCCCGGCAAAGCAGAAGCCGGTGTACAGGTAGGTGGTGTCGCCCTCGGTGAGGACGCCGGGGTCGAACTGGGGCTCGTCCCCTTCCTTCTCCCCCAGCAGGGTGCCGTCGGGATAGTGGACATACCCGTAGAACTGGTATTCCCCCGCAGGGATGTCGCACACTGCCACGGACACCACGCTCTTGTGGTCCAGTACGTAATAGAGGTAGTACCGGCCGTCGGGGCCCTTGGTCACGTCAGGGGCGTACAGGCACATGGAGCCGTCCTTGTTGAAGGGGTCCGCGGTCTTGGGGTAGATGACCCCCTCGTACTGCCAGTCCCCCAAGTCGTCCACAGGAGCGGACCAGGCCACATAGTCGTTAAGGCAGTAGGCGTGGCCGTTGAACCGGTCGTGAGAGCCGTAGATGTACACTCTGCCGTCGAACACGTAAGGTTCCCCGTCGGGGATGTACTCCCAGGAGGGGAGATAGGGGTTAAAAGCCTGTTTTTTCATGGGTTAAAAACACTCCTCCAGGCCCGGCAGGCCGTTCTCCTCCATACCGAACCGTTTCTAGTTTCCCCCTATTATACGCCTCCCTTTTTTCACAGGCAACCCTTTTTTCGCCCAGACCTCCCCTTTCAGTTGTTCACATAGAGCTGATGGTAGGGATTCTTCGTGTTGGGGGTAAGCACGTAATAGTGGGAGGACAGGAGATGGTCTGCCTCGCCCCCAAAGCAGGCGCAGTATTTCTGGATCAGGGGCCGCAGCTGGTCCTGGTCCCGAGAGGACGCCGGATTTACCGCCACCTGCTCCGGAAGGTCCGGGGGCAGGTGGGTGGTGCGCAGGTAGATTTTGCCCCCGTGCATCCCGGTTCCGCAGAAATTCCCCACCGGGCACCGGTCTTCCCAGCCGATCCCCAGCACCAGGAGGATTCCCCCGGCCTGGTACTCCCCCAGAAAGCTGCCGCACCGGCCGCCTATGACGATCTGCGGCACCTTGCCCTCGTACTCCTTCATGTGGATCCCGCACCGGTAGCCCGCGTCCTTTTCAATGTAGATGGAACCGCCCCGCATGGCGTACCCAGCCGCGTCTCCCACGCTTCCATGAATGATGATCTCCCCGGCATTCATGGTATCCCCGGTGGCATCCTGAGCGTTGCAGAACACCTCAATCCGTGCCCCATCCAGATAGGCCCCCAGCGCGTTCCCCGGCACCTGACGGAGAGAGTACCTCCCCTCACTGGCTCCGGCGCCAATGTACCGTTGTCCCATGGCAAATGCGGCTTGCTGCCTTTCCATACCATTTTCCCACCTTTCTCCAAATTTCCCCAAAACGCAGTCTCAAGTCTCACATCCTGCAAAACGCTGGGGAAACAGCGCAAAAAAAGCGCCCGGCTCCCAGGGAGAGAGAATCGCTTCTTCCAGGAGCCGGACGCCTTTGTCCGTGTGTTGTATTATACCTCTCCCCGCCCTCCCTGTCAAGTCGGTTTTGCAGTTTCGTTTGGCACATCCTTCGTTTTGGCGGTCTATTCCCGGAATTTTCCATAAATTTGCCCGTTTTTCCTCCCCTTCCTTCTGTTCACCCTGGAGAAAGCCTTCCTTCCCCCAAAAACCTGTTGACAAACCGCCTGCCTCAGGTATAGAATACGTGATAGAACAGCAAAGGCGCTGAAGGGGTCCCCCTCAGCGCCTTTCTTCTTAAAAACGGCGCTCTCTGTTTTTCGCGCCTAATCCTTCAGGAAAGAGTGGTACGCTATGACTTGTTCGGAAACCCGCAAAAGCATCCCCGAGCTCTTCGGCAGCTCGGTCTTCAACGACGACGTCATGCAGGAGCGGCTGCCTAAGGACGTGTATAAATCCCTGCGCAAGACCATCGACGAGGGCAAGGACCTGGATCTCAATGTGGCCAACGCTGTGGCCAACGCCATGAAGGACTGGGCCGTGGAAAAGGGCGCCACCCATTACACCCACTGGTTCCAGCCTTTGAATGGCATCACTGCCGAGAAGCATGACAGCTTCATCTCCCCCACCTCCGACGGCAGGGTCATCATGCAGTTCTCCGGCAAGGAGCTGGTCAAGGGCGAGCCCGACGCCTCCTCTTTCCCCTCCGGCGGCCTGCGGGCCACCTTCGAGGCCCGGGGCTACACCGCCTGGGACCCCACCTCTTACGCTTTCGTCAAAGGGGATTCCCTGTACATTCCCACCGCGTTCTGCTCTTACAGCGGCGAGGTGCTGGACAAAAAGACCCCCCTGCTTCGGTCCATGGAGGACCTGAGCAGCCAGGCCGTGCGGATTCTGCGGCTGTTCGGCGACCAGAAGTCCAAGCGGGTCATCACCACGGTAGGCCCCGAGCAGGAATATTTCCTGGTGGACAAAAAGCTGTACGACCAGCGGCCTGACCTGCGGTTCTGCGGCCGGACTTTGTTTGGCGCCAAGGCGCCCAAGGGCCAGGAGCTGGAGGACCACTACTTCGGCGCCATCAAGCCCCGGGTGGCGGCGTTCATGAAGGAGCTGGACGAGGAGCTTTGGAAGCTGGGGATTCTGGCCAAGACCAAGCACAACGAGGTAGCCCCCGCCCAGCACGAGCTGGCGCCCATCTTCACCACCACCAACATTGCCACCGACCACAACCAGCTGACCATGGAGACCATGAAGAACGTGGCCGCCCGCCACGGGCTGGTGTGCCTGTTAAACGAGAAGCCCTTCGAGGGGGTCAACGGCAGCGGCAAGCACAACAACTGGTCCATTTCCACCGACACGGGCAAGAACCTGCTGGACCCGGGGAAGGAGCCGGAAAAGAACACCCAGTTCCTGCTGTTTTTGGCGGCCATCATCAAGGGCGTGGACGAATACCAGGACCTGCTGCGGATCTCCGTGGCCTCCGCCGGCAACGACCACCGGCTGGGCGCCAACGAGGCCCCGCCTGCCATTGTGTCCATGTTCCTGGGGGATGAGCTCACCGGGATTCT
>CALWCD010000015.1 GCA_944376265.1 uncultured Clostridia bacterium | reverse complement strand
GAGGAGCAGGCCCACAAGGAGACCTTCCACGGCTACTCCCCCGACAGCGACGGCTACCCCTTCCTGCGGGAGGCCATTGCCAAGTATTACAAGAACTTCGGCGTGGACCTGGACGCCTCTGAGGTGTTTGTGGGCGACGGCGCCAAGAGCGACGTGGGCAACATTGTGGACCTGTTCGACGTGGACAACACTGTGCTGGTGCCCGATCCCGTGTATCCTGTGTACGTGGACACCAACATCATCTCCGGCCGGAAGATCGCCTACATGGACGCCAACGAGGCCAACGGCTTCCTGCCCCTGCCCGACCCGGCGGTGAAGGCGGACATCATCTATCTCTGCTCCCCCAACAACCCCACCGGCGCCACCTACAACCGGGACCAGCTGAAAGCCTGGGTGGACTATGCCCTGGACCAGAAGGCGGTTATCCTGTTTGATGCGGCCTACGAGGCCTTTATCACCGATCCCCAGCTGCCCCACTCCATCTTTGAGATCCCCGGGGCGGAAAAGTGCGCCATCGAGTTCTGCTCCCTCTCCAAGACCGCCGGCTTCACCGGCATGCGCTGCGGCTATACCGTCATCCGCAAGGAGCTGGTGATGGACGGGGTCCAGGTGTCCAAGCTGTGGCAGCGGCGCCAGGGCTGCAAGTTCAACGGCACCAGCTATATCACCCAGCGGGCCGCCGAGGCCGTGTTCACCGAAGAGGGCCAGAAGCAGATCCGGGAAACCATCGCCTACTACCAGAAGAACGCCCAAGTGATGATGGACGCCTTCACCAAAATGGGCGTGTGGTTCACCGGCGGCACCAACTCTCCCTATATCTGGCTGAAGTGCCCCCAGGGCATGGGTTCCTGGGAGTACTTTGACTACCTGCTCCACAACGCGGAGATTGTGGGCACTCCCGGCGAGGGCTTCGGCAAAAACGGAGAGGGCTACTTCCGCCTCACCGCCTTCGGCGACGCGGAAAAGACCAAGGAAGCTATGGAGCGCATTCAGAAGCTGCAGAAGTAAGCCGAGAGAGCGCTTCCAGTAACGATAGGAGGAGTCAACTATGTTAGAAGCACTGAAAGAACAAGTGTACCGTGCCAACATGCTGCTGCCGGAGCACCACCTGGTGACCTTCACCTGGGGCAATGTCAGCGGCATTGACCGGGAAAGCGGCATCATGGCCATCAAGCCCAGCGGGGTGGAGTACGACAAGCTCTCTCCCGAGGACATGGTGCTGGTGGACGTGAACACCGGCAAGAAGGTGGAGGGCAAGTGGAACCCCTCTTCCGACACGGACACCCACTGCGAGCTGTACCGGTCCTTCCCCAACATCGGGGGCGTGGTCCACACCCACAGCCGCTGGGCCACGGTGATGAGCCAGATGGGCTGGGGCGTTCCCGCTCTGGGCACCACCCACGGGGACTACTTCTACGGGGAAATCCCCTGCACCCGGAAGATGACCCCCGAGGAGATTGCCGGGGAGTACGAGCTGGAGACCGGCAAGGTGATTGTAGAGACCTTCCAGGGCAAGAGCCCTGACGACATCCCCGCAGTGCTGGTTCACAGCCACGGGCCCTTCGCCTGGGGCACCGACGCCATGAACGCCGTCCACAACGCCGTGGTGCTGGAGGAAGTGTCCTTTATGGCGTGGCACGCTTTGGTGGCTGTGCCCGGACTGCCTCCCATGCAGCAGGAACTGCTGGACAAGCACTACCTGCGCAAGCACGGGGCAAACGCCTACTACGGCCAGGGAAACTAAACGGCAAGGGGGCGTGAAAACGCTCCCTTTTCGTTTCCAGGAGGAGTGCCTATGGTGTACGATCAGGATAAGGACCTCACCATCCGTTCCATGGAGCCGGAGGACTGCCAAGCCTTTGCCCAGGGTTTTGCCGCCCAGGGCTGGAACAAGCCCCTGTCCCAGTTTGAACGGTATCTGGAGGAACAGACAGAGGGACTGCGTCAGGTGCTGGTGGCGGTGTGGCAGGGAGAGCAGGCCGGGTACGCCACCCTGCTGCCCAAGGCCCCCGCAGGGGCCTTCGCGGGAAAGGACTGGCCGGAGGTCTGCGATTTCAACGTGCTGGAGAAGTTTCAGCGGCGGGGAATCGGGAACAGGATCCTCCAGGTTGCGGAAGAGCTGGCCGGGCAGGTCAGCGACACCGTATGCCTGGGAGTGGGCCTTTACCGGGGTTACGGCGCTGCCCAGCGGCTGTACGTGAAGCGGGGCTATGTTCCCGACGGCACCGGGGTGTGGTACCGGGACAAGCAGATGGAGCCCTACGGCCCCTGCGCCGCGGATGACGACCTGGTGCTGTATCTATATAAAAAGCTGGATCGCAAAGAGTTTCGCCTTTTGAGGGAGGAGGAACTGACTCCGGAGCTGTTTCGTTGGTTTGACCGATTCCAGCCGGTGGAACGCTGCTGGCGTAAAGAAGGAGAACGCTGGGTGGTGAAGGACATTGCCTTCACGGAGCGCTGGGGTGAGAAGGAGTACCAAATCCTGTGCGGCTGCCTGAAAAACACCCTAGCAGGAATGGGCTATGTCTGGGGAGCGTTTGTGGAAGGCAGACTGAAAGGGTTCGCCTCTGTGGAAGGGGACAAAATTGGATCCCGGGCACAATACGTTGACCTGACCAGCATCCATGTTTCCGCGGACGCCCGCGGCCATGGCCTGGGCAGGAAACTGTTCCTACTGGCGGCAGAGTCTGCTCGGGAGCTGGGTGGGGAGTGCCTGTACATCTCCGCTCATTCCTCGGTGGAAAGCCAGGCTTTTTACAAGGCCATGGGCTGTGTGGAAGCTGGGGAGTATTGCCTCTCCCATGTGGAACAAGAACCTTGCGACTGCCAGCTGGAATATTCTCTCCTGTAAACGCAGAAGAATCACATAAAAAGGAACGCTTTCCCCTAGAGGGAGGGCGTTCCTTTTTTGCGGGCCGGCGCGGCCTGTTATTCGGTCATCCTGTCCCGATCCCGGAAGATCAGGGTGATGCACCACAGGGCGGCAATGCCCACCAGGGTGTAAATGATCCTGGCCACAACGGCATCCTGACCGCCGCAGATCCAGGCCACCAAGTCAAAACGGAAAATGCCCACCAGCCCCCAGTTGATGCCGCCAATGACGACCAGGGCCAGCGCGATCCTGTCTAAGATACTCATGTCAGTCTTCCCCTTTTGCGTAGAATTCCCGACATAGGCCGGGTTGGGTCTCAAGGATAGTGTGGGCGGTTTTTCCCGGTTTATGCGCGGCGTTGCGGTTTGGAGAAAAGCTCCCGCAGCCCCACTGCCAGGAGGAACACCCCAAACACCCGGCGAAGGGTTTCCACGTCCAGCCGGGAGGCCAGAAAGGCCGCCGCGGCACAGGCGGGCACTCCTGCCAGGGCACACCACAGGGCCGCCTGCTTTTCCACCAGCCCCTGGCGGACGTGACCCCACAAGGCGGGCAGGGCGCAGCTGACAAAATACACAAGGTTGACCCCTCCCGCCTGGAATTGGTCCATGCCCTGGACCAGAGTAAGCCACAACAGCAGCAGGGTGCCGCCTCCCACCCCAAAGCCGGAGAGGACTCCGGTGGCGGCTCCCGCCAGAAGGGAAACCAGCCAGCTCACAGGGCAAGCACCGCCCGGATTCCGCCATAGAGGATCAGGACCCCGAAAGCCCGGCGGAGAAAGGTGAGGGGCACCCGCCGGAACAGCCGCCCGGACAACAGTCCGCCTAAAGCACCGCCCGCCAGGTAGGGCCAGGCGCCGGAAAGGCTCAGCCCGCCCTTGGCCCAGTACACCCCTGCCGACACAAGAGACAGGGGGAGGATCACCGCCACAGAGGTGGCAAAGGCCTTTCGCTGGGGAAGCTTTGCCCACCGGGTCAGCAGGGGCACCAGGAACAGCCCGCCCCCAGAGCCAAACAGCCCATTGGCCATGCCCGCCAACGCCCCGGTGACTGCGTATTTCCACTTCACGGCAACCTCTCCTTTGAAAAAGACTTGTCAAGTTCAGTGTGTCCCTGAATGGCCGGTTTATGCCCAATGGGGAAACAGGTGGAAACAGAGAGAAAATTTCCCGGTTTTTCGCATGAAAAGGCCCTGGCCCCTCCATACTGAACACAGGGAAAGGAGGCTTTTTTGTGAAGAAAAAAGTGTACGGACTTGCGGCGGTGCTCACCCTGCTGCTGGGTGCCGCCTGTGTGTCCATTGCCCGGGCAAACCACGGGGACGAGTATGTGGCGGCGGCCGGGGCCCAGAGCCTTTACCGGCTGGACGTGGCCCAGGCCAGGGGCACCATTTACGACTGCGACTTGGTCCCCCTGGTGGGAGGAGAGCTGGAGTATGTGGCGGCGGTGGCCCCCACCATTGAGGCCATCGGCGCTCTGGAGACGGCCACCCAGGGCCGGTACCGGGACCGGCTGGCAGTGGCGCTGGAAAACGGCCGGCCCTTCCAGCTGACCCTGGACACGCCGGTGGAGGACCCCCGGGTGGACGTGTTCCAGGTGCCCAAACGCTACCGGGAAAACCAGCTGGCGCCCCATGTGATCGGCTACCTGGACAGCCTGGGAAACGGCGCCGCAGGGATAGAATTGGCCATGAACGACGTGCTGGAACGGTACCAGGGGGAGGTTTCCCTCACCTACCGGGTGGACGCGGTGGGGCGTGCCATTGCGGGGGAGGAGCCCCAGGTGGTGAACACCCTGGGGGAGACCAAGGGCGGGGTGATGCTCGCCCTGGACAGCCAGCTCCAGGAGCTTGCCCAACAGGCCGCCCAGGAGCTGGACCAGGGGGCGGTGGTGATCACCCAGGTGCCGGGCTGTGAGATCCGGGCTCTGGCCAGCGTCCCCGATTTCGACCCCCTAGACTTGGGAGACGCCGCCCAGCGGGAGGGAGCGCCTTTGGTGAACCGGGCCTTTTCCGCCTACGCCCCTGGCTCCGTGTTCAAGCTTGTCACCGCCGCCGCCCTGCTGGAAGAGGGCCTGGGGGATACCACCTTCACCTGCGTGGGGTCCCTTAACGCCGGGGGACTGCAGTTTCACTGCATTGACAGCACCTCCCACGGAACGCTGGATTTGGAAGGCGCACTGGCCAAGTCCTGCAACTGCTACTTTATCAACGCCGCCCGGGTGCTGGGAGGGCAGAAGGTGCTTTCCATGGCCTACAATCTGGGGTTCGGCCAGGCGGAAGAGTTCGGCCGGGGGCTGTGGACCGCCTCCGGGGAGCTGCCCAGCCTGGAGGACCTGAGCAGCGCCAGAGCCCTGGCCAATTTCTCCTTCGGCCAGGGAGAGCTTACCGCCACGCCTTTGCAGGTGTGCGCCATGATGAACGCCGTCGCCAGCGGGGGCACCTACACCAGTCCCAAGCTGATAGAGGGGCTGGTGGACGAGAACCTGGAGGTGACCCAGGTGGAGTCCTCCGTCAGCCAGACCATGCGGGTGATGAAGACCGCCACCGCCAAAACGCTGCAGAAGGCCCTGATAGCCGGGGCAGAGGAGGGCACAGGCAGGCCCGGGACCCCGGAGGAGGGAGTGGTGGGCATCAAGACAGGCACAGCCCAGACCGGGGTGTATGAGGGGGAGGAGGAACTGCTCCACTTCTGGTACAGCGGCTTCGTCTGCGACGAAACAGGTTCCCGGTACTGCGTCACCGTGCTGAAGGAGTCCTCCCCGGAGGACGGGGGCGCCACCGCCCGGGTGTTCCAGGAAGTGGCCCAGGGGCTGCTTCTTTCTTTGGAGGAAGGGAATTGACAGACAGCTCCCGGACGGCTATAATAGGAGTACAATCACATAGTGGATAGTTGCGCGGAGAAGATGTTTCACAGCGCCCTTTTCAGAGAGTCGGCCGGTGGGTGAAAGGCCGTCGGGATGGTGAAACAGGCCGCTCCCGCTGTTTTCTCAAACAGCGCGTTTTCGGCGCTTGCCGCGAAGAGCGGCACGGCGGTCCCCCGTTACCGGGACAAAAAGCGGCGGGCTCTGCCCGCAATTTGGGTGGTACCACGGGCTTTTCCGTCCCATTGTCTGGGGTGGAAAAGCCCTATCTTTTTTCCGTGTTTCGGAGAACAAACAGAGAAGGATGAAGGTATGGATACATCGTATTGTGTGGAACAACTGAAGGCCCTTTGCGCCATCGACAGTCCCTCCGGGTTTACGGACCGGGCGGCGGACTACCTGATGGAGGAGCTTTCCCGGCTGGGATATCAGCCCCAAAAGACCCGCAAGGGCGGGGTCACCGTGTGCCTGGGCGGGGAAGGCCGTGGGCTGCTGCTCATGGCCCATGTGGACACCCTGGGCGGGGTGGTCCAGTCCATCAAAAGCAACGGCCGGCTGGTGCTCTCCCCGGTGGGAGGCCTGCAGCCGGAAAACTGTGAGGCGGAAAACTGCCGGATCTACACCCGCTTTTCGGGGACCTATACCGGCTGCTTGCAGCTCAACGACGCCTCTGTTCACGTGAACCCGGACTACGCCGGGAAGGACCGGAAATTCCAGGGCATGGAAGTGGTCATCGACCAGCCGGTGAAGAGCGCCGACGACACCCGGGCCCTGGGCATCTGCGAAGGGGATTTCGTCTGCTTCGACCCCCGCACCGTGGTGACGGAGTCCGGCTACCTGAAGAGCCGCTTTCTGGACGACAAGCTCAGCGCTGCCATTCTGCTGGCCTACGCGAAAGAGCTGAAAGACCGGGGCGTTTCCCCCAGCCGGAAAGTGTACCTCCACTTCACCGTGTACGAGGAGGTGGGCCACGGCGCCGCGGCGTCCGTGCCCGAGGACGTGGAAGAGCTTGTGAGCGTGGACATGGGCTGCGTGGGGGAAGGCCTCCAGTGCACCGAGCGGGAGGTTTCCATCTGCGCCAAGGATTCCGGCGGGCCCTACGACTACGCCGTGACCACCGCCCTGGTGGAGGCCGCCAAGGCCGCCGGGGCCGCCTACGCCGTGGATGTGTACCCCCGGTACGGCAGCGACGCGGAAGCCGCCCTGCGTGCCGGCTACGACGTGCGCCACGGGCTCATCGGCGCGGGAGTGTACGCCTCCCACGGCTACGAGCGCTCCCACGTGGACGGGGTGGACAACACCCTGAAGCTTCTGTGGCAGTACACCACCAATTGAGAAACATAAAATGGGGATTCTCCCCATAGAAAAAAGAGAGGGTAAAAGACAATGCAGTGGACAGGGTTAAACGAACTGAGAGAGAAATTTTTGGAGTATTTTGAGTCCAAGGGCCATCTGCGGCTGCCCAGCTTTTCGCTGATCCCCCAGGGGGACAACAGCCTGCTGCTGATCAACTCCGGCATGGCTCCCATGAAGAAGTACTTCACCGGCGAGGTCACTCCTCCCCGGCGGCGGGTGACCACCTGCCAGAAGTGCATCCGCACCGGCGACATTGAGAACGTGGGCTACACCGACCGCCACGGCACCTTCTTCGAGATGCTGGGCAACTTCTCCTTTGGCGACTACTTCAAGCGGGAGGCTATCTCCTTTGCCTGGGAGTTCTTCACCCAGGTGCTGGAGATGCCCAAGGACAAGCTGTACATCTCCGTGTACGAAAACGACGACGAGGCCTGGGACATCTGGACCAAGGAGATGGGCGTGGAAGAGAGCCACATGAAGCGCCTGGGCAAAGAGGACAACTTCTGGGAGCACGGTTCCGGCCCCTGCGGCCCCTGCTCCGAGATCTACTTCGACCGGGGCGAGGAGCACGGCTGCGGCAAGCCTGACTGCGGCGTGGGCTGCGACTGCGACCGGTTTGTGGAAGTGTGGAACAACGTGTTCTCCCAGTTCAACAACGATGGCCAGGGCAACTACACCGACCTGGCCCAGAAGAATATCGACACCGGCATGGGTCTGGAGCGTCTGGCCTGCGTCATGCAGGGGGTGGACAACCTGTTTTTGGTGGACACCGTCCAGAACATCATGAAGAAGATCTGCGAGATCGCCGGGGTGCACTACGGGGAGGACAAGAAAAAGGACGTATCCCTTCGGGTGATTACCGACCACATCCGCTCCACCGTGTTCATGATCGGCGACGGCGTCCTGCCCAGCAACGAGGGCCGGGGCTACGTGCTGCGCCGGCTGCTCCGCCGGGCCGCCCGCCACGGGAAGCTTTTGGGCATCCAGGGGGCCTTCCTCAAGGACGTGGTGGACACGGTGATCCAGGAGAACCAGAGCGCCTATCCGGAGCTGGTGGAAAAGCGGGAGACCATCAAGAAGATTGTCTCCTTCGAGGAGGAGAGTTTCCAGAAAACCATTGACCAGGGCATGGCCCTGCTCAACGAGCTGATTGACAAGGCGGACACCAAGGTGTTCTCCGGCGAGCACGCCTTCACCCTGAACGACACCTACGGCTTTCCCCTGGACCTGACCAAGGAGATCCTGGCGGAGCGGGGCATGAGCGTGGACGAAGAGCAGTTCCGCCGGCTGATGCAGGAACAGAGGGAGCGCGCCCGCAACGCCCGGAAGGACGCCGGCGCCGATGCCTGGAAGGGCGAGGGCAGCGCCGCCTCCGGCCTGCCGGAGACTCAGTTCACCGGCTATGACCGGATGGAGGACAGCGGCAAGGTGATCGCCATTATCCAGGGCGGACAGCTAGTGGAGTCCGCTTCCCAGGGCGCGGAAATCTCCGTGGTGCTGGACAAGACCCCCTTCTACGGGGAGGGGGGCGGCCAGGTGGGCGACAGCGGCGTGCTGGAGTCCGAGGGCGTTTCCCTGGACGTGGTGGACACCAGCAAGCATGAAGGGGTCTACCTCCACCGTGCCGTGGTCAACGCCGGCACCCTGAACGTGGGGGACGCCCTCACCGCCAAGGTGGACGCCCAGCGCCGGGGTGCCATCATGCGCAACCACACCGCGGCCCATCTGCTTCAGGCGGCTCTGCGCCAGGTGCTGGGCAGCCATGTGGAACAGGCCGGCCAGCTGGTGAACGAGCACCATGTGCGGTTCGACTTCACCCATTTCTCCGCCCTCACTCCCGAGGAGCTTGCCCAGGTGGAGCTGCTGGTGAACCAGGAGATTTTGAAGGCCGTTCCCGTGTCCATGGTGGAAATGGGCATTGAGGAGGCCCGTCAGAGCGGCGCCATGGCCCTGTTCGGCGAGAAGTACGGGGACGTGGTGCGGGTGGTTTCCGTGGAGGACGGTTTCTCCAAGGAGTTCTGCGGCGGCACCCATATGGATAACACCGCCCGGCTGGGCCTGTTCAAGATCGTGTCCGAGTCCTCGGTGGCCTCCGGCGTGCGGCGTATTGAAGGCGTTACCGGCATGGGGGTGCTGGAGGTGCTGGCCTCTCAGACTTCCACGCTTCGCCAGGCCGCCCAGGCCATGAAGGTGGCCAATCCCATGGAGCTGCCCATGCACGCCCGTCAGGTGATGGCGGAGATGAAGGAAAAGGACAAGACCATTGACGGCCTCAACGCCAAGCTGGCTCAGAACCGGCTGGACGGGGTGTTCCAGAACGCCCAGGACGTGGAGGGCGTAAAGGTGGTGTACGCTCTGCTTTCCGGCACCGGCAGCGACGCTCTCCGGGCTTTGTGCGACAAGGCCAAGGAGCGGCCGGAAGCCATTGTGGCGGTGTTCGCCGGGGTTTCCGACGGCAAGGCCACCCTGGCTGCGGTGTGCAGCAAGCCCGCCCAGCAGAAGGGCCTGAAGGCCGGCGTGCTGGTGAAGGAAGTGGCCCAGCTGTGCGGCGGCAACGGCGGCGGCCGTCCCGATTTCGCCATGGCAGGCGCCAAGGACCAGTCCAAGCTGGACGACGCTCTGGCGGCCGTGCCGGAGCTGGTGAAGAAACAGATCGGCTGACAGCCGGTGAGACAGTCAGACCATTTCAGAAAGGAGAATCCCCTATGAATGACTGCATTTTCTGCAAGATTGCCCAAAAGCAGATCCCTTCCAAGATCGCCTATGAGGACGAAACCGTCATCGCTTTCTACGACCAGGACCCTCAGGCGCCGGTGCACGTACTGGTCATCCCCAAGGAGCACGTGGCTTCCGCCATGGAGATTACCCCGGAGAACAGCGGGCTCATTGCCAAGGTGTGGGAGGCCATTCCCAAGATCGCTCAGGAGCTGGGCCTGGAGAACGGTTTCCGGGTGGTGAACAACTGCGGCAAAGACGGCATGCAGACGGTCCAGCACCTGCATTTCCACCTGCTGGGCAAGCGCCAGATGGGCTGGCCGCCCTTCCCAGCGTGACGCTGGACCCAAGTCGCGCTGTGGGCGGCTTGCTTCGCGGCGCGTTTCGCTTACTTCCAGCGCGGGAAACCATTACCTCGCTGTCCGCGGGTTTGGGGCATCCTAAGGTTCCTGCTCACCGCGCTGTGAAAATGGGAATGAGTTGACAACGAGATACTACATCCGCTTTCCCAGGAGGGAGCGGAAAGGAGGAAATGACAATGGGTGAAGTGTACAAGATGAACATTGCCGGGTGTGAGCGGAAGCTTCCCATCTGCCCCATCAACGAGCACATGGACATCGCTGGATTCGTCATGTTCAGCGATGTGGAGATCACCGAAAAGACCGCCCAGGCTCTCATGGAAAAATGTCCCGAGCACGATGTGATTGTCACCGCGGAGAGCAAGGGCATTCCTCTGGCCTACGAAATGGCCCGGATCGGCTGCCGGAACTACGTGGTGGCCCGCAAGGGCATCAAGGCCTATATGGAGGATCCCATCCACGTGGAGGTGAAGTCCATCACCACGGACCACGTGCAGAAGCTGTATCTGTCCAAGGCAGACTGTGAGAACCTGAAGGGCAAGCGCATTCTCATTGTGGACGATGTGATCTCCACCGGCGAGTCCCTGGCGGCCATGGAGGAGCTGCTCCACGCCATCGGCGGCAAGGTGGTGGGCAAGGCCTGCGTTCTGGCGGAGGGCGACGCCAAAGACCGCACGGACATCATCTTCCTGGAGCCCCTGCCCCTGTTTTTCAAGTAAGCTGTGGTAAGGCCCTTTGCCTTGCTGGGATTTTCCGCCTACGGAGCCCTGGTGCTCTGTGGGGCGCTGGGACCCGGGTTTGCCCGGGGCCTGGCGTTGCTGTGCCTGCTGTTGGCCGGCGCTGCGGCCCTCAGCCGGGTTTTCCTGGCGAGCCGTGTGAGTGCCGGCGGAGAAAGTGTGTCTGAAGAGCTTTTGGGAGTGATCCCAAAGGCTCTTTCTCTTTCCCGACGACTGTTTTGGGCAGCGGTGGCCCTGGCGGTGGCGGGGTGCTTCTGCGGAGTTTACGCCCTAAGCGCCCAGAAGGTCCAGAATGTCCAGAACCTTGCGGGGCAGAAGCTGGTGGTCCGGGGCCAGGTGCTGGACTATCCTCTGGAGCAGTACCACCGGTACTATTACAAACTCCAGGTGGTGGGCCTGGGGGAAGAGGAGGGTCCGGTGGAAGAGGTGGAGCCCTTCACCCTGCGGCTGTCCGCCTCCATGCCGCTTGTGTGTGAGCCCTACGACACCGTGGAGTGCGCCGTCACCTTTTACGCCTTCGACCAGGGCGGCGGGCTGTATTCCACGTACAGTTCCCGGCTGGCGGACGGGTACCAGGCGGGAGGGTACTTGTCCCAGTATGAGGGCATTGTGGTGGAAACCTCCCAGGCGCTGGCGCCGGGGAAGCTGCTGGCAGAGCTGCGCCGTCAGGTGGGCAGAGAGCTGGACCGGGCCCTGCCCCGGCGGGAGGCAGGCCTGCTGAAAGCCATGGTGCTGGGGGACGGCAGCGGCATCTCCCAGGAGGACATGGGGCATTTCCGTCAGCTGGGAGTGTCTCACATTCTGGTGGTGTCCGGCCTGCACATGACTGTGCTGGCGGCGTTCCTCCAGTTTTTCCTCAAGCGGTTTCCCATTCGCAAGGCGGTGGGAAACCTGCTTACAGCCATGTGCCTGTTCCTCTTTCTGCTGCTCACCGGGTTCCAGCCCTCCGCCACCCGGGGCGCTGTCATGTACGGCGTGCTCCTTCTGGCGGATTCCTTCGGCCGCCGGTCCGACGGAATCAACTCCCTGGGGCTGGCGGTGCTGCTGGTCTGTGCCGGGAATCCCTTTGCCGGCGGGGACCTGGGCTTTGCCCTTTCAGTGACCGCCACCCTGGGGATCGTTTCCCTGTACCGTCCGCTGTACCGGAAGTTTTTGGGAGACCGGCTCACCGGCCTGCCCAGAAAGCTGTGGAAGCCCGCTGCCTCCTCCCTGGGAGCAACAGGGGCGGCACTGCTGGGCACATTTCCAGTGCAGATCAGTGTGTTCGGCGGGTTCCCTCTGCTGCTCCCCCTGGCCAATTTCCTCATGGTTGCCCCGGGAACCGCTCTGGTCTACCTGTCCTTCTGCGGGGCGTTTTTCAGCCTGCTTCCGGCCACGGCTCCCCTGGCGGCGCCCTTTTTATGGGCTGCCGGCTGGATGGCCCGGCTGCTGCTGGGACTGGCCGCCCTGCTGGCCCAGTGGAAGGGTCTCTTCCTGCCCTTGACCAGCGGCGTGGCTCTGGTGGTGACTGTGGGAGTGTTGCTGCTGCTGATGGCCGCAGGCCTTGCGGGAAGAGACCGTCCCCTGCGGAAGCTTCTGGTGGGCGCCATGGCAGTTCTGGTGGTGTTCGGGGCGGTGTTCCAGGGATGGCTGAACCGGGATAAGGCGGTGTTTGTGGTGCCCTACGCCGAGGACCAGTCCTGCGTGGTGCTTATCCAGAACGGCAGGGCCGCAGTGCTCTCCTGCGGAGGGTATCAGACCGGGTCGGTGGAAGAGATCCTGCGGCAGCACAATGTGACCCGGGTGGAGACTTTGTGCCTGCCTCTCAGCGATGGGGATTCCCGGGAGGCAGCTGCCCTGGTGCTGGAAAGCTACGGGGCCGAAACCCTGGTGATGCCCCAGGACGCCTATGTGGGCCGGGACCTGGAGCTCGCCCTGGGGGAGGGCGCTCTGGAGTTCCGGGAGGCCGGGGAGAGTTTCCCGGTGCTGGAGGGAATCACCGCGCAGATCCTGCCCCGGTGGGAAGGGCTGCGGCTGACCGTCCACGGCCAGGAGGTGCTGGTAGAGTGGGAGCAGGCGGCCAGCCAAAGCTGTCAGCTTCTGTTCACCAACCAAGGGGACACCCGGGTAAATTCTTCGTTGTCTGTTTGGCAGACCGATGCTATAATAGGAGAAAACGGCCAGGGCTTCACCTTTTCCCAGGAGGGCCTGGTGCTGCCGGTGGAAGACGGCTGCTTCGCCGTGGAGATTGACTCCCAGGGAGAAGTGGCGGTAAGGAGGGAAAGCTGATGCCCACTGTGGACGAGATGGGACTGAAAAAACGGATCGCCTCCGGAGAGCTGGGAGGCCTGTTCGTGGTGGCGGGCGAGGAGAAGCTTCTGGTAAAGCGCCTGGCCCGGCAGCTCATCAAGCGGGGGGCGGGAGAGGCGTTCCCGGAGTTCAACGACCAGGCTTTCACCGACGAGTCCTCTCTGGACAGCGTGGGGGACGCGGCCCAGGCGCTGCCCTTTTTCTCCGACCGGAAGTGCGTCAGCGTGGCAGATTTCGACGTGGAAACGAAAAACTCTCAGGACCTGGAGAAGCTCTACGAGCTGTGGGAGCTTTCCCCAGAGACCACCACCTTGGTGTTCTGGTACCCCACCCTGGATTTCGACGGCAAACGCTCCGCCAAGTGGAAAAAATTCCTCAAGGAGGCGGAGGAGCGGGGCACCGTGGTGTTCTGCGAAAGGCGCAGCCAGTCGGAGCTTCTCCGGTATCTCTCCCGGGAGGCGGAGAAGGCGGGGTGTGTGCTTTCACGGCAGAACGGCTTGAAACTGCTGGAATACGCCGGCCAGGACCTGACCGCTTTGGGCAACGAGATGGAAAAGCTCTGCGCCTTTGCCCTGGGCCGGGGAGAGCCGGAGATCACCGGGGAGATGATCGAGGAGCTGGTGGCAAAGTCCATGGAGACCACTGTGTTCCTGCTGGCCAAGGCCCTGGTGGGGGGAGAGTACGAAAAGGCCTACACCCTGCTGGACACCTTGTTTTACCAGCGGGAGGAACCCATTGCCATTGTGGGGGCCCTGGGGGCCTCCTACCTGGACATGTACCGGGTGCGGGCAGCCCTGGAGAGCGGCCAGACCTGCGAGGCCGCCGCCCAGTACGGGGACTACAAGGGCAAGGATTTCCGCCTGCGCAATGCCCAGAAGAACGGGCGGGGGGTGTCCCAGCAGGTGCTGCGGGAAAGCCTGCACCTGCTGTTGGATGCGGACCTGGCCTTGAAGGGTTCCCGGCTGGACCAGCGGATCATTCTGGAGGAGCTGGTGGCAAAGCTGCTGCTGGCCGCCCGGGGGGAACGGTCATGATCCGGGTGAGGGAAGCCATTGTGGTGGAAGGCAAATACGACAAGATCAAACTCTCCTCGCTGGTGGAGGGTGTTATCATAGAGGTGGGCGGCTTCGGCCTGTTCAAGGACCGGGAGAAGCTCCGGTATCTTCGTCAGTTGGCAGACAAACGGGGACTCATTGTCCTCACCGACAGCGACGGCGCCGGGTTCCTCATCCGGCACAAGCTGTCCTCCTGCATTCCCCCCCACCGGCTGAAGCACGCCTACATCCCGGATATTCTGGGCAAAGAGCGGCGCAAGGCAGCCCCCTCCAAGGAGGGGAAGCTGGGGGTGGAGGGCATGGAGCTCTCCGTCCTGCGGCGGGCTTTGGAAAACGCCGGCGCCACCCTGGAGGACGAGAAGGGGGAACGCCCCGGCTTAAAAGGGGAGGCTACCAAGGCGGACCTTTTCGCCTGGGGTCTGGCGGGAACACCCGACAGCGCCGCCCGGCGAAAGGAGCTTCAGCGGCGGCTGGGGCTGCCGGAGCGGCTTTCCGCCAACGGGCTTTTGCAGGCGCTGAACGCCCTGTACAGCCGGGAAGAAGTGGAAAAGTTCCTGAAAAAGGAGGAACCGTAAATGGAGCGCGTGGAAGAGACGCTGAAAAGGGCGTCGTTCTCCGCCAGGGGCAAATGGTACCTGGCGGCGGAGGTGGACCAGTTTTTGGATGAGCTGGCGGTGGCCCAGCAGGAGGACACGCGGGAAAGAGAGGAGACCGAGGAAAAGCTCCGGAGTCTCCGCCGGGAGAATGTTCGGCTGGAAAAGGAACTGAAAGCCTCTCAGGCCGCCTTGAAGCGGTGGAAGGAGCAGTCCTCCCAGGAGCGGCAGCGGAGAGTGTGCCAGGAGCTGGAGCGGGAACGGGACCAGCTGATCCAGGACATCAAGGCGCTGCGGCAGTTCCGGGAGACCTTTCGGAACGCGGTGGCCCAGGACGCGGAACGGCTGATCCGGCAGATGGAGGAGCTGACCTCCCCCCAGCTGCTGTGAAAGCTTCTTCAGCCGGGAAGGGGTGAGACCTGTGGAAGGCGCGTTGGAAACCGCCCGGCTGGTGCTGCGGCGCAGCCGCCTGTCCGACGGGGAGGCGTTTCTGCGCATCCGAAACAGCCCCTATGTGCTGCGGTACAATCCCATGGAGGCTATCCCCCTGGAGAAAGCCCTGGAACAGCTGGCGGAGGACAGACTGTCCTCCCGGGCTTTTTACCTGGAGGAGCGGGCCACCGGAAAGCTGGTGGGCGTGGTCTACCTGGCGGAGGATTCCCTGCGGCAGGGGGTGGCCTCCCTGATGCTGGAATATTTTCTGGGGGAGGAGTTCGCCGGCCGCGGGCTGATGACCGAGGCGCTGGAAACCCTGCTGGAATACGCCTTTTCCGTGGCGGGAGCGGAGCTGGTTTCCGCCCGGGTGTTTGGGGAAAACAGGGGCTCCCAGCGGGTGCTGGAAAAGCTGGGATTTACCAGGGAGGCCCTGCTGCGGCGGGCAGTGAGATGCCATGAGGGAAAGGTGTACGATGACATGACTTTTTCCCTGCGGAAAGAGGAGTTCTTCCGGCAGAGGGAGAGGCGGCAGGCATGACGAAAGGGGGAAACAGCGTGGAAAAGGAACAGGAACAGGAAGTGGAGCGGAAGCGGCTGCGCATTGACGAATTCCTGGATTTGTACAAACAGCTGGAGGATGAGTTGGAGGAGAAGTACCGCAACGCCCGCCGGCACTATTCCAGCGTGGTGTTCGAATTTATCAAGGACAAGGAGAGCGCTCCTGTGCGGGACCGGCTGGAGATCTGCCGGGAGATCCGCAACCTGCTCACCCACAGCGCCAACCTGGACGGGGAACCCATTGTGGAGCCCTCCGGCCCGGTGGTGGAGGCCATGCGTGAGGTGCTGGAGTACGTAAAGCGTCCGGCCCTGGCCATTGAGTTCGCCACCAAAGGCGACCAGGTGATGAAAGCCCACCTTCACCAGCGGGTGCTGCGGCTGATGGAGGTTATGGACAAAAACGGCTACTCCCACATTCCCGTCATGCGGGAAGGGGAGTTCTGCGGAGTGTTCAGCGTAGGCACTGTGTTCCAGTATATCCTCCGCACGGGAGGCAAGGGCATCAGCCCGGAGACCACGGTGGCGGAGCTGGGCAAGCACATCGAGGTGTCCGCCCACATGGAGAACTACGAGTTTGTTCCCCAGGATGCCACCTATATCTCCGTGCGCAAGGTGTTCGAGCGTGTGCGGGGCAAGAACAAGCGGGTGTCTGTGGTGTTCATCACCCAGCACGGCAGGCCCGGCGAGCCCCTTTTGGGCATGCTCACCCCCTGGGACGTGCTGGGGGAGCCCTAAAACCCTTCACAAAGAAGCGTCCCCTTTCCTTCACAGGTGGAAAGGGGACGCTTTTTCTGTGCTTAAAAGGGGAACAGCTCTCCGTGAAACAGCTGGTGGAGCGCAACCGCCCCTGCCGCCCGCACCGAGGGGTGGTCCTTGGAACGGCTCAGCTGGAAGGAAAGGGACCGGGTGTTTTTGGAGAGCAGCCGCTGCTCCGTCTGACGCTGAAGCTTTTCCAGCAGCAGTTCTCCCCGGTAGGCTGCTGTTCCGGCCAGCAGAATAGCTTCCAGTTCCAGCAGGTTGTTCAGGTTGGTGACGCTTGCCGCCAGGTATTCTGCCTGCAGCTCCAGCATCCCGTCGCAGAAGGCGTCCCCGTTCCAGGCGGCGTCCACCAGGCTTTCCCAGGTGGAAAGCTCCGGCCGCACCCTCCGGGCGTCGTAGAGGATGGCCCCGGTGGAGGCGTACAGCTCCAGGCAGCCCCGGTTGCCGCAGGAACAGGGCCTTCCCTGAAAGTCGATGGAGGTGTGGCCCAGCTCGCAGCCCAGCCCGTGGGACCCGGTAAAGATCTTCCCCTCCAGGGCCAGACCCAGCCCGATGCCGTCGTTGATCAGCAGCAGGGCAAAACTCCGGTAGGGGGAGCCCAGTTCCAGTTCCGCCCGTGCCATAGCAGAGGCGTTGTGCTCCACATACACCGGCATCTCCAAACGCCGGGACAGCTCCTCCTTCAGCGCCAGTCCGTGCCAGGGGTCGAATCGGGGCGGGTTCAGCAGCTTTCCCCGCTGAGAGTCCACCGGACCCGGGGCAATGACTCCCACCCCCAGCACCTTTTCCGGGGGAAGGGCGTGGCGTTCCAGCAGGGAGCGGACCCCCTGGGAAATGGCATCCAGCGCGGTCTGGGGATGAGCCTGATAGGGCAGAAGTATGGTGTCTCCCAGCACACTGCCCCGCAGGTCCAGAAGCCCCACCTCAAAGCCCTCCCGGTCAATGCTGATGCCCACCCCGGTTTTCCACCGGGGGACAAGGTCCAGGAGGATGGGCCTTCGTCCCGGAAGGGTCTCCTCCGGGGCTTTTTGAATTTCCTGAAGGATTCCCTCCTCCGCCAGGCTGGCCACCATGTTCCCAATGGCGGCCTGGCTCAGGCCGGTTTCTTTGGCCAGCCCCGCCCGGGACCGGGGCCCTTGGCGGATCAGCCCCAGGACCTGGCGGCGGTTTTCCAGTTTCATGGTGTCTTTGTTGCTGCCCAAGGTGGTCATCCTGTTCCATCTCCTTTCATGGGTTCCTCAAACTTTTTCGTTCAGGTGGGAGACCGTCACTGCCCCGGGCTTGGGCAGACCCCCGCCCAGCAGCGCCACGGAAAGGGCGGCCACGTCCCCCAGATGTTCTCCCAGCTGGGCGGGGAGAATCCAGCAGCCGGCCCGGTTGAGCGCCAGGGCTTCCCGGCTGACCACCTCCTGGGCGGGCTCTTCCAGCAGGTGGCGGCTTCTCACATAGATGCTCCCCAGAACGATCCGCTCCGGGTTCAGCAGGTCCATCAGCAGCGCCAGGGCCGCGCCCAGATGGCGGCCGCTGCACCGGTAGATCTCCAAAGCGTCCGGGTCCCCCTTTTCCGCCGCCTGGGCCAGAGACTGGGCGGTAATCTTCTCCAGGTCCTGGAGGGTGGGGCAGAAGCTGGGTGGCTTTCCCTGCTGGAGCCGCTCCATAGCCACGGCACGGCCCAGGCCGGCAATGCCCCCTCCGCTGCAAAACCCTTCAAAGGAGCCGGCTTTTCCATAGCCCACCGGGGCATAGGGGGAGCTGTCCACCTGAGGACAGCGGCAGTGGCCCAGCTCTCCCGCCAGATTTCCCCCGCCGGAGTACAGCTGTCCGTTCAGGATGAGCCCGGCCCCAAAGCCGGTGCCAAAGGTGAGAAATACCATGTTCCGGCAGCCCTTTCCCGCCCCAAAGGTCCACTCCGCCACAGCGCAGGCGTCTGCGTCGTTCTGCAGGAAGCAGGGGGTTTGGAAGCGGCGGGAAAAGTACTCCACCACCGGGACCCGGTCCCAGCCGGGAAGGTTGGGCGGGGAGAGGATTACCCCTTCCCCGCTGTCCAAGGGCCCACCGCAGCTGATGCCAATGGCCTTCAGGTCCTGGGAAGGGATGCCCCGTTTTTCCAGAAGCCCCCGAAGGGAAGCCTCCAGCAGTTCCAGCGCCGGACGCCACCCTCCTCCAGGCGTGGGCAGTTTTTCCTTTTCCAGCAGCTCCAGCCGGTCCCCGGCCAGCAGCGCCAAAGTCACAGCCAGCTTGGTGCCGCCAATGTCAAATCCCGCAATGTAGTTCATGGTGGTCTCCTTTCACAGCTCGGTGATGAGGCATTCCTCCACTTTCCCGGTGGAGGGGTCCGCCCGCAGGGTCTTGATCTCCTGGGCCCCCAGGGAAAGCTCTGTCTCCATCCCCAGCAGGGGCAGGCACATCCGCCCGTGGTAGGGACGGCCCCCTGTCTCGTACAGCCGGAGAATGACCCCTTGGCCGTCCTCGGCTTCTTTGGCCGCGGACAGCACCAGGTTCTCCCCTTCCAGGTCCACCCCCTGGTACACCGGCTCCAGGCTGCCCTGATGGTGGGTCTCCAGCACCAGCTCCGGGGACATGTTCAGCAGGTTGGCCCGCCGGACCGTGGAGGCAGGGTCCGTGTCCGGGGACAAGGTGTACCGGAAGAACTGCTCCCCCTGGTCCTGGTATTCCACCAGCTGGTCCCGGACGCCGTAGTGGTCGGCGTAGATGCACCCCCGGGCAATGGTCATCCGCAGCTCCGCCCCCTGGGGATGGCTCAGGATGGAGAAGCTGTACTTGCCGTCGTTGCACAGGCTCAGGCCCGCGCCGTCCTCGGAGAAGGCCATCACCCACTTGTGGGTGGGAAATTCCTCCCGGCTGAGGGAGTGCTCCTCAAACCCGTAGGGCAGGGAGTAAAGGGCTTTGGGGTCCTTGGCTCGAAGGGGGAAGGAAAGCTTCAGCAGTTTCAGCTGTTCCCCCATGTCCAACCGGCAGGAGACCTCCAGCTCCCGGGAATGGGCCGCCAGGCGGAAATCTTGGCGCAGGGTGGTGTTCTGGTACCCAGTGGTCACCCGAATGGCCGCCCGGAGAGGCCCTTGCTCCACCAAGGTCACCTGGGCCTGACCCAGCTGGCCCACCACCTGGTCGAAGACGGTGAGACCGTGGGCCCAGGTGTCAGGCAGCTGGTTGTCTATGACCAGCGCTTTGGCCATGGGCCCTCCGGAAAGCTCCCGGTCGTGCTCCTTGTCATAGAAGCTGAGGATCGCCCCGGTAAAGGGGTCGAATTCCACCTTCAGGAACTGGTTTTCCAGGGTGTACCCTTCCCCTTTGGCAGGATGGTCCACCTTGGCGTTGAAGGCCTGGTCCTTGAACACGTAGAACAGGGCGTAGCCGTAGGCGGGCACCTGGGCTTCCAACAGGGTGTTGGTCCTGTCCTCAAAGTTGGTCTGGGGTCCCCGGACCAGCTGGCAGGGCACAGGACGGCCCTGGGCGTCGCACACGCCGGCCACTGTGGTGTTCAGCTGCACCGGCAGGTTCAAGGGGAAGGAGTGGGGGTTGAACACCAGCACCGGAGCGCCTTCTCCCTCCTTTTCCCAGAGCACCAGTGCATTTTTCTGGCAGGGGGTCTGGGACAGGCCCCGGGTAGTGCGCACCTTCCAGGAAATGCGGTGCAACGCCTCCTGGGTGATCTCCCACCCCATGTCCTGGGCCGCACCCAGGGCGTTGAGGGCGTCGTCGTAAGCCTCCTGAATGGAACACCCTGCCAGAATGTCGTGGAACTGGTGGAACAGCACCTTCTCCCAGGCTTCCTTCAGCCGTTCCCGGGCGCTGCCGCAGCCGGTGCTCTTCTCCCAGGAGGAAGCCATCCGGGAGGGGGCGAAGCTGCTGTGCACCTGCGCCCGGGCCGGGGGGAAGGTGCTCACCTGCGGCAACGGAGGCAGCGCTTCCGATGCGGAACACGTGGTGGGGGAACTGATGAAGGACTTCAAAATGCGCCGTCCCATCCGGGAGGAGACGCGCAGGCGCCTGGCTGCAGCGGATGAAGCTCCCCAGGACCTGATGGAAAGCCTTCAGGAGGCCGTGCCTGCCATCTGCCTCAACTCCCACACCTCCCTGCTGACCGCCCTGTGCAACGACGGAGACCCGGACATGATCTTCGCCCAGCAGGTGTATGGGTACGGCAGGGAAGGGGACCTGCTGCTGGCTTTCAGCACCTCGGGGAACTCCCGGAACGTGCGCAACGCCGTCCGGGTAGCGAGGGCCGTGGGGGTGCATTCCATTCTCATCTCCGGCAGATCGGGAGGGACCATCGCCCCTCTGGCGGACGTGGCCATCCGGGTGCCGGAGGAGGACACCTACAAGGTCCAGGAGCTGACCCTTCCTGTGTACCATGCCCTGTGCATTCTGGTGGAACAGGAGTTGTTCGGCGGGATGTGAGAACATGCAAAGAAGGGACTGCCGCGGTGGCAGTCCCTTCTTCGCTGTTTCGGGGAGTATCTGGATGGAGGGACGCTTACTTGGCGTCCTCTTCCCGCAGGAAATCGATGCAGCGCTTTACTTCTTCCAGGCCGGTGGGGTCCAGGCCCTCGCTCTCCACGATCATGGGGTAGCCCAGCTGGATGGCAGCCTTCCGGACAGCGGACACGGGAGCCACGCCCTGGCCCAAAGACTTGCCGTTGCGGTCGCCCATGCCGTCCTTCAGGTGGATCATATGGATACGGTCCTTGTGCTCGGTGATGAAGGCCACCGGGTCCTTCTTGGCCACAAAGGTCCAGTAGGTGTCCACCTCCAGCAGGATCTGGGTGCGGTTGAGCAGCTCTATCTCCGGGATCATGCCCTCGGCGGTGGGAACGAAATCGCAGTCATGGTTGTGGTAGTGAAGGGAGATGCCCTCTGCCTTCAGCCGGGGGATCAGCACGTTGACCCGGTCCACCAGGGCGTCGATCTGCTCTTTGGTCTCCTGCTTCACGTAGGGGATGATGATGTCCGTGCAGCCAATGGCCTTGTGATAGGCGATGGTCTCCTCCAGCTTGTCGTCCTCCAGCTCAGCCAGAGGGGTGTGGGTGCCGGAAACCCGCAGGCCGAACTCCTGGAGCCAGGACTTCACATCCTGGGCGGAGTTGCCCATGAAGCCGGCGAACTCCACAAAGGAGTAGCCCATTTTGGCAACCTGCTCCAGGGCGCTGCGCATGTCGGTCTTGGTAAGGTCACGGACGCTGTACATTTGCAAACCGTATTCCATAACGATTCCTCCTAAAAAGATGGTAGATAGACGGAGAACCCCGCCAGGGGGCAGGGTTCTCACAGGTGAAAAAGCCGGAAGTTAAGACTCCACACGAGCCAGGTAACGGTCGTAGGCGGCCTGAGTGATCTCAATGGCCTCCTGAATGCCGCTGGTCTCCAGCTCGGCAATGTAGGAATCCCAGTTCTCCTCGATATCCAGAGCGCCGCTGATGAACTTAGCGGTGTTCTCCTTCACGCAGGTGCTCACGTCGGCATAGATAGCGGCGCGGCGGGTGGATTCTTCCTGAGTCAGAGTGACGGAGGAGGGCAGACGCCAGGTGTCGTCAGCCTCAGCCCACACAGTGTAGCACTCCTGGTCCTTCTCGGGCACACCGGCCAGCTCACGGGTCCAGTCGGACCAGTTGGCAATGCCGGCGGAGGGGCACAGGTAGCTGGCCATGGTCTGAGCCAGAGTCCAGCCATCGGGGTTGTTCACGATCTTGTCGGTAAAGACGGGCTCGCCGCTCTCGTCGAACTCGAAGGTGTCGCCCTCAACGCCGTAGTTAGCCAGCAGAGCGCCTTCCTCGGTGTACAGGTAGTCCAGCCAACGCAGAGCAACTTCCCAGTTCTCGCAATCAGCGGAAATGGCAGTGTTGCCGGAGGTGTAGGAGTCGCGCAGACGGATGTGGATCTCGTCGCCCTCGTTCTTCACAGGAGGATTGACGGGAACCAGGTTCATGTTGGGATCCTCAGAGGAAGCCTCGTACAGGGAGGGCATGGTGTACAGGGCGGCGAAAGCGCCGGTAGCGCCGGTAACCACCTTGGCCATGTCGGCGGTGCGCTCGTCAGTGGCCATGAAGTCGGGGTCGATCAGGCCCTCGGCGTACCACTGATGCATGATGGTGACATACTCTTTCCAAGCGTCCATGTAGGGCCCGAAGTTGACAGCGCCGGTCTCGTCCAGCTGCCAGCTGTTGAGCACGTTCAGGCCGCCGGACATGGTGCCGAACTCGCCGTCGGAACCGGACCAGTTCAGGATCAGGGGAGCGGTGGCGCCCTTCTCTTCCTTGAACGCGGTCAGAACGTCATGCCACTGGTCGAAGGTCTCGGGCACTTCCATGCCCAGGTCGTCCAGCCAGTCCTGACGCATCCACAGGCCCAGCCAGGGACCCTGCTTGGACTGACGCAGCTCGTACACAGCGCCCATACGGCCGGAGTCGGTGGTGGACAGCAGCTCGTACTGGACATCGGAGGTGCGGATGGCGTTGTAGTTGGGCATGTACTCGGGCACCAGGTCGGTGAGATCCAGGAAGTAGCCGTCGTCAATAGCGGCGTCCACACCGTCGGCGTAGTAGGAAGCGCCCACGTAGATCAGGTCGGCCAGGTTGCCGGAAGCGATCATCAGGTTGAAGTTGGTCTGGTAGTCAGCGCTGGAAACGGTCTCGAACTCCAGATGAACGCCGGTGCGGGCTTCCATCTCCTGATAGAACTCGTTGTCGTTCCAGTCGGTGGTGATGATGGCGGCGTTGGTGTCGTCAGCGTTGAAGTAGGACAGAGTGACGGGCTCCTCCACGATGGGCAGCTGGAACTCGCCGGGCTCGGCGGTGTCGCCGGTGTCGGCAGTGGAAGAGGTGTCGTCGGCGCCGCTCTCAGTGCTGGTGGAAGTCGTGCCGGAAGAGCTGCCGGTGTCGGCGTTGTTGCCGCAGGCGCCCAGGGACAGGACCATGGCCAGAACCAGCAGCAGAGCCACCAGTTTTTTGGCGTTTTTCATGTTGGTTTCCTCCTATATAGGTTTGGATATCCGCGTTCCTCGGGGGACGCGCTATGGCAAAAGCGCAGTGCGCTGTTGCTGCGGTAGATGTTACCCCTTGATGGCGCCGATCATCACGCCGGATTCAAAGTACTTCTGGATGAAGGGGTAGAAGATGAACATGGGCACGGTGGAGACGATGATGGTGCAGTACTTGGTCAGCTGCTTGTACAGCACCGCGTCGCCCGACTCGCCCGAAGCCAGAATGCTCACGTCCACGTTGGCGTTGCTGCTGTTCACGTCCACCAGCAGCTCCTTTAAGATCAGCTGCAGGGGCTTCTTGTCGGGGGAGCGCAGGTAGATCATGGCGTTAAACCAGCTGTTCCAGTTGCCGATGACGTAGTACAGGATAATGGTGGCCAGGGTGGCCTTGATCAGGGGCAGCATAATGCGGAACAGAATGGTGAACCGGCCGGCGCCGTCCAGCATGGCGGATTCCTCCAGGCTGTCGGGCACGTTCTGCAGGGCGGTGCGCACCAGAATCAGGTAGAAGGCGCTCATGCAGTTGGGCAGGATCAGCGCCCAGCGGCTGTCGTACATGCCCAGGGTCTGGGTGACCAGGATGTACAGGGTGACAATACCGCCGGAGAACAGCATGGTGAAGGAAATAATCAGCATCAGGGGGTTGGCCCAGATGAAGTCTTTCCGGGAAAGAGCGTAAGCGGCCATCACGGTGAGGAACATGCCCAGAACGGTGGTGGCGATTACGTAGATAAAGGTGTTCAGGTAGCCGGTCCAGATGTTGTTGTCGGCAAACACCAGTTTATAGCCGGTGATGTTGAACTTCTCCACGTGCCAGATCATTCCGGTCTGATTCATCACCCAGCTGGCGTCGGAGAAGGACGCGCAGAACACGTGCCACACAGGCAGGATACATACAATCATAATCAGCGCGAAGAACGCGCAGTTGGCAACATTGAAAATTCTGCTGCCAATATTTCTGCTTTTAACCATTGCCATGGAAGATCTCTCCTTTCCCTAATTTCAATCAGAACAAGCCGGTTTCCGTGTACTTCTTGCTGAAGGCGTTGGCCACCAGGAGCAGCACGAAGTTGATCACGGAGTTGAACAGGGAAACGGCGGTGGAATAGCCGTAGTTCATCTCCTGAATACCCTTGCGGTAGATGAAGCTGGAGAGAATGTCGGCAGTTTCGTACACCTGGGGGTTGTACAGCAGAATGGTCTTTTCGTAGCCCACAGAGAGCATCTGGCCGATGCGCAGGATGAGCATGATCATAATGGTGTCGATAATGCCGGGGATGGTGACCCGCAGGATGCGCTGCATCCGGTTTGCGCCGTCAATCTCGGCGGCCTCGTAGAGAGTCTGGTCAATGCCGGACAAAGCCGCCACATAGATGATGGCGTTGAAGCCCAAGTCTTTCCATAGGTCCGAAAGGACGTAAATGGGCCTCCAGTAGGCATCGTTGCCCAGCAGGTTCTCGGTGTTGCCGGTAAAGGCGCCCACCATTGCGGCCAGAGGTCCGGTGGTGGAGCAGAAGTCCACAATAATACCGGCCATAACCACCATGGAGACGAAGTAGGGCATGTAGGAAACGGTCTGCACCAGTCTCTTGTAGCGCTTGCTGCGCAGCTCGTTGAGCAGCAGGGCGAAGATGATGGTGATGGGGAACTCGATGCCGATCTGCAGGCCGCTGAGGATCAGCGTGTTGCGGATGGTACGCCAGGCGTAGGCGGAGTTAAAGAAATCCATGAAGTTGTCCAGGCCCACAAAGGGAGAACCAAAGATGCCCAGCTTGGGTTTGAAGTTCTCGAAGGCCATCCACAGACCGCCCATGGGAATGTAGTGGAACAAAATGTAGAACGCCAGGGCGGGCAGGACCATCACAAGCAACGGCCAGTTCCGAATGGTGTTCTTCTTAATGTTGTCCCAAGTGTACTTTCGGGGTTTCCGAACCTGGATGGCCGGGTTCGAAAGATACGACGCATTCTTGCGCATACGCACTTCAACCTCTCTTCCTCATGCTGATAATACAGTTCTGTGAGAATTTAACACAAATTGTTCCAGAACCGCAAAAATAACCGACAGACGCCGCCGGAATTTCTGACACTATTGTACATAAGTTCTTAATAAACTGTAAACAACCAAATTTTGCCCCACCCTCGTTCACAAAAATTTGACATTCTCGCAACAGGGGAAAAGGGCCGTTTTTTGTGATTTCAGGGCAGCAAAAAACGGCAACGGGAGAAAAAGGTCACTTTTTGTCCACAAACTGGCCGGGAGTGCTCCCCTCGTAGCGTTTGAAGGCGCGGATCAGGGCGCGGGAATCCCCATAGCCGGTGAGTTCCGCGGTTTCCCGCACGGTCTTGCCCTCCTTGAGGAGGTTTTTGGCCGCCTCCAGCCGCACGGTGTGGAGCTCTTCCAAAAGCCCCCGCCCGGTCAGGTCTTTGTACTGGTGGCTCAGGGTGGAAAGATTCCGGTCCAGCTTGTCGGCAATCAGGGAGACGTTGAGGAACGGGTCCTGGTAGTTTTCCCGGATGAACTCCTGGACCTGGCTGACCAGCTGGCTTCCCTTTTCCTCCGGCTTCCCGGACTGGTCCGGCAGGTTCATTCGGTCCGCCAGCTGGCGCAGGCCCCTCTGCATCTCTTCCGCAGTGGGGGCGGAGATCACGTCCACTGCCCGGTTCCGGTCCTCTTCTTCCAGATAGGGCAGCATGGCCTCGATCAAGCTGCCGCACCGGTGGCGGATCAGCTCGATGGGCAGGGTGCTGTCCAGCAGGTCCTCCTGAAGGATCGTTTCCAGAGGCTTGCGGACCTTTTCCGGCTTGCCGGCGGCCAGGGCATTGAGAAACTGCTTGCGGTGCAGGGGGAAATCCTTGAAGTAGCGGGGATATTCCAGCAGTTCCTTGGCCAGCCATACCCCGGAGCGCCGTGACTGCTGCCAGAAGCTGTCCTGGCCGCAGGCCCGCTTCACCAGGTTCCAGGCATCGGGGGCGTCCGCCAGATGGGAGCACACGTCGCTGACGTAGCACACCAGAGGATGGCCCGTCTCCTGCTGCACCTGAGCAGCCTTCTGACGGATCTCCTCCAGGTCCACGGTGTTCTGCACCAGCACAATCACCGTGTTGGCGCCGATGGTGAGGCAGACCCCGTTTTCCCGGTCCAGAAACGCCTGCTCCAGGGCCTTGTACAGCTCCTCCAGCAGGGAGGGCATGTCCTGGCTGGAGGATTCCTCCCCCAGGGCAGGGGAAAAGGACAGCAGCCGGAAGGGCTGGCTTTCCTCCAGATAGCGGGAAAGGCAGGAGGGGTCCTGGGTGAAGCCCAGCAGGTACCGCCATAGGGACAGGTCATAGTCCCGCTCTTCTGAAGCCATCAGCTGTTCCAGCAGCCGTTCCCGGTCCTGGGCGAAGTTTGTGAGAGCTTGCGAAAGTTCTGTTAAGGAATGGTAGTCATCCCCCCCTTTTCCAGAGGTCTTTTCCACAAAGGGCAGCACCTGGCGGATGGGGCTCCAGGTCCGCCGGCTGAGAAACACAGCCAGCGCTACACCCACCGTAATCACCAGGAATAGTTCCGCCGCCAGCTGCAGCCACATGGTCCACAGGGCGCCGTAGTAGGCGCTGCGGAGAACCAGCAGTCCGTACCGCAGGTTGCTCAGGCTTTGGGCGGGGTACACGGTGTACAGCCAGGTTTCGGAACCGGCCCGGATGGTGCCCTGAACCGGCTGGGAATCCTCCACCGGCTGTGGGATCTCCCGGGCCAGGGAGCTGCCGCAGAAAAAGCTGCCGTCGGCATCCAGCACGAACATCTGGGTGGAGTCCGTGTTCAGGAAGGACTCCTCCTGTTCCAGTTGGATCAGGGTCCCCAGGCAGGCCAGGGGATTCCGATAGCGGCTGTCGTAGCATTTTTTGGTGACTAGCAGGTATCCACTTCCCTGGTCCTGGGAGCGGATGGTCCGCACGTTCACATTGACCCCGCTGTCCTCCAGGGCGTCCACCAGGGTGTGGGAGTCCAGACCCAGGTCCCAGGTGGAGACGTTTGCAAGGTCTGGGTGGTACGTGCTCTTGTTGGTGATGAGATACCCGCTCTGGGGAAGGTAGACCACGCAGCGCACGTAGGAGGGGCGCTGCTCGTTGGCAGCCTGGAGCACCCGCAGCACGCTGCCCATGGCGTAAAGGTCCTGACCGTCCAGTTGGCTTCGGGAGGCCAGATCCTGGAGCTGTTCGTTCTGGGAAAGCAGGTCCAGGGTGTTGGAGGCGTCTGCCAGGGTGCTTTCCAAACTGCTTTGGGCGGTGCGCAGGGTGATCTGCTGCTCCTTGGCGATGGATTGCCGGATCTCCTGTTGCATGTTCCCGATAAGCATCAGGGAAAAGACAAGGGGAATGAGGCAGACGCAGAGATAAGAGGCCAAAAACCGACGATATAGTTTCATCCGCGCCACCCCTTTCCCACACTGTATCTGCCCGCACCATAAAAGTATAGTTTGAAAAAGTATAGCACATATTTTTCTTCAAAACAATATAGGCCGGGAATTTCCCCCGGTTTTGCCGGGAGACGGAGCGGTTCCTTTCGTGTGGGACATGGTTCCTGTTTTCAAGATGGATAAGAATTTGTCTGCGACATCATGGTCATGAAAGGCCGCGTTTTGGCATTGACAGAGGAATGCCCGATTGTTTCGTCAACTTGCAATGTGCTTGGGATGTGTATGGAAATGTTCGACGCTAAGGTGGCGGAAGGCGGTTGGAGAGCAGAAATGTGATGGGTGATGGGGCTCGCCTGGTTGTTTGATCCTGGATGATGAATGGGTAGGAGGCTGCCGGTCCTTCAGGGGTCCGGCAGCTGTGTTTTTTGGAGGGAGAAAAATGAATTGGATCTTGTGCGAAATACTTGACGAAAAGGGACAGGTTCTGGCACAATCAGGACAGGTAGAAGCTGCTTCCCTGATTCTGCCTTACGGAGGACGTTCAGTGACGCTGAGATGCGGGAAGCCGGGATCACATTGTGTGATCCAACTGGAGGTGAACAGCAACCCACTTGTTATTCAGTATACTATACTGTCTAACAAATGGGGTGCAGATCACCAGGGCGGGTTGTTTATCCGCCTTCTAAAAGAAGAACAGAACATTTTGAAAGGTCCTTTTCTTCCTTGACTCCTTGTGAACGTTCCTCTACAATGGAGAAAAGGAGGGATTGCCCATGAAAGTATTAATGCTCAATGGAAGTCCTCGTCAGGGGGGCAATACTGCTGCTGCCCTGAAAGAGATGGAAAAAATTTTTCTGGAAGAGGGACTGGAGACGGAAACGCTTCAAATAGGCGGAAAGGATATTCGGGGATGCATGGCCTGCGGAAGCTGCAAAGAAAGAAGCAGATGCGTTTTTGACGACCTGGTCAACGAAACAGCGCCAAAATTTGAGGCTGCACAGGGTCTGGTAGTGGCAACCCCTGTGTATTACGCTTCCGCAAACGGAACCTTGGTCTCCTTTCTGGACAGGTTGTTTTACAGCACGTCGTTTGACAAGACCATGAAAGTGGGGGCTTCGGTGGCTGTAGCTCGCCGGGGCGGTATTTCTGCCACCTACGATGAGCTGAATAAATATTTTGCCATTTCCGGGATGCCTATTGCCACTGGTCAGTATTGGAATGCGGTGTATGGCCAGGCCAAAGGGGAAGTTTTGGAGGACCACGAGGGAATGCAGACGATGCGGACGCTGGCGCGAAATATGGTGTTCCTGGTAAAAGCTGTGGCTCTTGGAAAAGAGCAGTATGGCCTGCCGGAGAGAGAACCGTTTCAGCGGACCAATTTTATCCGGTGAGTGGAATCCTCAAAGCCGGTCCGAATCCATATAGAAATGAGAGTTGTCTCCCATGGCGGAACATGAAAAAACCAGAAAAAGAGACCCTCACAAAAACAGCCTGGCCCTGCTGCACTTTTCCGTCATGATGTTTGGTTTTTCCGCTGTTTTAGGGCAGTTCGTAAGTGTGCCGGCGGTGGTCATTGCCGGAGGAAGGGTGATTTTTTCCTCCATAGCGCTTTTGCTATGCGCTTTTGTCACAAAAGCCAGTTTGAGGCTCAGATGCAAAAAGGATTATGGAATCGCTCTGTTTACAGGTGTGATCCTGGCGGTCCACTGGACCACATTCTTTCAGTCCATTCAAAGTTCCTCTGTGGCCATTGGCGCCATCACCTTTTCAGCCTTTCCATTATTCCTTACAGTTTTGGAACCGCTTGTATTTCATGAGAAACTGCGTTTTCGCAGCGTGATAAGCGCTTTCGTTTTGGTGCTGGGGGTGGGGATTACCATTCCTTCTTTTTCACTGGAAAACGAAACGACGATGGGCATTTTCTGGGGACTGATCTCCGCATTGGCCTATGGAGTGATGTCCCTGTCCAACCGCTATCTTTCCGGGTTTTACGAATCCAGAACCATCTGTTTCTATGAACAGGGTGCTGCCGCGGTGGTGCTTCTTCCGGCGGTGGTTCTGCTGCAGGTCCAGTGGACCGTTGAAGCGGTGGCTGGGATCGCAGCGATTGGACTGGTTTGTACGGCTTTGGCCCATTCTCTGTATGTGGCGGCACAGAGAAACGTGAAGGCCCAGACTGCCGGAGTAATTTCCGGCATGGAGACCGTATACGGAATTCTGTTCGCTTTTTTGTTTTTGGGGGAAGTTCCGGGCATTCGGGAGCTGATTGGGGGCGCGATCATTCTGGGTGCTGCCGTTTTTTCTTCGCTCACGTCATCAAAACGAACTCTGTCGTGACCCGGAAAACACTGACGGCAGAAAGGAACTGCGGCTCACAAAAGTGAAGACCGGGAGCGATCTCGGTCTTTTGTTTCCTTCACATTCAGGATAGGTCCGCTTTCGAAATGACAGCGAAGGCGGTGATGATGTGACGCTTCGGCGGTTCCTCCGTTCCCGAAAGATGGAGCGGGAAGATGACCGTAAGGATCCAAGGAGGATTTGGCAGCAAGAAGAGCTAAATCTGCACGTGCACGGAGGAGCGAAACACGCGGTCCTCTACTTCGAACTGAGCGCCCCCGCCCCGCTTTTTGGCCACTGCCTGGATGGAGCTGAGCCCCACGCCGTAGTCATCCCGTTTGCGGGAGACATACTTCCCGTGTTCCTGTTTAACCTGGCCGTCAAAGCTGTTTTCCATAATGATTGTCAGAAGGCCCAGATGCACCCTGCTGCCCAGGCGGAGAAATTTTTTTCCCTCTGCCATGCGTCCGCAGGCCTCCAGGGCGTTTTCCATCAGATTCCCAAAGATAACGCACAGCTCCGCGTCGGAGATCTGCTCAGTTTGCGATGGAATGAACAGCCGGATATCGGTTTCAATCCCTTGCTCCTGACACAATGCGGCGTAGTGGGACACAATGGCGTTCACAGCCGGGTTTTCACAGTAGACCTGGGGAACAGCGGGGATGGCGTTCAGCAGGTTGTCCAGATAGTCCATCAGGGGAGCGTTGTCCTCCTTGGCCAGCCCTCGAATGGCTGTGAGCTGGTGCCGCAGGTCGTGGCGCTGCTGCCTTATTTCGGCCATGTGCTCCACCACCAGCTGGTTGTGCTTTTTCTGTTCAGAGATCTGCGTTTCCAGCAGATGAGCCTCAAAGCGCAGCTGCTCCTGGAGGAGAGCCTGCTGCTGGATTCCCTCCAGAGCATTCAGCAGCACCCAATAAACCACTACCACGCACAGCAGCAGGCTGGTGCGTGTCAGTAGGAACTGCCAGCTCCCCACCTGGTCTTCTGGGAGATCTCCGGTAAATATGGTAACGATCCCGCTCATCACAGCGGGAATCAGCCAGATAACCCGCCACAGCCGAGGGGCGTCGATACGGTAGACCTGCCGGGCGGCGTAGCGGAACAGCCGGTACATGGGCAGGCAGGCCAGCGCGCACAGTGCCAGGCAGAGCACACCGCTCTCAAGGCTCCGGGGACTGGCGTGAAACAGCCGAGCGGCCAGAAAAGCGGACACGCCCAAGGCGATGTTCTGATAGTTGACCAGCAGCACATAGGTAAAGAGCAGCTTGCTGGGGGAGAGCCGGACGTTCAAAAAATACAGTGCCAGAGAAATGGGCACCATAGCCATTCCCACCGCCATTACCAGCTCTGGTCGTCCGGCGGCGATGACCCAGGCCACGCCCAGCAGATGGATGGAAATGTTGCCCGCCACGGTGACTGCCATCCAGCCTTTTCCAAAGCGCAGCAGATCGAAAAAGGGCAGGTAAGCCAGCAGGTGGATGGGCAGATAGGCGCAGAAAGTGTAAAGAACGGTCTCCATGATGTATTCCCCCTTTGTTCGGGAAAATAAGTAGTCCTCATAGGCCTGCTTCGCCGCATGGCGGCGGGACCGGCGGTGGGGACTTTTTTTGTTTGCCATCGCATAGCGCGGATGCTTCTGATGGATACCCCGGATAAAGGCCAGAGCGACGCAGAAGCGTTAGATGGGGACAGAAAAAAGGCTGTCCTTCCCGCTGGGAAAGCAGCCCGGACAGCTTACCAAAGAGTTGGATGGAAAGGCCGTTATTTCAATAGCGCAGCGCCTGGCGGCCCTGCTGCTCCAGATTGAGAAGGCGGGAGAGAGAAACGCTCCGCTTCCAACCGCATTGCCGGATGGCCGGCTGGGGCGCGTTGCCCTTTTGCAGCTTGACCAGGCCCAGAAGATTCTTCCGTTCACCGGGCAAATTACTGCCAACCACCACTCCCATGGGCTCCATCCAATCCCACCATACTCAGCGTTTTTTAATATTATAAGGCGGAGAAATTACAAAGTCAATTTGTCGCGTGCCATTTTTGACGGATAATCCGTGGGCTCTGGCGCCAGAAAAACCGAAATTGCCTCCACTAGGCTTGGAAATATTGCGGTACAGAACAAAAAGAGCCCAGGCAAAACCGCGGGCAAAAAGAAACGCACTCCACAAAAGTGCGGTGCGCGACTTGGGAGCGGCAGCTTGCCGCTGTGCACTCGATAAAAATGAACCCACACCAAAAACGCGGGAAATAAAAATCGCGACCACCACAAAGTGATGATCGCGACTTGGGAGCGGCAGCTTGCCGCTGGTGGACCCAAAGGGATTCGAACCCTCGACCTCTCGGATGCGAACCGAACGCTCTCCCAGCTGAGCTATGGGCCCTTCTATGCTGTCTCTCTGCGAAACAGCATATCTATTCTAGCACAAGGCAGACCGGTTGTAAAGCATTTTTACGACTTTTTTGCCTTTTTGGGCTGATCCTGGAACAGGTTGATGTGCTTCCATTTGCCCCGGTAAAGGCGGATCATGAAGATGAGGCCGCGGGCGCAGAGCTCGGCTGCCATGGCAAGCCACACGCCGATGAGACCCAGCCTGCCCACCAGCAGCAGGGACAAGGTGATGCGCACCCCCCACATGGTGGCCAGGTTGATAAAGAAGGGGCCCTTGGAATCCCCGGCGCCACGCAAGGCGCCCGAAGTCACAATAGCCGCGCCGAAGAGGGGCTCTGCGAAGGCCACAATCCGCAGCACTTGGCTGCCCAGATCGATCACCTCCGGGTCGGAGGAGAAGATCTGAATGAGCTGGGGGGCAAAGAAGAACAGCACGCCGCCGCCAAAGGTCATGATGACGATGCCCATCCAGCTGACAGTTCTGGCAAAGCGCTGGGCCAGGTCCTTGCGGCCCGCGCCAATGGCCTGGCCCACCAGGGTGGTGCCGGCCACCGCCACACCGGAAGCGGGCAGGTAGCTGATGGATTCCGCCGTCACCGCCAGGTGGTTGGTGGCCACGGCCACGGTGCCGATGCCGGTGATCAGGGCGGTGATGACGATCTGGGCAATGCTCAGGGTGGAGCGCTCCAGCGCCGCGGGCAGGCCCAGCTTCCAGGCGGTGACCAGGCAGATGCGCTCAAAGCCGTAGCGCTTTCTCAGGCTGATCTGAATGGGGGACTTTTTCCGGAAAATTACCAGCAGGAACATGCAGGCCACCAGGGCCGTGGAAAGTCCCGAAGCAAAGGCCGCGCCGCCCACGCCCCAGCCGGCGCCCCACACAAAGAATTCCTTTCCCAGCAGGACCACCGTCCGGGGAGAGTAGATGAACAGGGTGTTCAGAATCACGTTGAACACGTTAATCATCACGTTGAGGATCATGGGGGTGCGGGTGTCGCCGGAACAGCGGATGATGGCGCTGAACATGTTGGAGCCCAGGGTGAAGGGCATGGCGCAGGCGATGATGCGGAAATAGAGAGAGGCGTCCTCCCGGATGGCAGGGTCCGCGCCCAGCAGGGTGGGGAGGAAGAAGGACAGCACAAAAGCAATGGAGCCCATGAGGATTCCGAAGGCGCACACGAACCGCAGCGCCTGCCAGGTGACCCGCCGGGCGTCCTCCTGGCGGCCGGCGCCCAGATGCTGGGCCACCTGCACGGAAAAGCCGATGGCCGCCGCGTTGAAGAAGCCGTTGAACAGCCAGGTGGTGCTGGAGGTGATGCCCACCGCCGCCGTGGCCCCAGACCCCAGGGAACCCACCATGGCGGTGTCCACGTACTGGACCAGGGTGAGCATAATCTGCTCGATGATGGCGGGCCAGGCCAGAAGCAGCACAGCGCCCAGGGTGCCCCACAGGCGGGGCATGCCGGGCGCGGCTAAAATGGAAGAGATCCGGTCGTTTCCCTTCATAGCTGGTAGTCCATGCAGGCCCGGCCGTCAGGCTCCCGCAGCTCCGTGACGAATTTCCCGAAGGCCACATGGGCGGGATGTTTCTGGTAGATCGACAGGTCCTCCATGCTGTCAAACTGGGACACCAGAATGTAATCGTAATTGGCGGGGGCGGAGCCCTCGGCGGCAAAGCGGACTTCCATCCCCCGGATCTGGGGGATCTGCTCCTTCAAAGCCAGCATCCGTTCCCGGGCTTCCCGCAGGTTTTCGGCCTTGGTCTTGCCGTTGGCGGACTCTTTGAACTTGAACATGACAATGTGTTGGATCATGCTGCTCAATCCTTCCTTCCCAAACTGATAAAATGACGCTAACAGCACCATTTTAGCGCATTTGGGGGAAGAATGCAATCCCGGCCAAGGGAAATTGCAGGAAAGAAGCCTGCCCCCCTCGGCAGGGTCAGTAGTGCGACAGATCGCCCCGGAAAAAGCGCTCGTTGTACAGGTAGGCGGGGTCGTCGGGCTTGAAGGCCCCGGCCCTCTGATTGTACTCCCGGGCGCGGGCAGGATCCCCCATGCGGTAGTAGCACACGCACAGCTGGATGCAGGGCAGGTAGCCGTAGCAGTCGGGGGAGACAAAGGCTCCGGAACGGTCCTCCCTGGGACGGGTGAGGGCGGTTTCGTACCAGAAGGCGGCGGCGGGATATTCCCCCCGCTGGAAGAACCAGCTTCCCAGGTCGCAGCAGAGCTCCGCCCGGGGCGGGCCGAATTGGAGCGCCCGGGTCAGGGCGGCGAAGGCCAGGTCCTCCCTGCCTTGACGCAGATAGCTTTGGGAAAGGTCCCGGCAGGCCTCCAGCTGGTTTTCCACCCACCCTTTTCCCGAGGAGAGGAACTCCTCCCACAGCTCGGAAGCCTCCTCTTCCCGGCCATGGGCAGCCAGTTCCCGGGCGTAGTAGAACTGCTCCCGGGGCTCCAGCTGCCTTCCCTGGGACAGCAGCCGCTGGTAGATCCGCAGGTTCCGGTCCGGGTCTCCGGGACGGGTTTTTCGGTGGGACACGGCGGCCTTCTCCCAGTAGACCACGTTCCCCACAGGGGGGATGGCCTCGTGGACCGCTCCCCGCCACCGAAGCCCGGAAAGCCGGCGGACCAGCCGTTCCCGGTAGTAGGTAAAGGTGGGCTCGCCCCCCTGGCCGAAGGCGATGTGATAGGGCAGCATCACCACGTCGGTCTGGGGCGGGAGGAGGGCTTTCAGCTCCAGAAAGCCCTCCCGGTATTCCGGGTCGATCACGTCGTCGGCGTCCAGCCACAGGCAGAACTGCTGGGTGGCCTGGGCAAAGGAAAAGTTCCGGGCTTGGGAAAAGTCCTCTGTCCAGGGGAAGTCCACCACTTTGGCCCCCCGCTCCAGAGCGGCCTCCCGGGTGCGGTCCTGGCTGCCGGTGTCCACCACGATGATTTCCTCCACCAGGTCCCGGACAGAGTCCAGACACCGGGGCAGGGTGTCCTCCTCGTTTTTGACAATCATGCACAGGCTGATGGTGATCACAGCATGGCCCCCTTTCGGCGCTATGTACGGGCAAGGCTGGCGCACCTTGCCCGAAAGGGTGGATGGGTTTACAGGGTGGCGTCTCCCAGCCGAACCACGGTGAGAGAGCAGTTGATGAAGTTGAACCCTGTCTGGTAGGGAATGGCCTGCAGGGTGGAGGGAGTATCCGTCACCTGGAAGGGCACGGTGAAGGACAGGGTGGAGGTCTCCGCGGAGGAGACGAAGGTGTGGGTGGCGGAAGCGCCTTGAATGGTTTCCCCGTTCAGGGCCAGGTCGATGGTGAGAATGGCCGGAATGGATTCCCCGGGCTGGGTGGACACAGTGCTGTGGAAATAGGCGTGGTAGACCCCGGGCTGGGCAATGAGGATCTCCGAGGAGCCGGGCTGGTGGCTCAGGGAGGAGCCCACGGACACAGGGGTGGCGGCGAAGGTGAGAGGCGCGGCGGAATCGGACTCCACTGCGGCAGCGCGGCTGAACGTGGCCGCCGTGGAAGAGCCGCCATCGGTAGCCGCTACCACGTCGGAGTTGGTGGTGCCGGTAGGGCCAGTAGGGCCAGTGGGACCAGTAGGCCCGGTAGGACCAGTGGGACCGGTGGGACCGGTAGCTCCTGTGGCGCCGGTAGGCCCGGTGGGGCCGGTGGGGCCCGTAGCCCCGGTAGGACCGCTGGGTCCGGTGGGGCCCGTAGCGCCGGTAGCGCCGCTGGGTCCGGTGGGGCCCGTAGCGCCGGTAGCGCCGCTGGGGCCGGTGGGACCGGCAGCACCCGTGGCACCGCTGGGTCCGGTGGGGCCCGTCGCACCGGTAGCGCCGGCAGGCCCAGTGGGGCCTTGGGGGATGACAAAATCAAAGATGGCGTTCTGAGGGGTGCCGGAGTTGCTCACTGCGGCGGCAGTACCGGGGTTGCCGGTGGTGACGGTGCCCACTTCCACCGTTGCGGAAGTGCCTGCGGTACCTGCAGAGCCTGTGGCCCCGGTAGCACCCGTGGCGCCGGTAGCGCCGGTGGCTCCGGGAACACCTTGAAGACCCTGCACACCTTGAGGTCCTGTGGCGCCGGTGGCGCCTTTGGGTCCCTGGGGTCCCTGAAGGCCCTGCACGCCCTGGGGTCCGGTGGGTCCGGTGGGACCGGTGGGTCCCGTAGCGCCGGGCCGGCCGGGACAGCCCTGGGGCCCCTGAGGCCCGGGAACGGGACAGCAGGGGGGACAGCAGCTGTGACAGGGATCGCAGCGGCCGTCGTTGGGCCGGTAGATATTCATAAGCAGACATCCTTTCATTTAGAATCGAGAAGGACCAAAGCCTTCCCACTGGCAGAATATGCGCCGGGGAAAGGATGGTGCGTGTCTTTCCGGGAATTCCCCGGGCCGGGAGAAAATCGTGGAAAAAGGGCCACAAAAAAGGGTGTACATTTTGTGGGAAAAAGGGTAAAATTGGCGTAGTGGAAAAGCGTTTCGCCGCTTTTCCGGCAGAGAATCTAAGAACCGCAAAGGAGCGTACATCATCATGGAAAAGAAATTTCGCATCGGCATTATCGGCTGCGGCGGCATTGCCAACAGCAAGCACATGCCCTCTCTCAGCAAGCAGCCCGACGTGGAACTGGTTGCCTTCTGCGACATTGTGGAGGAGCGTGCCCAGAAAGCTTTGGAAGATTTCGGCGCTGAGGGCGCCAAGGCCTATACCGATTACAAGGAGCTTCTGAAGGACGAGACCATTGACATCGTCCATGTGTGCACCCCCAACCGGGAGCACAGCTTCATCACCGTGGACGCCCTGGAGGCGGGCAAGCACGTGATGTGCGAAAAGCCCATGGCCATCAACGGGGAAGAGGCCCAGAAAATGCTGGACGCCGCTGCCCGCACCGGCAAGAAGCTGACCATCGGCTACCAGAACCGGTACCGTCCCGACTCCTGGTACTTGAAGCGTGCCTGCGACAACGACGAGCTGGGTGAGATCTACTACGCCAAGGCCCACGCCCTGCGCCGGAGAGGCGTGCCCACCTGGGGCGTGTTCATCGATGAGTACGAGCAGGGCGGCGGCCCCCTCATCGACATTGGCACCCATGCTCTGGACCTGACCTTGTGGATGATGAACAACTACAAGCCCAAGATGGTGGTGGGCAGCGTGTTCAAGAAGCTGGGGGACCAGAAGGAGTCCGGCAACGCCTGGGGCGACTGGGACTCTGAAAAGATCACCGTGGAGGATTCCGCCTTCGGCTTCATTGTCATGGAGAACGGGGCCACCATCTCTTTGGAGTCCGCCTGGGCCCTGAACACCCTGGACATTGGCGAGGCCAAAACCACTCTGTGCGGCGTGAAGGCCGGTGCGGACATGAAGGATGGCCTGCGGATCAACCGGGTGAAGTACAACAAGTGGGTCACCGAGGAAGTCACGCTGGACTCCACCGGTGTGGCCTTCTACGGCGTGAAGGGTGCCAAACCCTCCGAGATCGAGGCCCGGATGTGGCTGGACGCCATCAAAAACGACACCGACGTGGTGGTGAAGCCGGAGCAGGCCATTGTGGTCACCCGGATTCTGGAGGCCATCTACCGTTCCGGCAAGACCGGGAAGCCGGTGTTCTTCGGACCCGACGGACTGCCTCAGGACTGAGGGGCCCGGCCGAAAGTTTCAACCAGAAAGGAGCGCAGACCTATGACGAAAAAAGAGCGTGTTCAGGCGGTGCTGCGGGGAGAGGTCCCCGACAAGGTGCCCAGCGGCTTCTCCCTCCATTTCCCTGTGGAGCGCAACACCGGGGAGGCGGGAGTGGAGGCCCACCTGGAATTTTTCCGGGAGACCGACACGGACATTGCCAAGATCATGAACGAAAACCTGATCCCCTACCAGGGGGACATCCGGACCCCGGAGGACTGGAAGCTCATCGGGCCCATCACCAAGGAGACGCCCATCCTCCAGCGGCAGACGGACTTCACCAAGGCCATTTTGGACAGAGCACCCCAGGACGCCTATTTTCTGGGAACTCTTCACGGCGTCACCGCCTGCGCCCTGCACCCCATTGAGGAGATCTACGGGTACGACGGGGGCCGGGAAAAGCTGGTGGAGCACCTGCGGGAAAATCCCCAGCCTGTGGAGGACGCCCTGAAGCGGATGGCGGAGGGCATGTGCCACTTGGCCTGGTGCTACGCCGAAGCCGGGGTGGACGGCATCTACTACGCCGCTCTGGGAGGCGAAACCCGGTGGCTTACCGACGAGGAGTTTGCCCGGTGGATCGAGCCCCTGGACAAGCTGATTCTGTCGGAGATCCGCAAGTCCGGCTGCGGCACATTCCTGCACATCTGCAAGGACCGGCTGAACATGGAGCGGTACCGGAGCTACTGGGAGTTCTGCGACATTGTCAACTGGGGGGTGTACGAGGCTCCCTATTCCCTGGAGCAGGGGAAGAAGCTGTTCCCCGGAAAGCCTCTGATGGGCGGCCTGCCCGCCCGCACCGGGGTTATGACCCAGGGCACCCTGGAGGAGCTGACCCAGGAGGCAAAACGGCTGGCGGCGGAGTACGGTTCCCAGCCCTTTATTCTGGGGGCGGACTGCACCCTGCCCACGGAGATTCCCTACCAGCGGATTCGGGCCATTGTGGACGCCGCTCGGGAAGTCAGGTAACCATTTCCACATAAAACTTCATGCCGCATCAGATGCTCGCACCACGATGGATGAAAACCAGGTGCAGCGGGTAAGGCGGCATGGTAA
>CALWCD010000014.1 GCA_944376265.1 uncultured Clostridia bacterium | reverse complement strand
CCCCGCCGATCCGGGCGCCGCTCTGCTGCATATACTCGTACACGTACTTGTCGCCCACCTTGGTCTTGGCGTAGTCGATGCCCAGCTCGTCAAAGGCCTTGTACAGGCCGAAGTTGGACATGACGGTGGTCACCACGGTGTTGGTCACCAGCTTGCCCCGCTCCTTCATGTAGCGGCCGTAGATATACAGAATGTGGTCCCCGCTGACCACGTTGCCCTTCTCGTCCACGCACAGGCACCGGTCCGCGTCGCCGTCGTAGGCGAAGCCCACGTCCAGACCCTTCTCCACCACGAACTTCTGCAATCCCTCAATGTGGGTGGAGCCGGCATCGTTGTTGATGTTCAAGCCGTTGGGCTGGTTGTTGATGACATAGGTGTCGGCGCCCAGAGCGTCAAACACCGCCTTGGCGATGTTCCAGCTGGAGCCGTTGGCGCAGTCCAGGCCCACCTTCACCCCACGGAAGGAGTACATGCCCAGGGAGATCAGGTAGCCGATATACCGGTTCCGGCCGGACACATAGTCCACCGTGCAGCCGATCTTTTCTTTATGGGCAAAGGGCAGCTCCGGCCACTCCTGGCCAAAGGCCACCAGCTTGCCGTCCAGGTAGTCCTCCACCAGGGAGATGGTCTCCTCGTCCATCTTCTCCCCCTGGTCGTTGATCAGCTTGATGCCGTTGTCGTAGTAGGGGTTGTGGCTGGCGGAGATCATGATGCCGCAGTCGAAGTCGTCCACCCGGGCGATATAGGCCACGGAGGGCGTGGTGGTGACGTGGAGCATATAGGCATCCGCGCCGGAGGCCACCAGGCCGGCCACCAGGGCATACTCGAACATATAGCTGGACCGGCGGGTATCCTTGCCGATGACAATTCGGGCAGAGCCTTCCTTGGCGGCTCTCCCCTCTTCCACGGCCCGCGCCCGCTTCTCGTTATAATACCAGCCCAGGAACCTGCCTACCTTGTAGGCGTGGTCTGCTGTCAGGTTGATGTTGGCTTCGCCACGGAAGCCGTCTGTTCCGAAATAACGTCCCATTGTGGGTACCTCCTGAATTAAGTGAAATAGAAGGGGTTTCTCGTCAGAGTGATTATAGCACAAACCGCGGCACATTTCCTCTTTTTTTCCAGATTTTTTCGGGAAATCCGCATTTTCTTCCGTTTTACGCCCTCTCCGGCCAGCTTTCCGTGTCAGAACCCTGGGCCTCTTCCATACTATTCTCCCCGGACTCCGAAAGTTTTTTCTCCGCAGAAACTGTTTGACCGGATTTTTGAAAAAAAGCCCTCCCTCCCCGCTGGGGGAAGGAGAGCTTTTTACGCAGTGATTCAGGCAAGGTATTTTCGCAGAACCTTCCGGACCGCGCCGGGGCCTTGGTTCAGCTGATTGAAATAGTCCACCACCAGGGTGTCCAGACCCACTTCCTTCAGGTCCACGCCCCAGACGGTTTTATCCTCCAGCATGCCCCCGAAACTTTCCGGGGTGGCGACGATCCCGAAGCTAAGCTTTTGCACCATCGGCTGGAATTCAGCCAGGCGAGGATCGGAAGAGCACTGGAAGGCGGCCCCTTGGTCGTCCACGCCTTTCAGGTACCGCAGCCAGCCTGCCAGCACCAGGGGCATCAGCTTCAGCCCGCCGGCCGTGCCCCGCTCCCAATGGCGCTGGATGTCCACTCCAAAGCGGATGGGCAGCTTCTGGGAGGTGTCCGTGGCAATGCGCTGGGGGGTGTCGGGGATAAAGGGATTGGGGAACCGCTGGGTGAGCACTTCCTGGAGAAACGCCTGGGGATCGATGACGCCCGGGTCCACCACCACAGGCATTCCCTCCTGGCTGCTCATCTGGGTAACCAAAGCCTTCAGGTCCTCGTCGGCCATCTCCTTGGCAATGGAGGTGTGGCCCAGCAGGCAGCCGAAAATGGCCAGCGCCGTGTGGAGCGGATTCAGGCAGGTGCACACCTTCATGCTCTCCACCGCGTTCACCGTCTCCCGGGTGGTGAAGAGCACCCCGGCCTTTTCCAGGGGAGGACGTCCGTTGGGGAAATCGTCCTCAATGACCAGGTACTGGGGCTTTTCCGTGTTGACAAAGGGGGCGATGTAGGTGTTTTTCTCCGTCACCTGGATCTCCATACCCTCCAGTCCGTCCGCCGCCAAGGCATTCTGAACGCTCTCGTGAGGCCGGGGGGTGATCTTGTCGATCATGCTCCAGGGGAAGGAGAGCTTTGTCTGAGCGTACTCATAGGCCTCCTCCGAGACATACCCCTGCTCTTTCCAGCCATCCAGGATCTGGAAAAAGGCCTCCCGCAGCTTGGCCCCATTGTGGGAGCAGTTGTCCATGGACACCAGGGCCAAGGGCGCCCCGCAGCTGGCAAACCGCTCCAGGCAGCACCAGACCAGCTTGCCCAGAAAGCTTTTGCTCTCCTGGGGAGCCCGTTCCAAATCCGCCTGGATGTAAGGCAGCAGCTCCCCGTTGCCGCCCCGCACAGCATAGCCCTTTTCCGTAATGGTGAAGGACACCATCTGCAGAGAAGGCGCCTTCAGGATCTCCGCCACACGGGCGGTATCCTCCGGAAGGGTCAGGCTCTCCGCGATGGAGCCCACCACTTCCTTTTCCATGGTTCCGTCCGCCAGAAGGCTCACCACCAGAGTCAGGTCATCGTAGGGACGCAGGAACTTGGTGACCACTTCCCCGTCGTACCCCTCGCAGCAGATGACGCCCTTCTCTGTCAGCCCCTGGTCCAGGAGCCGCTGGCTGAGCACAGCGGGAAAGGCACGGAACAGGTTGCCGGCTCCGAAATGGAGCCAGGCGGGCTCCTCCACTGTGGCCTTCACCATCTTCTCCCGATGGTACTGGGGCAGGGCGTACCCCTTTGCCCCCAGCTCTTGCAGCGCGTTGCGGTCCAGCTTCATTGCAGGTTACCTCCCTTTGCAGTTTCTCGTTTATCCCCGGTTGGACAGGTCCACGGCCTCCATCTGGGCCCGCACGCACAGTTCCGCCGCCTTCAGGGCATGCTCCTGGGTCATGGCGTTCTCCGTGCGGTTGATGCAGTCCAGAACCAGCTGGCCAAAGAAGGGGAAGCCGGTCTTGCCGGTGCAGTTCAGGTAGTGCTCGCCCTCCTGGTCCACCCAGTACAGGTTGTTCTCCTCCTGGCTGCGGGCAACATCCACATATTTGCGCATCTCAATGTAACCTTCGGTGCCCAGGATGAAGGTGCGGCCGTCACCCCAGGTGCTAAGGCCGTCGGGAGTGAACCAGTCCACCCGGAAGTAACCGGTGGCGCCGTTGTCCGCCACCAGGGTGGCGTCGCCGAAATCGTCCAGCTCCGGGTAGTCGGGATGGTTGTAGTTGGCGATCTTGGCGTTGACAATCTTGGCGTCCTTGGCGCCGGTGTAGTACAGGAACTGCTCGATCTGGTGGCTGCCGATATCGCAGAGGATGCCGCCGTACTTCTCCTTCTCAAAGAACCAGGCGGGCCGTGAGGGGGCGCTGAGCCGGTGGGGACCCATGCCGATGACCTGTACCACCTTGCCAATGGCGCCGCTCTTCACCAGCTCCCCGGCGTAGACGGCGCACTCTACCTGGAGGCGCTCGCTGTAATTCACCGCATACTTCCGGCCGGTCTCGGCGATGATCTTTTTCACCTCTTCCAGCTGCTCCAGGGTGGTGAGGGGGGCCTTGTCGGTGAAGTAGTCCTTCCCCGCTTTCATCACACGGATGCCCAAAGCGGCACGCTCGCTGGTGACGCAGGCGCCGGCAACCAGCTTGGTCTCCTCATCCTCCAGCACCTGGGCTTCGGAAGAGGCCACCTGTGCCTGGGGGTACTGTTTGCAGAAAGCCTCCACCTTTTTGGGGTCGGGGTCGTACACCCACTTCATGGTGGCGCCGGCATCCAGCAGGCCGTTGGACATGCCGTAGATGTGACCGTGGTCCAGGCCGATCACCGAGAACACAAACTCTCCGGGCTTCACCACAGGATCCGGCTTGCCCTTGGCCGCGTAATTCATTCCTTCTTTTACTGCCATGACGGTTTCCTCCCTTATTTCTTTTCCTCGTAGTTGCCCACGGTAATGGTGTCCGGGGCGAAATTCTCCACGCTGCCGGTCTTTTCGTAGAAGTGGGGCACGTGGGACAGCAGGCCCTGGAAGGTGTAGAAGTCATCCTCCGGGGCGATGGGCAGGGTCACGGTCTGGCCCAGGGCGCCGGACTTGTAGATGGCCGTGATCAGCTCGATGGTCTTGCGGCCGTCCTCCCCGGTAATCATGGGACGGGTGCCCTTCTCCAGAGCGGTGAGGTAGTTGTCGATTTCCCCGGTGTGGCCCTCGTAGGGCAGGTAGGGCAGCTCCTGGTAGTAAGCGGTCAGGTCCTTCTCCAGCTCCTCGTTGCGCTCGGGGAAGCCGTTGCCCTTGCTGGTGGAGGCGTAGCAGCTCCAGGGAGCGGCCAGCTTGGCCTTCTCACACTGGAGGACAATGCCCTGCTCCTCCCCGTGGTGGACCACGGAAGCAGTCACCTGGGCCACGGAACCGTCCCCGTACTGCAGGGTGGAGAAGGACAGGTCCTCCACCTCGGCGTTGTCGTGCATCACGTTGGACAGGATGGAGGTCACCTTCTGAGGCAGCTCCCCCTTGAACCAGTTGATCATGTCAATGTGGTGAACGGCGTGGTTCAGGGTGCAGCCGCCGCCCTCCTTTTCCCACAGGCCCCGCCACCACAGGTCGTAGTAGCAGTGGCCCCTCCACCACAGGGAGTTCACATGGGCCACCCGCAGTTTGCCGGCCTTGCCGCTTTCCATGGTCTCTTTCAGCTTGTAGATGGAGTCCCGGAACCGGTTCTGGGCGATGCATCCCATGGTGACCCCGTTGCGGCGCTCGGCTTCCAGCATTTCGTCGCACTCTTTCAGACAGGTGGCCATAGGCTTTTCCACCACCACGTTCTTTCCGGCGTCCATGGAGTGGATGGCGATCTCCGCATGGGTGTAAGGGGGAGTGCACACGTGGACCACATCGATGTCCAGGCCGGAGGCCAGCATTTTCTGGTGGTCATCGAACACCTCACAGGACAGGTTATACTTTTCCTTCATGGCCTGGGCCTTCTCCGGGTAGATGTCGCACAGGGCCACAATCTGGCAGCGCTCCGGGAACGTGAGCAGACCTTCCACATGGGACGGGGCAATGTTGCCGGTCCCCACAACAGCGATTTTCAGCATGATTGATTCCTCCTCAGCAGTGACTCAGTTTGGTGATGGCTTCCCACAGGCCCAGCAGGTACTGGCTGCCCAGGGCGCGGTCGTACAGGCCGTAGCCGGGCATGGCCTGCTCGCCCCAGATCATCCGGCCGTGGTCGGGCCGCATAACGCCGTCGAAGCCGGTGTCGTACAGCGCTTTCACAATGGCGAACATGTCGAAGGAGCCGTCGCTGGACAGATGGGCGCTTTCCTCGAACTGTCCGGGAGCGGTGTGCTCCATGTTCCGCACGTGGGCGAAGAAGATTTTCCCCTTCAGCAGGTGAATGATCCCCGGCAGGTCCGCGTTGGGATTGGTGCCCAGGGAGCCGGTGCACAGGGTGACGCCGTTGCAGGGGGAGGGCACCATGTCCACCATCCGCCGCAGGTTCTCCCCGCTGGTGATGATCCGGGGCAGGCCGAACACACTCCAGCCGGGATCGTCCGGGTGGATGGCCATCTTCACCCCGTACTTCTCGCAGGCCGGCATAATGGCCTCCAGGAAATACTTCAGGTTGGCCCACAGCTTTTCCTCGTCCACGTCCTTGTACTTCTCGAAAGGCTCTTTCAGGTTGGCCAGCCGCTCCGGTTCCCAGCCGGGCAGCACGTGGCCCTGAGACCGTGCCTCCATGGAGGCGAACAGGTTGTCCGGGTCCATCTGGTCGATCACCCGCTGGTCGTAGGCCAGCACCGTGGAGCCGTCGTGACGGGGCTTTGCCAGGTCGGTCCGGGTCCAGTCGAACACCGGCATGAAGTTGTAGCAGATCAGGTGAATGCCGCACTCCGACAGGGTACGGATGGTGCTGATGTAGTTTTCAATGTACTGGTCCCGGGTGGGAAGGCCGATTTTGATGTCGTCATGGATGTTGACGCTCTCAATGCCCAGGATCTCCAAGCCGGCGTTCTCCGCCGACCGCTTCAGGGCCAGGACCTTTTCCTTTTCCCAGTCCTCCCCGGGCATGGCACCGTACAGGGTGGTGATCACACCGCTGACGCCGGGCACCTGACGGATTTTTTCCAGAGAGACGGTATCGTATCCTTCGCCGAACCAGCGCAAGCCCATTTTCATAGGACAAGCTCCTTTCTCGCGGTCTTAACCCACCGCGGGGGAATGTCACAGGTAACAGGGTAAAACAAATCTCAGTGAAACTCTATTCATTTTTCGTGGCGGATACCCCAAACTCAACATTTTTTGTCCTTTAGCCGTTCCATGAGCCCCTATCCCCTCACTCGCCGGGAAACCGCTGCTTTTTCCATGCCGTGGGAGAAAGCCCTGTGATGTTTTTAAACACCCGTTCAAAATGGGTGAGGGTATCGTAGCCCAGCTCCATGCTCACCTGGGTGACGCTTTTCTCCCTGCCCAAAAGCTCCTTGGCCCGCTGGATCTTCAAGTGGTTGATATAGCTCACAAAGGTAATCCCCATGCACTCTTTGAAGGTGCGGCTCAAGTAGCAGGGGGTGACAAAAAACTCTCTGGCCACCTCTTCCAGCCGGAGCTTTTCACTGCGGTGGCTTTTCAGGTAGGTGAGCACTCCGGCGATCCTGTCATATTTGGGGTCGATGCTGGGCGCTTCCCGGGGCAGGGGAATGCCCGCCTTGGACCAGGCTTCCAGCAGGAGCAGCAGCTGCCCGAACACGAACCGGGCGTACAAGTCCTGACCGGCTCCCACGGCCTGCTCCATTTCGTACAGCAGCTCCACCGCTTTCCGCTGCTGGGGGCTGTCCAGGCGCATAATGCGGAAAGGGCCGGTAAAAAGAGCCAGAAGCTCGTCTGCCCGTTCCAGGAACACCTCCCTGAGATACTCCTCGGAAAAGTACATCACCGCCCGGATGCCGGTGGGGTCCTGCCCCTGGAAGGATTGGTGCAGGTCAAAGCTTTTGATCCACAGCATGTCCCCTGCCTCCAGGTGGGTAAACTTGCCGTTGGAAAGAAGATACCGGTCCCCGGAGATCTGGTAGTACACCTCGAAGCAGTCGTGATAGTGGGTCCGCTCCATGTTGGAAGAGGGATCGTACCCGTTGCACTGGACCTCCAGCATGCGGGAACTCATCTGCCGGCTGAACCCTGTGCTGCCCATAGCTTCACCTCCCCTGCCTTCCTGAATGTTCTATGCTGAGTATACCGCCCAGGCGGCGGCCCTGTCAATGGCGGCAAAGGAAAAGGGAATGCCGTTTGAGACAGCATTCCCTTGCAGGGTCAAATTCCCAGATAGGGGTCCGGATTTACCCGGACGCCGTTGTAATACACTTCAAAGTGGAGATGGTTGCCAAAAGACTCTCCCGTGCTCCCCACATAGCCAATGATCTGCCCCTGCTCCACATACTGTCCCGGCGAGACCGCCAGGGAACTGCAGTGGGCATAGCGGGTGGCGAAAGTCTCGTTGTGCCAGATGAGCACGTTGTTCCCCCAGGACCAGTGGTATTCCGCCTGGATCACCTCTCCCGCCTGGGCCGCCACAATGGGGGTGCCGTAGCCGGCGGCAATATCCAGCCCGTTGTGGGGGCCATTGAAGTACATGTCCCCGAAATGGCCGGAGATAGACCCCACGCCCACCCCGGGCAGGGGCCACATGGGCGAGAACCCGCTCTGGAGACCGGGAGTGATGGGTTCCACGTCTACGCCGTCAGGCTGGCTATCCTCCTGAGAGTCTTCATCCTCCCCGCCGGGCTCCTCCGAAACGGCGCTGTTCTGAAGAGCTTCCTGTTCCCTGCGCTCCTGCTCCTGCCGGTTGCGTTCCTCAATAAGCGCCTGCAGCTGGGCCTGAAGCTGGGCGTCCTCCGCCTCGTTCCGGGCGATCTGGTTCTGAGCGTCCACCTGCTGGGACTCCAGACTGGCCACAAGGGCGTCGTTTTCGGCGTACAGCAGCTCCAGCTCTTCCTGGGCGGATTCCATGGTCTTTTTGGATTCCGCCACCTGGTTCCGGGCTTCCGCCAGTTCTTTCCGGTCCTGCTCCGTATCCTCCATGTACTGGTTCAGCCGGTCCAGCAGCGCTTGATCGTGCTGGGCGGTGACCTCAATCAGCCGCTGCTTCAGGAAAAAGTCCGACAGGCTGCTGGAATTGAGCAGGATCTCCAGGGTCCCCACAGACCGGCCGCCGCTGACATACACCGCCCGCAGCCTTTGGCTGAACAGGTCAATGGTCTGCTGGTACTCCTGTTTAGAGAGCTCCAGCTTGCTTTCCAGCTGGGTGATCTTCCCATTCATCTGGTCTATGGTGGCCCGCGCGTCGTCAATCTGCCGCTCGGCCTCCCCGATCTTGCCTGTAAGCTCTTCCTGGTAGGCCAGGGCCGCGTCCTCGTCCTCCTTCAGCCCGTCGATCTTTGACTGCAGGTCCTGGTTTTCCTGGGCCAGCTCCTCCTGCCGCTGCTGGACCTCATCAATGGTGGTGGCGATGACCCGGACCGGCACCGCCAGAACGGCGGCCAGGGCCAGAGCACAGCAGCGCCGCAGCCACGGCCTGTTTCTCCTCTTTTTCACACAATCCCTCCTTTGCCCGCCGCGGACCTTTGGCCATTCCAAAGCCGCGGGAACATCTCGCAAAGCTTATGTTACCATAATTCCGAGTTTTTCGCAACCAGTTTATGGGTTTAGACTATGTTTCTTTTAACAAAAAGCGGAAATTCTGGGTGTTTTCCAGAATTTCCGCCATGCGATCAGGTTGTTTCCACGTTGTTCCTGGCAGCGTCCTTTAACAGCAGGAACTCCATGGAGTCCTCCAGGGCTTTCCAGCTGGCCGCCACCACGTCTCCCGACACACCCACCGTGGTGAACGTATCCTCGCCGTCGGTGGAGGTGATCAGCACTCGAACCCCTGCGGCAGTGGCGTTCTGGCTGTCCAGCACGCGCACCTTGTAGTCTGTCAGCTTCACCTGGGACAACACCGGGTAGAAAATTTCCAGGGCTTTCCGCAGCGCCTGGTCCAGGGCGTTCACAGGACCGTTTCCCTCTGCCGCCATCAGCTGGATCTCTCCCCCCACCCGCACTTTCACCGTGGCGCTGGCTCCCCGGTCGGCGCCGTCGCTGTAATCGGTGTAGATGTGGTAGTACAGCAGCTCAAAGAAGGGTGCGAAGGGCTTCAAACGCTTGCGGACCAGCAGCTGGAAGGAGGCGTCCGCTCCCTCGAACTGATACCCCCGAGACTCCAGCTCCTTCAGCTCCTGGAGCAGCGCCTTTGTCTCCTGGGAGTCCAGCCTGGCGGAGGGGAAAATGTTCTTCACCTTCTCCAGCACCACTGCCCGGCCGGACATTTCCGACGCGGGAAACCTCCGGGCATTGCCCACCAGGTAGGGGTCCACGTGCTCGAAGGAGGGCGGGCATTTGAGAACAGCCGCCGCGTGCATGCCTGCCTTGTGGGCAAAGGCGTTTTCCCCCACGTAGGGCATCCAGGCGGGAAGGTCCATGTTGGCTATGGAGGCCAGCTCTCTGGCCCGCTGGGTGAGGTGCAGCAATTCCTCCTGGGGGATACAGGGGATGCCCAGCTTGACCTGAAGGTCCGGAATGATGGAGGCCAAATTGGCGTTGCCGCAGCGCTCCCCGAAACCCAGCAGCGTGCCCTGAACCTGGGACGCCCCTGCCAGCACCGCGGTGACACTGTTGGCGGTGGCCATGCCGCAGTCCTCGTGGAAATGGACAGCCACCGGCACATCCACCTTCGCGACCACCTCTTTCACAATGCGCTCCACCTCTTTGGGGAAGGCGCCGCCGTTGGTGTCACACAGGCACACCATGTCCGCCCCGCCCTTGACCGCCGCCCGAAGGGCCTCCCAGGCGAAGGCTTTGTCGTCCTTCCAGCCGTCAAAGAAGTGCTCCGCGTCAAAGACCACGTTCCGCCCGTGGTCCTTCAAAAACCGGCAGCTTTCCTGGATCATCCGGAAGTTCTCCTGGTAGGAGGTTTCCAGCACCCGCTCCACATGGAACTTCCAGCATTTCCCAAACACGCTGCACCACTGGGTCCCCGCCGCCAAAATGGCCGCAAGGTTTCCGTCCTCCTCGGGGCGCAGCCCCTTCCGGCGGGTGCTGCCAAAGGACACCAGCCGGGCGTTTTTCAGGGAAAGCTGGGACACCCGGCGAAAGAACTCCACATCCTTGGGGTTGGAACCCGGGTTGCCCGCCTCCACAAATTGGATGCCGATCTGATCCAGCAGGCGCACCGCCTGAAGCTTGTCCTCCAGGGAAAAGGCCACGCCTGTTCCCTGGGCGCCGTCCCGCAGGGTGGAATCGAAGATGGTCACAGGGCCCATAATTTACCCCTCTTCCGAAGCATTCTCCTTTTGCAAGGGTTCATCGTTTTTCAGGCGCTGGAACAGCGCCATGGAAGACTGATAGTATTCCATATCCTTTTCGCTGCTCTCAATGGAGCTGCCCTCAGCGGCCCGGCAGGAAACCCGAAGCCTGCTGTAAAGCTCCGTGAGAACCTCTCCCGTGTACAGTTCTCCCTCTTCCGAGGCGGGCTGGAAATTGGCAAAGGCTGCCATGTCCTGCCAAGAGGTCATGGCGTTCTCAAAATCGGTGGCGTCGTCCTCCATGGGTGTGCCGTCGGTGTACTGGAAAAAGCCCTCAAAGGTGCCCTCCAAAGCGCTGAAGGCCCCGTCGTCATGGAGGTAAATCATCACCTCGTTGCTGCTGGCGTCCGCCATAAACCGCACAATGGCGGCTTCCCGCTGGGCATAGTCGGCGTCCGCGCTGGTGTCGTACACGTAGTTTGTCACATTGATGGACACCTGCCCGTCCCCGTTGCGGTCATCCGCATAGGCGGCGATATAGTCCTCCAGCTGGTTCAGCCCCGTCTCGGGCATGGTGTAGGAGGTGAGCAGGCCAATGGTGTAATCGGGGCTCACCTTGGTGAACATGGAATAGAGGAAGCTCCCCACCAAAGCCACCGCCAGCACCCCCACCAACAGGTGGATTTTGTGGTAGTACCACCAGTTTTTGCCCTTGTCCTTGGCGGTGACCAGCTGAATTTGGTTCTGATGAATGGTGTCCTCCCCTGCGTTGACCAGGTATCGTTCTCTTGCCATAATGTCGCTCCTTCAAAAAGTTAGAATGGTAAAAAAGGCGGCTCTTTCCCGCCGCCGCGCAATACCCTCCGCAGGCCGTTTCCCTCTCAAGCCTGCTCCCCCCTACGGTCCCATTCAGGGAAGTACAATTATTTTAGCATAGCGCACATGGTTTTTCAAGCCTTCTCCTCTCAAAGGGAAAACCGTTTCTCCCAAGAAAAGTCCGGTCTGTTTTCCAGGGGCACAGGAAATCCACACCGCCCGGGGAAAGCGTTCCAAAACAGCAAACAAGGGGCAGGTTACCCATCTGCCTCTTGTTTTTCCATAAATTTATTGCCAGTATTTCCACTTCAAAGGTCAATTTCCCTTTGCTTTTACGTGACGCCCCCACTTTTATTCCTTCAGGGAGATCTTTCTGGTACAGACCCGGTCCAACAGGGGCTGACTGTGAGAAACCACCAGCAAGCCCAGGCTCCGGCGTTCCGCCTCTCTCAGGAGAAAGTCCCAGATCTGCGCCTGGGTGACAAGGTCCAGCATGGCGGTGATCTCATCACACAGAAGGAACCGGGTGGCGGGCTGCAGCGCCCGGGCCAGGCAGAACCGCTGGAGCTCCCCGCCGGAAAGCTCCCCCGGGAACCGGCGAAGCCACTCTTTCCGAATGTGGAGCTGCTCCAAAAGCCCCGGGTCGGCGGGACCGGTTTCCTCCAGGGAACGTCCCAGGGGCAGAAGCGGGTCCAGCACGGTTTCCGGATGCTGCCACACCATCTGCACCGGGCAGGGCCCCTCATGGGGAAACAGGGGCCGCCCCTCCAGCAGCACCTGACCCTTCCGGGGGCGTTCATACCCTGCCAACAGCCGGCACAGGGTGGTCTTTCCGCGGCCGCTGGGAGCCCACAAGCCCACCCGCTCCCCGGAGCTCAGGGAAATGTTCACCCGGTCCAGCACAGGTGCTCCCTTCCCATATGCGAAGGTGATGTCCTTTCCTTCCAGGGTCATGCCATCACCTCCCCGTGGGGGTACAGGCAGCGGACCATCCCCTCATTCCAGGGAACCAGGGACAGCTCTCCCTGGCCGCACCCGTTTCCGGGATGAGGACACCGGGCCAGGAAGGGGCATCCCTCTTTCACTTCCCCGGAGTAGGGCTGGGCGCCGGGGATAGCGCGAAAGGCCCCTTGGGGCAGGGCATCCCACAGAGCCTGGGTAAAGGGGTGGCGCAGCCTGCCCTCCGGAAAGTCGGAGGCCCGGGCTATCTCCACGGTCTCCCCGGCGTAAAACACCGCCACACGGTGGGCCACCGCCAGGGCCAGTTCCAGGTCGTGGGTGATAAACAGCACTGCCGCCCCTTCCGCAGCAAGCTCCCGAAAATGGCCCAGGAGCCTGGATGCGGCCTTGGCGTCCAGGCCGGGTGTGGGTTCGTCCGCTATGACAAGCCGGGGACTGTCCATCACTGCGGAGGCCATAAGGACCCGGCGGGCCATGCCTCCCGAAAGCTGGAACGGGTACAGGTCCGCCGCGGCCTCCTTCAGGCCGTAGCGCGCCAAGGCGGACCGGACCTTCTCCCTGGCTCCCCGGTCGCGACGGCCTTTCCGAAGCTGGGGCCCCACTTTCATCAAGGGGTCCAGATAGGTGACCCCCTGGGGCACCAGGACGATCTCCTTTCCCCGCAGCTTCCGTATCCGCTGGGAGGTGAGGGGCTCCCCCTGGAAGAGGATGGTCCCCTCCCTGCGGCTGTTATAGGGCAGCAAGTCCAGAAGGGCGTGGGCCAGCAGGCTTTTCCCGGACCCGCTGACCCCCAGCACCCCGGTCACCTCCCCCGGTTCCAGGGTGAGGGAAAGGTCTCGGATCACCGGGAGCTCCCTTTGGACAAACCCCTTCTCGTACTGGTGAAAAGAGATGGACAAGTGCTGAATTTCCAGAATCGGTTCCATAACTGCCTCCTTATTCATGAACGCTGCCGGGGTCCAGAAGAAGCCGGACCCGCTCCCCCAGCAATGCGAAAAGCACCACCACCAGCACCAGAGCCGCCCCGGGGAACAGGGCAAGCCACCACTTCCCCGTGGTGAGATACCGCATGCTTTCCGACAGAATGACCCCTACCGCGGGCTGCTCCGAGGAAAGCCCGAACCCCAGGAAGGTGACGCTGGCCTCGTGGAGGATAGCGTGGGGGAACAGGAGGATTAGGCCTGTGAGAAACTGGGGCAGCAGATGGGGCAGCAGGTGGAGCTTCACACGGTTCCACCGGGAAACGCCCAGCTTCTCGGCTGCCAGAAGATAGGGGGCGGTTTTCAGCTGGAGCACCTCTCCCCGGATCACCCGGGCAAGGGACGTCCAATGGCTGAGAGCCACGCCCACCACCACACCGGTAAACCCCTTGCCGCAGGCGATGGACAGAAGGATCACCAGCAAGATATGGGGAGTGCCCATGACCAGGTCAATCCACCAGGAGATCAGGGCGTCCACCCAGCCGCCGAAGGCCGCGGAAAGCACCCCCAGAACCAATGCCACGCAGGCGCTGATCCCCGCCGTGAGAAGCCCCACCCGAATGCTCAGGGACAGCCCCGCCAGGGTCCGGGCGAACATGTCCCGCCCCATCCAGTCGGTGCCGAAGAGGAATCCCTGGCAGGGCGGCAGGTCTTTCCGGGAAAAATCTGTGACCAGAGCGGCATCCTTCAAGCAGATGCCGGCAAGGGTCACCGCCCCAAGGAGGGCCGCGGCAATCCCCAGGAAAAGCAGGGTGGAAAACCTTCTGTTTACCCGTTTCATGGACGCCCCTCCCCTCGCTTCATCCTGGGGTCGATCACCCCATAGAGCAGGTCCGCCAGAAGGTTTCCCCCGAACACCAGGCCGGAGGTGACCAGGGTCACCCCCAGCAGCAGGGGGAGATCGCTGCCAAGCCCCGCCGTCACCGCCGCCTGCCCCAGCCCGGGATAGGAGAACACCTGCTCCACCAGCACGGAACCGCCGATGATCTCCCCCACTGAACCGAACTGGAGCGTGAGAGCGGGCAGGGCCACATTCCGCAGGCCGTGGCGCAGGACAATGGCCCCCTCCCTCTCCCCCCGGGCCCGGGCCAGAAGGATGTAGTCGCTGCCCAGCACATCCACCAGCTTTTCCCGTGTGTGGAGGGCAATGTTGGAAACGCCGGTCACACTGAGGGTGAGGGCGGGAAGCAGGGCGTGCTGAAGCCGGTCGGCCAGGGTGACGGCTTCCTCCTCCACGCCGATAGGCACGGAGAGGCCGATGGGAAGCCATCCCAGCCACACGGAGAAGAGCAGCAGGAACAGCAGCGCCAGCCAGAACGCAGGTGTGCTGGAAATCACCAGGCACCAGCCACGGATCAGCTTGTCCGGCCAGCGGCCCCGGAAGGCGCCTGCGGTGATTCCTAAAGCCAGCCCCAGGACCCCGGAAAGCACCCAGGCGGTGAGGAGCAGCCACAGGGAGCTGCCCAGCCGCTGGCCGATCACGGTGAGCACCGGCTGGCGGTAGAGCAGCGACGTGCCCAGGTCTCCCCGCACCGCCCCTGCCAGCCATCCTAAGTAGCGCTCCACCGGAGGCTGATCCGCCCCCCAGTAGGCCTCCAGCTGGGCCACCTGTTCCTGGCTCATGGAGCCAAGGGCAGCCTGCCCCACGTTGGTGCGCAGCGGGTCCAGGGGGGAGGCGCACAGCAGCAGGAAAGAAGCCACACTCACTCCCAGCAGGAGCAGCAGCGCACGGAAGGCTTTTTTCCCTGCGAAGAACAGGGCTTGTTTCATGTGCCGCTTCCTCCTTTAGGACCAGGACCACTGGTCCACGTTGTTGACCAGGGACCAGCCGTGGCCGTGGGGATGGATCTTCTGCCGGGCCACCTGGAGCCCCTCCCTAACCCAGTACAGGTGGTCGATATTCACCAGCCACACCCAGGGAATGTCCCCTTCCTGGGTGACGCCGGTACTGCCGTTCCACTGGGCCTGCTGCCAGAGGGCATAGGACTCCTCCAGGTCGCTGCAGGCAAGGGCTTCCTCCATCAGCTGGTCCACGGTGCTGTTGGCGTAGGGGGAATACAGCGCTGTGCCGGTATCCTCCTGGGTGTGGTAGATGTTGTAAAGCTCCATGGGAGTGTGGGCTCCCCAGCCCCACATCAGCGGCGTGGAAAGGGCCCGGTCGTAAGCGGTGTCCCATCCCACCCCCTCCATGGTGCAGGAGATGCCCAGCTCTCCCAGCTGGTTCACCAGTTCCGCGGCGAGGGCCTGGCGGACGGAATCCCCGTTGGAATACAGCAGAGTCAGTTCCGCCTTCACCCCGTCCTTTTCCCGAACGCCGTCCTCTCCCAGGCGCCAGCCTGCCTCCTCCAGCAGGGCCGCCGCCCCTTCCGGGTCGTACTCCACCTGGGACGCCAGATTGTACCAGGGCATCTGGTCACAGACGCTGTAAGCCGGGGAGCCGTAGCCGTTGAGCACGTTGTCGATCATCTCCTGCCGGTCCACCCCCAGGTTGATGGCCCTGCGCACCAGCACGTCGCTGGTGAAGTCGTTGCCCACGGCCACACCGTTTTCATTGGTTCCTCCGGCGGCGGCCGTGGGCAGGTTGATCCCCCGGTTGTCCACACTGTCGTAGGCCTCCAGGGTGTAGCCAGGCAGAAGCTGGCCGGAATAGGTGGCGGAGGTGTAGGCCACGTCCACCTGGCCGGCTTGAGCTGCCAGGAAGGCCGCGTCCTCCTCCATGAACAGGATGGTCACCCGATCCATGGCGGGCGCTTCCCCGTAGTAGTCCGGGTTGGCCTCTAAAATCACCTGCTGGCCGCGGTCCCACTGTTTCAACATGTAGCGCCCCGAACCGATGGGCTCCCCGCCGTAGGTGGCGCTGTCGTAGGCGTGTTCCGGGACAATGCCCACAATGGCCATGGTGTAGGGCCAAATGGAAAAGGGCCTGGTCATGTGGAACACCACTGTGGCGCTGTCGGCAGCCTCCGCATGGTCCAGCATGGTGAAATCGTTGACGGAACTGGTGGCTTTGACCGTGTTGTAGGTGAAGGCCACGTCCTCCGCGGTAAGGGGTTCCCCGTCGGTGAACCGAACGTCCTCCCGGATGGTGACAGTCCAGGTAAGGCCGTCCTCGCTGGAGGAAATCCCGGTGGCCAGGTCATAGCCGATGGTCAGGTCCGTGTTGGTGACGGTCAGGGTGGACTGAATCAGGGGCTCGTGGACGTGTTCTCCCGCTCCCCAGCCATAGGCAGGATCGAACCCGGCTTCCGGCTCGGAGGTGGGCCCCATGGCGATGACCACCGAAGCGGACTGGTCCACGTCCTGAAGGGAGCTTTCGGACTCCACGGAAGAGGCCTCTCCCCGGGGACTGCCGCACCCGGAAAACGCCCCCAGCAGAAGGGCTGCCCCCAGCAGCAAAGACAAGAACTTTCTCATGCGATGACTCCTTTCCCAGAAAAAAAGAAGGCGTCCGCTTTTCCTCGGTGAAAAGCAGACACCTTCCTGGTATCTCTTGGCGTATATGGGTCGGTCAAAAAACTGCGCCTTGGGCGCGCTCCCGGCTTCCTGCCGGATATGTGCTGAAACGCTTTCCTATGATACCCAACAAAACCCAATTTGTCAACCGTTTTTTACAGGGAGGCATATTCCCCTTCCAGCCATTCCACAGCCTTGTCCAGGCCCTCCTGGGTAAGGGGGTACTCCCTGCCCTCCTTGTTCTGGGCACGGTCAAAGCAAAGGTCCTCTGTCCAGCAGTAGGCCCGCAGCAGGGCGGCGTCCTTGTCGGGAGTCACCAGGTACCGGAGCAGAACCCCCTTTTCCGGGTCCTTTGTCTTCTGCCCCGCGTAGGTGTTGCCCTCATCGAAATAGTGAAACTTCTGAAGCTCCAGCTGACGTTCCATATGGCCATTCTCCTTTCATTTGTCACGGTTGGTTCACGGGCACCGGATCCGGCTGACGCAGCACCGTACTGGCCATACGGGTCCCGGAAAGCCTACCGTACAGGTAGTCCCTGCCCGAATGGGAAGAGCGGTTCAGCACTGTCTCCAGCAAGAGGCAGAACATCCCCGCCAAAAACCAAAGGCTCACCAGGAACAACGCCAGGAATTCCGACCCGAAGGCCAGGGACGAGGCTGTGGAAAACAGCCAGGCCACCGCCCAGTAGCCCTCCAACAGGGCGGCCAAGATCCCATAGCGCAGCAAACAGCGCCACAGGAGCACCCGGGTGCCGTCCCCGTTTACCACGCAGATTTTGGTCAGGCGCTTTCCCAGGCTCTTTCCGCCGCAGGCCCACTGAAACAGCCCGAAATAGATCAGGTAAGCCGCCGGGAAAGAAAGGCCGCCCCAGGGGAGAACGCTCCCCACAACGGCCCACACCAGGGAGAGAAAAAACAGGTCCACCAGGTAGGACAATCCCCGCCGGGTAAAAGTGACCCGTTCCCCCTTTTGGTACGACCGCTGGTCGATCTGGTCACGGTTGGGAAGAACCTTGAGAAGGGGCCCGGTGACCACATACCCCAAAAAGCCTCCCAAGGTGTTGCACAGCAGGTCGTCCACGTCAAACAGGCGGTAGGCCCTGGGGTAAAACCCGTACAGCCCCGAAAGCTGAGTGAGCTCAAAAAACAGGCTGACCCCCAGGGAGATCAGCACCGTGAAGAGCATGTTCCGGCGGAAATAGTAGCGCAGGTAAAACCCCAAGGGACCCAGCAGGGCAATGTTGAACAGAAACTGCAGGGTGAAGGTGCTCAGCATCGAGGGCAGGTAGGTGGAGGGATCGTTCCAGGAAAAACAGGTCTCCTTGGTCAGATCCCGAAAAAAGCTGAAGGGCACAAGCTGAGTGCTGGGCCCCGTCATCTGGGCCACCGCCTCCCTGCTGGGCAGGGGGAGAATCACCAGGAAATAGGCGCAGAGGCCGTACAGCACAAAAGAGTAGGCCAGGAAGAAACGGGCAAAGGTCATGCTGCCATACTTCCTGTAATGGTGAATGAGAAAAGGCAGGGCGATCAGCGCGGCAGCGAAGGGAAACACCATCACCGCCTGCCACACCACTTCTAGGTACAATGTCATACAGTTCAATCTCCTTTTTCCAGCGCTCTCAAACAGGCGCTTCACGTGTTTCCGGCACAGGCCCATTGCCTGGTTCCGAAACCGTATACAAATAGGCGTTGCCCCGCTTCCCCTCCTGGCGGATGGCACCCAGGTTCCGCAGCACATTGGCGGCAAGGGTGGCCTTTTTCGGAGGCAGCCCCACCGCCTTTCCCAGTTCCCGGGAAGTGAACAGGCGGGGAAGCCCCTCCGGCAGCAGCCTGCCGTATTCCTCAGGACCATGGACCCACACTTCCCCCAGCAGGGAGAGGGGCATACGTTCAAAGCGGGTGGCGCCCCGCTTTTTGTCTTTGCTCCAGCCGTTGAGAAGGCGGTATTCCTCCACCTCCAGCAGCAGGACGCACAGCCGCAGATTGGGGTGGGCAAGCAGGTCCCGAACCTGGTACAGCTCCCAAAGGACCTGGCCCTGGGTGGGCTTTAACGGACTTTTCCGGGGCGGGGTGGTCTCCCCCTCCTCCGTAACCCAGACCAGGGTCTTGCGGGCCGCCACAGGGTACACCACCGTCACAGCCTGCTGAGGCAGCAGGTACTCCAGCTTGGGCCGCAGCCGGTGAAAGGATGCAGTCTGGATTTCCAGGACGCCCTCCTCTGTGACCGCGTCCGCCCAATAGGGGCCCAGCTTCACCTCACGCTTTCCCGGGTCCGGCTGAAAATAGTATTTCACCGCGCTGTGCAGCGTCTTTTCCCCCAAGGTGCCAATGCCCTGCCGCCCCGCCTCCTGGGACAGGGCCCACCGGCAGGCTTCTGAGAAACGGGCCTGGTCCATCTCAATCGGTCAGGTGGAACAGCCGGGCAAAGTTGCCGTATAGCATTTTCCGGTTGTCCTCTTCCCCGTATCCCAGGGCAAAAAACCGCTCCAGCTCCTCTTTGGGATTCCACATGGGGAAGTCCGTCCCAAACATGGTGTGGTCCACACCGAAGTGCTCAATGTTGGTCCTCGCCTGCTGGGGAGTGACCATAAACAGAGAGCTGGAGGTGTCGATGTACACGTTGGTGCCGGAAAGCTCCCGGCGGGCATCCTCCCACTCGCTGTATCCCCCCAGGTGGGCGGCGATGCAGGTGAAGTCGGGGATCTTCTCCACCACGTTCATCAGCCTGCGGGGCGTGGAAAAGTCTGTGCGGCTGTCCCCGGTGTGGAACAGAACGGGAAGCCCCCGGCGGTTTGCCTCCTGATAAACGGGCAGCATCCTGGGGTCGTCGATGAAAAACTTCTGGAAATCCGGGTGCAGCTTAATGCCCCGAAGTCCCCGGCGCTGGATGTCATCCATTTCCCCCTGGATATCCTCCACATCCTGGTGCCAGGCGGCAAGCCCCAAAAACTGGGGATACTTCTCACACTTCTGCTGGATAAACTGGTTGATGGAGCGCACCTGCTCCACTTTGGTGGCCACAGAGCACACCAGGAAGCGGTCGATGCCTGCCTCCCCTCCCTGCTGGGCCAGCACATGGGGCAGTCCCACGTGCTGCATGGGGATATCGTAAAAATCCCCCACAGAGCCGGTGGCCTTTTCCGCGATTTTTCCCGGATAGATATGGGCGTGGGCGTCGGCAGCCCGATAGGTGACACCATTGTGTAACACTGACACTTACTGATCCTTCCTTTCTTCTTTTTCCCGCTGGCGCTGGACCTTGGAATAGACGCAGCCGCAGTAGTCCTGGCGGTAGAGACTGTATTCCCTGGAAAGCTCCACAGAGCGCTTGTAACCATTTTTCTTCTTGAAGTCCGAGGGCAGGTGCCGCACCCCGAATTCCTCGCCGATCTCTTCCCCCAGCCGGTTGAGCAAAGGGGCGTTTTTCAGCGGAGAGATGGACAGGGTGGTGGTGTAGTAGTCAAACCCCAGGCGGGCCGCCTGGCTGGCGGCATACCGAAGCCGCAGACGAAAACAGGCTTCACACCGCCTGCCCCCTTCCGGCTCCTGCTCCAGCCCTTTAGCGGCGGCAGCAAAGGCCTGTCCGTCGTACTCGCAGGGGAGCAGCTCCACCGGGTGGACCACCTTCATCTGAGAAACCAGCCGCCCCAGTTCCGCCTCCCTCTTTTGGTACTCCTCATAGGGGGCGATATTGGGATTGTAATAGAGCAGCGTGATGGAGAAAAACTGAGTGAGGTACTCCAGCACAGCGCTGGAACAGGGGGCGCAGCAGGCATGCAGCAGAAGCCTGGGCACGCGCCCCTCCTCCTGGAACCGCCCGATAAGCCGCTCCAGCTCCTTGGAATAATTCCGGCTGGGAGCCGCCATATGGATCCCCTCCCTTGGTTTCATGATTCCCTAAAAGTTTAGCACAGCCCACAGGGGATTGCAAGGCCATGGACTTTTTGTGTCCAACGGCGGCGATTTCGGTTGACACTCCCCGTGGGATACGGTATCATAAGAGCAGAACAGCGGTGGGCTCTCTGGCTGACTGCGGTAAGGCGGAAACGTGTATGGATTTTTCAATTTTATTCTCCAATCCCCTCATCAACGCCGGAGTGTTCTCCTGGCTCAGCGCACAGCTGATCAAAACCGGCCTGGACGCCATCAAGCACCGCTCTTTCAACCGGCAGCGGCTGGCAGGGGCAGGGGGAATGCCCAGTTCCCACTCGGCGGTTTGCTGCTCTGTGGTGCTCACCTCTTACTTCCTGTACGGGTTCCAGTCTCCCGTGTTTGCCTTGGCCTTCATTGTGGCTCTCATTGTCATGTACGACGCCACCGGGGTCCGCTGGGCTGCCGGACTTCACGCCAAGGCCATCAACCAGATTGTGGAGTACCTGGAAAACGATGACAAGGAAGAGGGCCGGAAATGCCTGAACGACCTGATCCCCCGGCTGAACGAGTCCCTGGGGCACCGGGTCATCGAGGTGATCTGCGGGGCTATTCTGGGCATTGTCATCGCCATTATCGGCCAGATCATCCGTCAGGGTGGACTGTTTCTCTCTTAAAAAACGCCGGGACTGCCGCAGAAATGCAGCAGCCCCTTTTTTCGCGCTTATCTGCGCCTGCCAAAGGCGATGAGGCCCGCGGCCCCCACCGCCAAAACCACATAGGCGCCCAGTATTGCAAGGTACACCCGTCCACCCTCCTTTTATGGGAGCATACGCGGGAAATCCCGGACCTATGTCTGGAACAGTCTTGCGCCTGAAGCCATTCCATGGTATAATATTTAAGTTTTGGACCAGTTTACGAAAAGCGAGGGAATTCCCATGTAACACCCGCCGTTTGCCTTTGTTCCCACACATTTCACATCGAGAAAGGATGGCTTGTTTTGCCTGATTTGAAAAATGAGATCCAGCGCCGGAGGACCTTTGCAATCATCTCCCACCCCGACGCCGGCAAGACCACGTTGACGGAAAAATTCCTGCTGTACGGCGGGGCCATCACCCTGGCGGGCATGGTGAAGGGAAAGCGCAACTCCCGCCACGCCGTTTCCGACTGGATGGAGATTGAAAAGCAGCGCGGCATCTCCGTCACCTCCTCTGTGATGCAGTTCCAGTACGACGGCTACTGCATCAATATTCTGGACACCCCCGGCCACCAGGACTTCTCCGAGGACACCTACCGCACCCTGATGGCGGCAGACTCCGCGGTGATGGTCATCGACGCCTCCAAGGGCGTGGAGGCCCAGACCAGGAAGCTCTTTAAGGTGTGCGTCATGCGGGATATCCCCATCTTCACCTTCATCAACAAGATGGACCGCGACTCCCGCAGCCCTTACGACCTGCTGGACGAGATCGAGAAGGAGCTGGGCATCGGCACCTATCCCATGAACTGGCCCATTGGCTCCGGGGTGGACTTCAAGGGCGTGTATGACCGAGAGCGGCGGCAGGTGCTCCAGTTTGAGCCCGACGGGGACAACGCCGGCCGGAAAGAGGCCCGGGAACACGACTTCTCCCTGGATGATCCCGGCCTGAAGGACGCGGTGGGAGAATACCTGTACAACACCTTGTTGGACGACGTAGAGCTTATCGACGGGGCCGGCTACGACTTCGACCTGGAAAAGGTCCGTCACGGGAAGCTGTCCCCTGTGTTCTTTGGCTCGGCCCTGACCAACTTCGGCGTGGAGCCCTTCCTGGAGAGCTTTTTGAAGCTGACCACCCCTCCCCTGTCCCGGAACACCGCCCAAGGCGTGGTGGACCCCTTTGATCCCGCTTTCTCCGCGTTTGTGTTCAAGATTCAGGCCAACATGAACAAGGCTCACCGGGACCGGATTGCCTTTATCCGCATCTGCAGCGGCAAGTTTGAGAAGGGCATGGAGGTGGACCACGTTCAGGGGGGCCGAAAGATGAAGCTCTCCCAGCCCCAGCAGCTGATGGCCCAGAGCCGGGAGATCATCGAGGAGGCCTACGCGGGGGACATCATCGGCGTGTTCGACCCCGGCGTGTTCTCCATTGGCGACACCCTGTGCGCCCCCGGAAAGAAGATCCGCTTCGAGGGCATCCCCACCTTTGCGCCGGAGCTGTTCAGCCTGGTGCGGCAGAAGGACACCATGAAGCGGAAGCAGTTTGTCAAGGGCGCCACCCAGATCGCCCAGGAAGGCGCCATCCAGATCTTCCAGGAAATCGCCTCCGGCATGGAGGAGATCATCGTGGGCGTGGTGGGCAGCCTGCAGTTTGACGTGTTCCAGTACCGGATGGAAAACGAATACAACGTGGACATCACCATGCAGACTCTCCCCTTCTCCTATATCCGGTGGATCGACAACGAGGAGATCGACCTGAAGACCTTGAACCTCACCTCCGACACCAAGAAGGTCCAGGACATGAAGGGCCGCTACCTGCTGCTGTTCTCCAACCAGTGGAGCATTAACTGGGCCCTGGAGCACAACGAGGGCCTGCTGCTTTCGGAATTCAGCAAGAACTAAAAAACGCTGCCGGGGCCAACGCTCCGGCAGTTTTTGATTAGGAGGGAACATGATGGAATTCGCCAAACTGGAACCCGTGGAGTACGGGTGGTCCGGGGACAAGAAGTACCACGCCTGGGACGCCGACGGAAAGGAGTATTTCCTGCGGGTGTGCGCCCCGGAAAAAGAGGATCTGCTGCGGAAGGCCCAAGAGCTCCAGCAGGGTGCCCTGGACCTGGGGCTGCCTGTCACCGCACCCCGGGGGCTGGAGCGCCGGGAGGACGGCGTCTACGCCTGGGAGGAGTGGCTCCCCGGCCAGATGCTGGACAGTGTCCTCCCCTCCCTGCCCCAGGAAAAGCAGCGCAGCCTGGGGGTAGATGCGGGAAAAATCTTGAAGCGGCTCCACAGCTTCCCAGCTCCAGAGGGCGTGGAGGACTGGGAGGAGCGCTTCAACCACAAGATCGACCGGAAGATCCGCCAGTACCGGGAGTGCCCTCTGCGCTATGAGAACGGAGACGCCTTCCTCCGGTATCTGGAAGAGAACCGAGGCTGCCTGGCGGGGCGGCCTCAGTGCCGGCAGCACGGGGACTATCACGTGGGGAACATGATGCTCTCCGGCGGGAGGCTCTTTATCATCGACTTCGACCGGTTCGATTGGGGAGATCCCTGGGAGGAATTCAACCGGATCGTTTGGTGCGCCCAGCTTTCCCCCGCTTTTGCCTCCGGCATGGTGGACGGCTACTTTGGCGGGGAACCTCCCCTGGAGTTTTGGAGACTGCTGGCCCTGTACATTGCCAGCAACACCTTGGGTAGCCTGCCCTGGTCCATCCCCTATGGGGAGGAGGAGATCCAGGTGACCAGGCAGCAGGCTGGAGAGATTTTGACCTGGTACGACAATATGGAGCGCGTGGTGCCCCGCTGGTATCAAGGGGGCAAACAAGCGTAAAAAAGGCCCCGTGTTCCGGGGCCTTTTTCCCTGCGCATCTCAGAAGGTCACCACACGGGACTCCTCTGTGAAGGAGGAAAAGGTGGCGGTGACGTTTATCAGGGCGAAGATCTGGGTGTTTCCATCCCCGGCCTGGTAGCGCCCTTTCAGGCTGGGATAGGCCTCCAGCATGTGTTCCTGGGCCTCCACCCGTGGGTCCTCCACAGCGGTAGCAGCAAGCCGCAGCCACCGGCCGTTCTGGAAAGCGCAGATTTCCACCTTGGGGTTTGCCAGCATCTGCTTGGACACCTCTTTCACCTTCCCAGTCTGGATGGTGAGCCGGCCGTCGAACAGGTCAATGGTGCCGAAGGGTCTCACCCGGGGCTGATCCCCCTCCGCTGTGGCCAGGTAGTAAGTTCCGCACTCCTTGAGAAACCGATACACTTCTTCCATATGGTTTTCCTCCTTTTCCGGGGATCAAAAAAGCCGGACACAGCGACGGCCGTGTCTGGCTTTAATGTGCGTTACAGGATGATCTCGCCGTCCACAGTGCCGGGCAGAGCGGCGGCGTTGGACTCGTCGGTGTCCACGTGCATGGCAAGAGCATACTTGGGGCTGACACGGCACACCACGTCGCCGAAGATCAGGCTGCGGCCGTTGTAGTCCACCTTCACGGAAACCACCTGCTTGTCCACCACGCCGGCTTCTTTGGCCTCGTCGGGGTTGAAGTGGATGTGACGCTTGGCGGCGATGACGCCTTTTTCAATGGTCACCTCACCGGCAGGGCCCCGCAGGGTACATCCGGGAGTGCCCTCCAGGTCGCCGGACTCCCGAATGGGAGCGGTGATGCCCAGCTTGCGGGCGTCGGTGAGGGAGATCTCCACCTGGGTCTCGGGACGGGTGGGGCCCAGGATGGACATTTTCATAACGCCCTTGGGGCCCACCACTTCCACCTTTTCCTCGCAGGCAAACTGGCCGGGCTGGGAAAGGTCTTTCTTGTTGGTGAGAGCGGCGCCTTTGCCGAACAACGTCTCCAGGTCCTGCTCAGAGACATGGACATGATGGGCGGAAGTTTCTACCATTACTTTCACGGGAAGTTCCTCCTTTATTAAAATCATCCACAGATTTCATCATTATTGTACTACCCTCGAGGGAAAATTTCAATGGGAATTTACAAGGCTCCCCCTCCTGTGCTAGAATGGAGAAAAATATGTCCGAGGAGAACGCAGTATGATCAACCATTGGAAGGAACTGGAGGAGACCTGCCTGGCCTGTGAAAAATGTTCCCTGTGCCAGACGCGGAACCATGTGGTGTTCGGGGTGGGAAATCCCAAAGCCAAAGTGATGTTCGTGGGAGAAGGCCCCGGTGAAAACGAGGACCTGCAGGGTGAACCCTTTGTGGGCCGGGGCGGACAGCTGCTGGACAAAATGCTGGCCGCCGTGGACCTGGACCGGCACACCAACGTGTACATCACCAACATTGTCAAGTGCCGCCCGCCCCAAAACCGGGACCCCCTGCCCGGAGAGCAGGATGCCTGCATCGGCTACCTGCGCAACCAATTCGCCCTGCTGCGGCCCAAGATCCTGGTGTGTTTGGGACGCATCGCGGGCCAGAAGCTGATTAAGCCAGATCTGAAGATCACCAAAGAGCATGGCATTTTTTTCGAAAAGGGCGAGACCCTGATGATGGCCACCCTCCACCCTGCCGCCCTGCTGCGCAATCCCGCCCAGAAGCCCGCCGCTTTCGAGGACTACCTGAAGCTGCGGGAAAAGATCGACCAGCTGGGCTGCGACGTGGCCAAGCAGTGACAAAAAAGACGTTCCCCACTGACGGGAGCGTCTTTTTTTACTGCTTTGGCGTGATTTCGGCCTGGAGGGACTCCTCCCCGTCCCCCGGAGACAAGGCTGCCGCTTCCCGCAGCTTCTTCCGCCGGTACCAGAATTGATCCGCCACCACAAACACCGCCCCGGCGATGACCACCAGATAGTAGGTGAAGAACCGCCACACCATCACCGCGGCGTACAGGTCGTCGTTGACGAAATAGTTGTGGAAGAAGGAGGAAAAGCCGATCTCCTGGGCGCCGGAGGCCCCCGGCATAGGCATGAAGGACACGGAGACCTGGAGCAGGCTCTGGACCGCCACAATTTCAAAGTAGCTCACGTTGTGGTAACCGAAAGAGCGGAAGATGAAATAGATCACGCTCATCTGGACAATGAACTGGGGAATGGACAGGAGCACCCCCGCCACCAGGCTTTTCTGCTTGCCCTTGAAGTCGTCGGTATAGCTGCTGAAATCCGCCTGGAACCGGTCGATGGTCTCATTCAGCCCCTCCCTCTTCCGCAAAAACCCCACCTTGCTCACCAGCCGCTTGGCAAGCCGGCAGAACACCTGGGAGACAGGTTTGAGGAACAGGGACACAAAAAACAGGATGGAAAAGCCGTTGATGGCAATCCCCAGAATGGTAAAGGGGATTATGCCCGGGTTTTCCGCCTTGAGCTTGCCGTACATTCCCAGCAGGCTTGCCACGGAGATCACCACAAACCCACATTGGAAGCACACAAACTTCATGATGAGCACCGCTGTGGAAATGCCCACGGGGATTTTGTCCCGGAGCAGATACGCCGCCTGCATGGGCTGTCCCCCTGTGGAGCTGGGGGTGATGTAGGAGTAGTACAGTCCCAGGAGGGCATTTTTCTGGCCGCTGAGAAAGCTGATATGGTACCCCTGGCTGTGGAGCAGCAGCCGGAAGATCTCCCCTTCAAAAACAAAGTACACCAGAATGATCAGGATGCCCAGAGACAGGAACCCGGGAGTGAGGTTGCTGATGGTGTGAAACACATTGCCGAACTGCCGGTTGAACACCCCAAACAGCAGCACCGCCACGATGGTGGCGCCAATGTAGAGCATGCTCCAGTGGAGCTTCCGCTTCTTCTTTTGTATCTCTTGAGGAGAGGGCTGTTTCCCCGGGGAAAGCTGTCCCTCTTTCTTTTCCATTGTTTCCATGCTTCACCGTTCCGTTCTCTCAAAATAAAGCGGCAGCCCGTCCAGGAGTCCGTCCGCCAGGACTGCTCCCATTGTACCACATCCCCGCTTCAGGGACAAACACAGGAGCCTTACCGGTTTCTTACAATCTCCTTTCACGTTCCCGCCTTGTCGTAGATCACTTTCAGGCCGTCCAGCAGCAGGGTGTCGCTGCATTCCACTTCGCGGCGGCAGTGCTCCACCACCAGCCCCGCCAGGCCGCCGGTGGCAACCACCCGGCAGGGATAGCCCAGTTCCGCCTCCATTCTGTCACACAGGCCGTCCAGCATGGCAGCCGCGCCGAACAGCACGCCGGACTGGAGGCACTCCGCCGTGTCACGCCCCACCACGTGGGCGGGAGTCTCCAGGCTCACCGAGGAAAGCAGGGCTGCCCGGCTGGTTAAGGCGTCCAGGCTTACCCCTACCCCGGGGACAATGGCGCCCCCCACCATAACCCCTTCCCGGTCCAGCACCGCCAGGGTGGTTGCCGTGCCCAGGTCCACCACAATGCAGGGGCAGGAAAAACGCGCTTTTGCACCTACGCACCCGGCGATCAGGTCGGGACCGGTGGTCTCCGGCTGGGTGATGGCGATGGAAAAGAACTCTTTGACAGCGGCATAGCTGACAACCAGCGGCTTGACCGAGAAGAGCTTCTCCACCGCGTGGGACAGGTAACCGGTCAGCTTCGGCACCACAGAACTGAGCACCGCCCCGGTGATGTTGGCCCGGCGCACCCCGTAAAGGTGGAGAATGTCCCGCAGCTCTATGGCGTATTGGTCCTCCATGCGGGAGGCGTCGGTGGCCATGCGGGAGACAAAGCGCAGGGTCTCTCCGTCGAACACGCCTACGGTGATATTGGTATTTCCTACATCCAGTGCTAAAAGCATGTGGAGCCCTCCTGTTCAGCCTTACCGGACCGTTCCGGCGGGATTTTTACCCAGTATACCACACTTTCCCGCCCCGGGGAAGAACCCTCTCCCGGTTCTTGAGGAAATTTCCCGGGAAAAGATCTGGTTTTCCGCACCAGATAGTCTAGACTAACGCATTGACTTTTCCCCTTCGCTGTGCTAGTTTATTATCGGTGACTAACTCGAAACCTGGGGGAACCTGCCGAATGTCTTCCCCCAATTTGGAATGCCGCTTCTCCAGCGGCAATCTTTTTTGAGAAATGAGGGGTCCTGTTATGACATTGCAAGAAGGGAAAGCCGGCTCTCGGTACCTTGTGGAAAAGCTGGAGCTGCCGGTGGGCCTGGAACGCCGTTTGGAGGCGCTGGGCCTTATTGAGGGAAGCACCGTCTCGGTGCTGCGGAAAAAACACCGAGGCGCCATGATTATCAAGGTGCGGGGCACGCGGTTCGCTGTGGGCTGGGGAATCTCCACCCACATTGACGTGGCCTGCGTTCAATAAGTGCGGAGGGAATGCGGAATGGCACATGAATTGACCATAGGGTTTGTGGGGAACCCCAACTGCGGGAAAACCACCCTGTTCAACGCCTACACCGGCGCCAATCTGAAGGTGGCCAACTGGCCCGGGGTCACCGTGGAAAAGAAAGAGGGCCTGTTTCAGTTTCACGACCATGAGTACAAGCTGGTGGACCTGCCCGGCACATACAGCCTCACCTCCTACACCATGGAGGAACAGGTGACCCGGCAGTACATCCTCAGCGATGACGTGGACGTGATCATCGACGTGGCGGACGCCTCCGCCCTGGAGCGGAACCTGTATCTGGCGCTGCAGCTCATCGAGCTGGGCAAGCCGGTGATTTTGGCCCTGAACATGATGGACATTGTCCAAAAACGCGGCATGGAGATTGACCTGCACCGGCTGCCGGAGATGCTGGGCATTCCCGTGATCCCCGTGTCCGCCCGGCGGAAAACCGGCCTGGACATTCTGATGCACGCCGCGGCCCACCACAAGGACAGCAAGGGCACGGAAACCACCAGCCATCACCACCATCACCATACGGAGCAGACCCGCCACCGCCATGACCATCACAAGGAATACGTGATGGTGTACAGCGACGAGATCGAGGACAAGATTGACCTGCTGATGGACGAGCTGGCCCGGCGTTACCCCGGGCTGGACAACCTGCGGTGGCACGCCATCAAGCTGCTGGAAAACGACAAGGAAATCACCCGGGACTACCCGGTGGACCTGCCCCAGGTGCTGGACCGCAGCTATGAAAAGGACATCATCAACCAGAAATACGATTTCATCGACGAGGTCATTCAGGAAGTGCTGGTGAACAAATCCAAAAAGGAGGCGGTCACCGACAAGGCGGACCAGCTGCTCACCCATCCGGTGTGGGGATTCCCCATTTTCCTGTGCATTATGGCCCTGGTGTTCTTTCTCACCTTCACCGTGGGCGACTGGCTGAAAGGTTACTTCCAGCTGGGGCTGGACGCCCTCTCCGACGGGGTTCTTTTTGGGCTGGAAGCCCTCCACGTGGCGCCCATGCTCATCTCCCTGATCGTGGACGGCATCATTGCCGGCGTGGGCGGCATTTTGCTGTTTTTGCCCAACATCTTTATCCTGTTTCTGGCCCTGGCCTTTTTGGAGGACAGCGGCTACATGTCTCGGGTGGCCTATGTGATGGACAGCATCATGGGCAGGCTGGGGCTTTCCGGCAGGTCCTTCATCCCCATGATCCTGGGCTTCGGCTGCACGGTGCCCGCCATCATGGCTTCCCGGGCCCTGGAAAACAAGCGGGACCGGTACAAGACCATGCTCATCACCCCGTTTATGTCCTGCAGCGCCAGGCTGCCCATTTACCTGCTGTTTTCCGAGCTGTTCTTCCCGGAAAACGCCATGCTGGTGGCCTACTCCATGTACCTGCTGGGAATTTTGGTGGCCATCCTCTGCGCCTTCCTTATGCACCTGATCGACCGGAAAAAGCAGAAGGAGAACGCCCTGCTCATTGAGCTGCCGGAATACAAAGCGCCCAGCGCCAGGACCATCGCCATTTACGTGTGGGAAAAGGTGAAGGACTACCTGACCAAGGCAGGCACCACCATCTTTGTGGCCTCCATCATCATGTGGGTGCTGTTGAACTTCGGCCCCGCCGGCTATTCCCAGGACATGTCCCAGACCTTCGGCTCCATGATCGGCCGGCTGATCGTCCCCTTCTTCGTACCCATCGGCCTGGGCTTCTGGCAGATTGTGGTGGCCCTTATCGCGGGCATCTCCGCCAAGGAAGTGGTGGTCTCCAGCTGCGCCGTGCTCTTTGGGGTGACCAGCATCACCTCTCCGGAAGGGATGACCTCCCTGATGGGCTCCCTGGGAACCATTGGCTTCGGCCCCTTGAACGCCCTTGCCCTGATGACTTTCTCCCTGCTGTACGTCCCCTGCGCGGCCACGCTGGCCACCATCAAAAAGGAGACCGGCAGCTGGGCCTGGACCGGCATGACAGCCCTCTTCCAGATCGCCGTGGCTTGGGTGGTCACCTTTGGGGTGTACCATGTGGGCCTGCTGTTCCTGTGAGGCGGAAGCCATGGGCACCGTGAGCACCGTTTTGCTGCTTCTGCTGATTCTGGCGGCCGTCCTGCTGGCGGTCCGCTCCCTTCGCCGGAGAAAAGGCTGCGGCTGTGGCTGCGCCAACTGCTCCGGATGCACCGCTCGAAAAAAAGCTTCCTAAACGAAAAGCCGCCAGGGAAATCTCCCGGCGGCAATCTTTTTTGCCTTGTTCTCTTACAGCTGGATCAGGCCCTCGTTCACCATCTCCTGAGCGGCCAGAAGCATGCCCAGCTGCCCGCTGTGATAGTTGAGCCCGCCCTGCATCCAGGCGGCGTAGGGCTCCCGGAGAGGCGCGTCCGCGGAGAGCTCAATAGAGGAGCCCAGGGTAAACGCGCCCGCCGCCATGATCACCTGGCTGTCGTAGCCGGGCATGTCGCTGGGTTCCGGCACCACAAAGGAATCCACCGGGGCGCCCTTCTGCACCCCCCGGCAGAAGGCGATCAAGTTCTGGGGATTTTCCAGCATCATCACCTGGATAATGTCCCCCCGGCGCTCCTCCACCGTGGGGGTGACGCCAAACCCCAGCTGGGAGAACAGGGCCGAGGCAAACACTGCGGTTTTCAGCGCTTCTCCCGCCACATGGGGCGCGTGGAAAGCCCCCATGAACAGCTCCCGGTTGTTCCCCAGAGTGCAGCCGATCTCCCGACCGGTGCCGGGGGTGGTAAGGCGGTAGGCACACAGCTCCACCAGGTCGTGGCGGCCGGCAATATATCCCCCTGTGGGTGCGATGCCGCCGCCGGGGTTCTTGATCAGGGACCCGGCGATGATATCCGCCCCCACCGCCACAGGTTCCTCCCGCTCCACAAACTCCCCGTAGCAGTTGTCCACCATGACAATGGCCTGGGGAGCCTTGCGCTTGGCGATCTTCACAATGGGGGCAATGTCCTCCACCCGCAGGGAAGGCCGCAGGCTGTAGCCCCGGGAGCGCTGAATGTAGATCATCTTGTACTCGGGGGTGATGCGCCGCTCCATGGCCTCCAGGTCCGGCATGCCGTCGGGCCGGAGGGCAAGCTCCTCGTACTGGATGCCGAACTCCTTCAAAGAGCCGGGCTCTTCCCTGCCCTCCATGCCGATGACCCCCTGAATGGTGTCGTAGGGAGTGCCGGTGACGCAGAACATCTTGTCCCCCGGACGGAGCATACCGAAGAGGGCCACAGTCAGGGTGTGGGTGCCGCTGACAAAGTTGTGGCGCACCAGGGCGTCCTCGGCGCCCAGGGCGGCGGCGTAAACCTGGTCCAGCACGTCACGGCCCCGGTCTCCGTAACCGTAGCCGGTGCTGCCCACAAAGTGGCTCTCGCTGACCCCTGCCTTGTTGAAAGCCGCCAGCATTTTCTGCTGGTTGTACCGCTGGATCTCCTCGATCTCCCGGAACTGGGGCTGGGCCAGCTCCTCCGCCCGCTGGGCGGCTTCCAGCAGCTTGGGGGCAATTTGAAAATAGGGATATACGTTCATGTACCTTCTCCTCACAGCATGGTATGGACCCAGGTATCCACCTTGGTGTATCCCAGGGCCTTGTAGAATTCTTTGTTCTTGTTCTGCTCCCGGAACACGTACAGTGTTTTCCCCGGAAAATAGCGTTCGATCCGCCGGACCAGCTGGGAACCAATCCCCTGCCGGCGGCTGTCGGCAGACACAGCCAGGGCCGAAAGTATGGCCCCGCTTTCACTGATGGAGGACACCACCCCGCAGGCCTTCAGCCCCTTCTCCCCCGGCACCGTAAGGGCCAGCGCCCCCTGATGCCGCAGCTTGTGGGAAAGGTCCAGGTAGAAGGGCTCGAACTCCTCCACCATGCCGTTTTCCTCCAGCAGGGTGTAGATCTGCCGAATGCTCACAGGCGGGGGCGGGCTGGGCGGCTCGCCCGGCTGGATGACCCGTTTGAGCACATCCCCGGTCTCTGTGGGGACAAGGCCCATGGCCTCCGCGTTTCGCACGGCGCACAGCACCTCCCTGGTCCCGGCCATCTGAAGAAACGCCCGCGCGGCGTCTCCCCGGAGCACTGTGCCAGAAAGAAGCATGGCGCCGTCTACCAGGCAGTAGACCACGTCCTCTTCCGTATCCAGCCAAAAACAGGCAAAGCTCTTGTCGAAACCGTACACTGTGGCAATGGAGGCGATTTTACACCCGAAGGGCGTCTTTTCACACAGGGCAAGCAGGCGCTGCTTGTCCCGGTCACGTTCCACCAAGCGGATCATTCCGTTCCTCCTCTCTTCACAGAAAAAACGCCCCGCAGGATCGCGGAGCGCGTTTCGTTCCAAATTGTGCCTCACCCCAGCCGGGGCGGGAAAACCAGGTTTATTTCACCACAAAGAACATGAGGATGTTGGTCACGATGACCAGCACGAAAAAGCCAATGGCGATCACCTTGGTCCAGCGGCTGAGGAACGCGTCCACAGACCGAGCCTTGTTCTTAGACAGGAAGGTGTCGGCGCCGCCGGTGACCACGCCCAGGTTCTTCTGGCTGCCTTCCTGAAGCAGAATAACAATGATGATGGCGATAGCGAACAGCATCAGCACGATGCCCAGCACGATTGACAAAACGTTCATTTGTGTCTGATTCCTCCTAAAGTCGTTCAATCAAGCCCCGAAAAGGGCCATGTTCCACCACATATCTGGTGTGGCTTTCACCGCCGACCCAGGGATAGTTGTACCGCCGCAAGGCCTGCGCTGTAAATTCCTTTGGCTATCATACCATACCGGGCGGAAATTTGCAACCCGCCCGCAAGGAAAAATTTGTCAAAATACCCGCCCTGCATAAACAGCCGCCCTTCTGCCCACACTAGGACCAAGCGGCCAGGAAAGCGTTTGCTGCCTGGAAGAACGGCGATATTGTCCATCAGGACCGGAGCCCACGTGGTTTCGCGGCATATCCAAGTTCCACCGGGCTCCGGCTGCTCGCCCTTTGACAGCTCTCTTGGGACAGCTGCCAAAGGGCCAGTTTTTTTATGGGCAGAAAAACGGCCCGCCCCAGGGCAGGCCGCCGGATATCATTTCCACAAGGGAGAGGGATAGACGCCCGCTTCTGTCATGGCACGGATCGCCGCCACCACCGTCTCCTTGTCCTCCTTGTAGGTGACGCCGTACCACTTGTCACTGGAGGAAAGCACTGTCACCTGGGCTCTGTCCTGAGCCAGCAGGTCGTTGACCACAAAGGGCAGGAAAAACTCCGCCTTCTCCGGGTTTTTGGGCACGTCCTCCCGGAAAAACCTGCGGAAGTCCTCTTCCAGGGTAGGAGTGAATCCGGGGGTGAACCCCCACAGGTTCATGGACACCACCGCGTCCGGGGACAGCTGGGTCCAGGTCTGGCCGCCGTCCTCTGTGTAGGCGATGCCCTCTTCCCGCTTCTCAATGTGGGTCCGCTCGGTGATGCTGCGCAGCATGCAGTTCTCCGTATGGCACACCCCTCGGGAGACATACCCGTTTTCGGTGACGGTGTTTTTCAGGTAGTAGCCCACCATGGCAAAGTCCATGCGCTCCCCGTCCCTGGCGTTTTTCAGGAACTGGTACATCTTCTCAAAAGCTTCCCGGCCGTAGAAATCGTCGGCGTTGATCACCGCGTAGGGGGCGTCGCCCAGCACCCGGGCCGCGGTGAGGGCCGCGTGGCCGGTTCCCCAGGGCTTCACCCGGCCTTCCGGGATGGTCACCCCTTCGGGCACGTCCTGGAGCTTCTGGAACACCCAGTCGATCTCCAGGTACTGGGAGGCCTTCTGGAACACGGCCTCCTGGAAGTCGGGGAGCAGCTCCTCCTTGATGATGAACAACGCTTTCTTGAAGCCGGCGCGCCGGGCGTCGAACAGGGAGAAATCGATGATCTTTTCCCCGTGGACGCCTACCGGGTCAATCTGCTTCAAGCCTCCGTAGCGGCTGCCCATGCCGGCAGCCATGATGACCAATACGGGATCGCTCACAGCAACCCATCCTTTCTGTGCATTTCTTTTAACTCCCCGTGTAATAGGGGGAATTCTCTTCGTAAATGAACCGGCTGATATGCTGGGAAGCCGCCGTCAGGTCGTACTCGTACACCCAGGCGCCGTTGTCCAGGTAGGCGCCGTAGGCCTGCTCCTCCTCCCCGGGAATGGACAGTGTCTCCATCTGGAGCCCGCCCAGCATGATGGGAGCCATCCCCAGCAGGTCGCCCACATCCAGAGAGGTTTCACACATGGCGGAGATCTTCCGGATCAAGCCCGGGTACTCGAACACACTCTTCTTTTTCAGCTGCTCCACCAGGGCCATCATCACTTTCTGCTGACGGGAGGCCCGGACGTCGTCGCTGTCCAGGTAGCGGATGCGGGAATAGGCCACTGCCCGGTTGCCGTTCAGGTGGTAAGTGCCGTCCTGGTACTCCCCGTACACCAGCTGCACCGTGCCGTCCAGGGAGGGGATGTAGTCGGCGTAGGTCACCGTGCCGGGAGATTCCTGCTCCAGGGTCCACAGGTTCTCGTTGATGGCGTCCGCCTCCGCCGCGGTCAATTCCATGTCCACCCCGCCAAAGGCGTCCACAATGTCCGCCATCTGGTGGAAGTCCACGGATACGTAATTCTTGATATCCAGGTTAAAATTCTGGTTGATGGTGCGCACCGCCAGCTCCGGGCCGCCGTAGGCGTAGGCGTGAGTGATCTTGTCCGCGCCGTAGCCGTCGATCTGCACCTCGCTGTCCCGGAGGATGGAGGTGAGCTTTAGGGTGTGGTGACGCTTGTCCACCGTGAGGACCATCACCACATCGGACCGGCTGGACTCTCCCTCGTTTCGGGCGTCCAGGCCAAACAGAGCCACGTTGACCACCTGGGAATCGGAATAGGCCGACGAGGAAATGCCCAGAGCGTCCGGGTCGGAAGTGAGGGAGGTCATGGTCATGCCGCTAAGAAGGTAGCCGAACACATAGAAGAAGCCGCCCCCCACCAGTACCAAAAGCACCAGCAGGGTGACAAGAACCTTCTTCGCCGCGCTCCCTTTTTTCTTCACAGGGCGCCCGCTGGAAATGTCCCGGCTGCTTCTTCTGGAAGCCCCCCGCCGGGTTTTCTCCACCTCTTCCTCCATGGCCCGCTGGTCCGCCCGGCGCTTTGCCGGGGAGGAATAGCTGGAAATATCCTGGAACTGGTCCCCTTCCTTCCAGCCCTTCGGGGGTTCCTCGTAGTAGTAATTGTCCCTCAGTTCTTCCCGCCACAGACGCTGGCTGGTGTCGCCGGTTGTGTTCCTGCGGCTGGCTGCCGAAGCGCGGCGGTCTCCAGAGCCCCGGCTTGTCCCGTGGCGGGGCGTTCTATCGCTGTCGTTTCTTCCCATTCCGTTCCTCCGTACCAGACCCGATCAGTCCCCTGTGCTTGCGCCAGAGGTCTCATCATCGCGGTCTATGGACGTATCCCCATATTCCTCCCAATAGGGAGAATCCTCTTCGTAAATGAAGCTGCTGATCCGCTTGGCCGCCCCAGTGGGATCGTAGGTCATGTGGTATTCGTCGTAGCTGTTAAACCCATCAAACAGATCCGTCTCGTACTCCGGGTTGGGCACGCTGATGCGGCTGATGGTGAAATCTGTGAACAGGATGGGAGTCATGCCGACAATATCCCCCAAATCCAGGGAGGTCTCACAGTAGGGCATCAACTGCTGGATCAAGCTGGTGTAGTCGGTAATGCCCATGCCTTCCAGCTTCCCCATCAAAGCCACCAGCACATTCTGCTGCCGCTCCACGCGGACGTAGTCACTGTCAATGTAGCGGATCCGGCCATAGGCCACCGCCTGGTTGCCGTTCAGGTGGTAAGTGCCGCCCTCGTACTCGCCGTAGGCAATGTTGATATCTCCGTAAATGGTGGGGATGTAATCGTCGTGGACGATCTCCGAATAGACTTGGTCGGTGACGCCGTTAGCCAGGTCGGTTTCTTTCTGATCCTCCACCTCCTGGCTGAGGGCCCACAGGTTGTCGTTGATGGCCCCCACTTCCTCGGCGGTGAGCTCCATGTCCACCCCTCCGAAAGCGTCCACAATGGCTGCCATGTTGGCGAAGTTAATGGTCACATAGTCCCGGATGTCCAGACCGAAATTCCGGTTCAGGGTGCGGATGGCAAGCTGCGGTCCGCCATACCGGTAGGCCACGTTGATCTTATCCACGTAGTTCAAATAGCCTTGGGTGTCGCTTTCTCCCTCAATGGTCACCTCGCTGTCCCGGAGGATGGAGGTCATCTTGATCTTTCCGTGCTTGTTGTCCACGGTGAGGATCATGATCACGTCGGACAGGCCCTTGAACTCCCCGTTTCGGGAGTCCACGCCGAACAAGGCTATGTTCTTAATGCTGTCGTCCATGACGATATTCTCCGCGTCAATACCCAGAGAGTCGTTGTCCTTGGCAATAGTGGTGGTGGTCAGCCCGGAAAGCAGGTTGGTGGACACATAGACCAACCCTCCGCCGCAGAGGATGAACACCAGGCAGAAGAAGATGGCAATGCCCCGCAGCACCGCCCTGCCCCTCCTGTTTTTCTTCCGTTTTTTATATTCCTTGGAGGAGGAATAGCTGGAAACGTCCTCAAATTCCTCAGAGTGGTTCACATTTTTCCGCGCCATGGGCGTGTCCCCCTAATTGACATAATTTGTTAGTATTATACTCCAAACAGGCCCTTCCGTCAATGTCCCTGTTTCTCTCTTGGTTTGCGAAACACAAAAACCTTGCTGAACACGTAGTTGACGATGATGACAATCACGTTGGACAGCAGCTTCATCACCTTGTCGTTCACATGCAGGCCCCCAACGCCCACCCTCATGCAGACCAGATCCAGCACAAAAGAAGCGCCCCGGCAGCCAAAGAAGCGGACCATCTCCCAAAATACGGCGGTGAACCCTTTTGCCCGGCTTTCAAACACCCACACCCGGTTGGTCACATAGGCAAAGAGGATGGAGAGTATTTGGGCAATGGCTGTGGCCCACAAATAGGGCACGTGGAAAACGTCGGCCAAAACCCAGTAGCTTCCCCAGTTGACCAACGTGGTGAGCCCCCCGAAAAACACATAGAGGATCAGCTCTTTGTATTTCAAAAAAAGTGACTTCATCGTTTCCATATCCAAGCCTTTCTCAAAAGCGCTGGAATCCAGCCCTGTTTCATAAAATAAAAGTATAGCAAAATAACTTCTCTTTTGCAAGAAAAAAAGCCCCCTGAACCAGGAGGCTCTCAGATTTCGTCACACCTGTTTTCCCGCCATTTCCGGAAGCAGGAACAACATGCTGGGATGAATGTTGTGGTGAAGGGCTCCGGCCACAGGAACCATCTCTCCCCGCAGTCTGGGGTAGGGCGCCCGGCGGCTGAAAAACTCGTACACCGAGCAGGCTTTGTCCACCAAAGACACCACCACGCCTTCCCGGTATTTGGGAGGCTTTACCGTGAGAGGAAACATGTGGCAGCGAATGGTATCCTCTTCAATGGCGGTGAGGGACAATTCCTTTTTGGCGTTATCCGCCGCGATATCGGGATGACGGGTCCAGTGGCCTTTATGGGCCGGGTCGCCGTCCTGAGCGTCGTAGAAAAAATAATCGTGGAGCAAAGCGCCCCGCACCATTTCCTCCCAATGGAAGGGAAGCCTGGTGGAACGGGCCAGCCGGTAGCTGTAATACGCAACGGCTACGCTGTGCATCAACCGGGTGGTGGAACCGTGCTGAGGGAATTGGGCAATTCCTTCCAATCCGGATTCCTGGGCCAAGGTCTCATAGAAGCTCTTGAACTCTTCCTCTTCCCAAAAACGTTCTGAGGATCTTCTCCGCATAATGCCACCTGCCATAGTATATTCCTGGGACAACCTAGGTTTCCCCGTTTCAGCGGCTATTATTATAGCATAGCCTAACAGAGAGAACAAGCGGAAAAAACAGGGATTTTGCGGTTTGGGCCATTCTTTTTTTCGGTGAAACGCAACAAAAAGGGCTTTTGAGAAACACCCCAAAAGCCCTCTTCACTTACGAAGGTATTATCGCCAACTTGAACGGTTCCTGAACGTTGTTGCAATCGTTCGTTTTCTTGCTATCTTTCTAAGGATGAACAATGGGACTACTTGGTTGCACAGCAATTTAGGAGCGGTCAATGATTGGTTACCATCTATACTTTCTTTCCATTTGGATGACATGAATGAATCTTAAGTGTACTTTTTAAGACCTTACCATCATCTATTTGAAAGAGCATTTATCTTTAAAGAAAATGACTAGTACATTGGTTTTATTACCTTTTCCGGCACATCATTACCGTCTTAATTAACCGCTATCCATTTATGATTGCCAACCCACATTTGTGGTATTGGTCACGCTTTACAAAGCAATTTAACTTACGGTGTTAAAACAGATCCGTGCCTTTTTGGTTTCCTAACATCTGAGGAATAATCAGAATAAGGAACCTTCTTTCTATTATATTTTAATTTATTTGTCTGCGGAATGTGAGTCCGCAGACCCACAGTGCTGAGGTTCATTCCGATCCATCGGGCTCACCCGCCTTTCTCTCATTAATAATTTTGCAAGCTTCGCATTTTTCCGGCTGCTCTGCTTTTCCACTTTTCACCGCCAATTTGCGGTTACTGACTGACCAGAAAAGCTCCTCTTCTTGTTTTTGAAATTCTTTTCAAATACAATCAAAGTTTTCTTAACCTGCAGCCTGTCTTTTCAATGCCACTCCTCGCCGTTTTCACTCTGAAACGATGCTTCCCCTTTTTCTCGTTCCAAGAACTTCCTTTGCTGTCATTTTTCGTATTTTCCAAACATATCACTTCGAATTGAAATCTCTCAAAATGTGTTCCTTGCTTTTTACAAGGCTTTTGAAGATTTCTCTCTCAGTCTTTGAAAAACTTTCTTTCATTTTTTGGAAATTCCTCTTTTTGTTTCTTCCTTTTTTCTCTTCTGAAAACAGCTGATTGAAAAGCAACCTCTTCTAAAAATTTCTCTTCTCTTTAAAAGAACTCTTTTCCAGGTTTCCTAGAGATTTCGGTTTACTCCTTTTGAATAATTTTCCGTTTCGATGAAAGTCTGTTTTTCGTTTGGAAAAACTGTGGATGACATCTTCTGGAAACTTTCTTGTTCCGCATGTTCCGGTAAAAGCTCTGTCTCACTTACTTCCGGCCTTTTGCGAAGCTGCTGTGAAGATCTGGTAGATATCTCTATCTCTTATCTTCGCCCTTATTATAACGCCTCACTTTCCGTTTGTCAATAGTAATTTTCAAGATTCTTGAAAATATTTGGGGGATTTTTATAGGGCGGAGTTCCTATCCCTGCCTTTCCCAGAATTGGCGGAAAGAAAAAAACACCGCTTGACTATGCCCTTGTTTTACGGTAAAATAATTTTGGAGAAAGGAGCGTATGCAAATGGACCACGAATACGAAGCCGACCTTCTCACCCTGCTGGATGACGAGGGCCAGGAACACGAGTTTGAGATCATTGACGAGTTGGAGAACGACGACGGCCATTTCCTGGCCTTGGTTCCCACACAGCAGGAACCGGACGAGATCGCCTCTGACGCGGAGACCTACTATATCTTTGAAGTCATTGAAGAGGACGGCGAGGAGCAGCTCCAGGAAGTGGAGGACGACGAGCTTCTGGACAAACTGGCCGAGATCTTCGAGGAGCGCTTTAACGAGGCCTATTTCGACGGCGAGGAAGAGTAACCTTCTTTCTGTTGTCTAAGGCGGAGGAAACGCCTCTCATCACACAGCAATTTTCCTGCCCGATGCGCGGACTGCGCACATATAACCCTACACTCGATTGAAAGGGAGCCCTGTCTCCATCTGTGGATTGCAGACCTCCCGACGCGGCTTTGACCGTTGTTGGAGGAAGGGAGCGTGAACCATGTGGGGGGGCACCCACCTGCTTTTATGTAGCAGGTTATTGAGTTGCGCGATACGGTCGGGCGGGATTCCTGTAACGGCAAAGGCCGCGGAATGATTGTTCCGCGGCCTTTCTGATGCGAAAAAACCTGCAGCGTGGTTTCACACTGCAGGTTTTTTTACGGAATGTCAGAACGTGACAACCTGATTCTTCTCAGCAGACTCGAAAATAGCCTCCATCAGGCGCATGACCTGACGCTGCTGGTCGTGGGTGACGATGGGCTCCTCTTCCCCATTGACCACCTTGGCGATATTCCGGTAGTAGTCCTTGATATCGCAGTCAATGCGGGGCAGGGGCAGCTCGCTGATAGTCTCAGGAGTGCGGGGAGCCATGGTCTTGGTCAGACCGGCGGCAGTGACGATGGGCACAGCGTCGTGCTCTTCGTCGCTGGTGGCCACCACGATC
>CALWCD010000013.1 GCA_944376265.1 uncultured Clostridia bacterium | reverse complement strand
TTCCTCCCCCATGTGCTCCTCCTGGGCGATCTCCCAGGCGAAGGCCAAGTTCTCCCGGGTGTTGTGGGATTGATCTTCCACAAAGATCCTGTCCTCCGCGATGCCCATGCCGAGAAGCGCGTTCTTCTGGGTGACCGCTTCCGGGCAGGGCTCGTCGGACCCCTGCCCTCCGGTGACGATACACTTCGCCTCCGGGTGTGCCTCCAGATACTCATACGCGGCATCCACCCGCCCCGAAAGACTGACGCTCATCCGCTCCGCGCTGTACACCTGGGCTCCCAGCACGATTACGTTGGCGTTTTCCGGGGGCACCGCCGCCTGGGCGGAAAACATCAGCCCGGAAAGGTAGCCGGCCCAGACAAGGCCAAGACAGTAAAACGCCGCAAACAGCCGCACACAGGCCTGTTTCCACCCACCCTGCCGGGAAAGCTTCCCGAAAAACAGCAGAAGGCACAGGCCCGCCAGACAGACGAACTCTCCAAAGCCCGCCCCCAGGTTGAACCCGCCGCGAAACACCGGCAGGAAGAAAAACACGCAGCCGCCGCAGCAGAGCACACACCCTGCCGCCCGCAGCGCCAAAAGAACTGGTTTCATCCATCCATTCCGCCTTTTTCAAAATCCCTGTTTCAAAACACTTTGTGGTGTTTATTATACACCAGGGACAGGCGGGACGCAAGCCGGGGAATTCCCCCGGAAACGCAAAAACGTGCCGGGCCGAAACCCAGCACGTTTTGTATCTCAGCGTATCAGTGAGCAATCAATAGCCCCGCTTCACATAGGTGGTGTGGAGCAGCTCGTGGGCCTTGTGGCTTCCGGGCTCGCCCAGGAACTCCTCGTAGCACTTCTGCACCACGGGGTTCTGGTGGCTCTTGCGCAGGGGCATGTTCTTATCCTGGTCGTACAGAGCCTGGGCGCGCAGCTTCTTGATGTCGTAGAAGCTGTGGTTTACGGAGCTCTGAATGGGCTGGCCGCCGCCGTTGACGCAGCCGCCGGGGCAGCACATGACCTCGATGAACTGGTAGTCGGCCTCGCCGGAGCGGACCTTCTTCAGCAGAGCGTCGGCGTTGGACAGGCCGCTGACCACAGCAACCTTCACGTCCATGCCGCCCACCTTGTAGACAGCCTCCTTGAAGCCCTCGGTGCCACGGACCTCGGTGTAGTCGATGGACTCCAGGTCCTTGCCCTCCAGCACGTCGGCCGCAGTGCGCAGAGCAGCTTCCATCACGCCGCCGGTAGCGCCGAAGATCACGGCAGCGCCGGTGGACACGCCCATGGCGTCGTCAAACTTCTCGTCGGGCAGGCGGGCGAAGTTCAGCTGGGCCCTCTTGATCAGCCGGGCCAGCTCACGGGTGGTGATGCTGATGTCCACGTCGGGCAGGCCGGCGCCGTCCTCGTCATCCCGCTGAATCTCAAACTTCTTGGCCACGCAGGGCATCACGGACACGGACACGATCTTGGTGGGGTCGATGCCCTCTTTCTGGGCGTACCAGCTCTTGATGAGAGCGCCGGTCATGTTCTGGGGGGACTTGCAGGTGGAAAGGTTGTCCACCAGGTCGGGATAGTAGTGCTCGCAGAACTTGACCCACCCGGGAGAGCAGGAGGTGATGATGGGCAGCTTGCCGCCGTTCTTCACCCGGTCCAGGAACTCGTGGGCCTCTTCCATAATGGTCATGTCGGCGCCGAAATCGGTGTCGAACACCTTGTCAAAGCCCAGGCGGCGCAGAGCGGCAACCATTTTGCCCTCCACATTGGTGCCGATGGGCATGCCGAACTCTTCGCCCAGAGCGGCACGCACAGCGGGAGCGGTCTGGACAATGACGATCTTCTCGGGATCGTTGATGGCGTCGATGACATCCTGGGTGTTGTCCTTCTCCGTCAGAGCGCCGGTGGGGCAGCTGACAATGCACTGGCCGCAGGCCACGCAGGAGACATCGCCCAGGGGCTTTTCAAAGGCGCAGCCAATCTCGGTGTCAAAGCCGCGGTTGTTGGCGCCGATGACGGACACATGCTGGTTCTGGCAGGCGGCAACACAGCGGCGGCACAGGATGCACTTGGCGTTGTTGCGCTCCAGGTACAGGGTGGAGTAGTCCTTTTTGCCGGCGGGGACAGCGCCCTCAAACCGGTTCTCCACCTCGATGCCCATCTCATTGCACAGCTTCTGGAACTCGCAGTTGCCGCTGCGCTCGCAGGACAGACATTTCCGGTCGTGGACGGAAAGCAGCAGTTCCAGGGTCATCTTCCGGGACTCCTGGACCTTGGGGGTGTTGGTGAACACCTCCATGCCCTCGTTTACGGGGTACACGCAGGCGGCCACCAGGGACCGGGCGCCCTTTACTTCCACCATGCACATGCGGCAGGCGCCGATCTGGTTGATGTCCTTCAGGTAGCAGAGGGTGGGGATATCGATACCGGCGTAGCGGGCGGCTTCCAGGATGGTGGAATCCGCGGGCACTTCATAGGAAACGCCGTTGATTTTCACATTGACCTGTTCCATGTTCACACACTCCTTTCTTATTTTCTCACCACAGCGCCGAACTTACACTTCTCCATGCAGACGCCGCACTTGATGCACTTGGTGGTGTCGATGACGTGGGGCTGCTTCACAGAGCCGGAGATGGCGCCCACCGGGCAGTTCCGGGCGCACAGGGTGCAGCCCTTGCACTTGTCGGCCTCGATGGAGTAGTTGGTGAGGGCCTTGCAGGCTCCGGCGGGGCAGCGGTGCTCCACCACATGAGCCTCGTACTCGTCGCGGTAATATTTGAGTGTGGAAAGCACGGGGTTGGGCGCAGTCTGGCCCAGGCCGCACAGGGAGTTCTCCTTGATGTAGTAACACAGCTCCTCCATCTTGTCGATATCCTCCAGGGTGCCGTTGCCGGAGGTGATCTTGTTCAGGATCTCCAGCAGACGCTTGGTGCCCACGCGGCAGGGAGTACATTTGCCGCAGGACTCGTCCACGGTGAACTCCAGGAAGAACTTGGCGATATCCACCATACAGGTGGTCTCGTCCATGACAATCAGGCCGCCGGAACCCATCATGGAGCCGATGGCGATCAGGTTGTCGTAGTCGATGGGGGTGTCGATGAGCTTGGCAGGGATGCAGCCGCCGGAGGGGCCGCCGGTCTGAGCAGCCTTGAAGTGATGGCCACCGGGAACGCCGCCGCCGATCTCCTCCACCACTTCCCGCAGGGTGGTGCCCATGGGGACTTCCACCAGGCCGGTGTTGGTGATTTTGCCGCCCAAGGCGAACACCTTGGTGCCGGGGGACTTCTCGGTGCCGATGGAGCGGAACCAGTCAGCGCCCTTGAGGATGATCTGGGGAATGTTGGCGTAGGTCTCCACGTTGTTCAGCACGGTGGGAACGCCGAACAGGCCCTTGACAGCCGGGAAGGGAGGACGGACACGGGGCTCGCCGCGCTTGCCCTCGATGGAGGTCATCAGCGCGGTTTCCTCGCCGCAGACGAAGGCGCCGGCGCCCAGGCGGATGTCGATGTCAAAGTCGAAGCCGGAATCGAAGATGTTCTTGCCCAGCAGGCCGTATTCCCGGGCCTGCTCAATGGCGATCTGCAAACGCTTCACAGCGATGGGGTACTCGGCGCGGATGTAGATGTAGCCCTGGTTGGCGCCGATGGCGTAGCCGGCAATGGCCATGGCCTCCAGCACGCTGTGGGGGTCGCCCTCCAGCACGGAGCGGTCCATGAAAGCGCCGGGGTCGCCTTCGTCGGCGTTGCAGCAGGCGTACTTCTGCTCGGCCTTATTGGCAGCGGCGAACTGCCACTTGCGGCCGGTGGGGAAACCGGCACCGCCGCGGCCCCGCAGGCCGGAAGCCAGCACCAGGTCGATGACTTCCTGGGGGGTCATCTCGGTGAGCGCCTTGCCCAGAGCGGCATAGCCGTCCTGCGCGATGTACTCGTCGATGTTCTCCGGGTTGATGACGCCGCAGTTGCGCAGCGCGATACGCATCTGCTTGGCGTAGAAGGTGGTCTCATTCAGGGACTTGGTGGTGGAGTCGTCCACGACAGTCTCCTGGTACAGCAGGCGCTTGACAATACGGCCCTTCAGCAGGTGTTCGGAGACGATCTCCGGCACATCCTCGGGAGTAACCCGGCTGTAGAACGCGCCTTCGGGATAGACCACCATGATGGGGCCCAGTGCGCACAGGCCGAAGCAGCCGGTGCGGATGACGTTCACTTCTTTTTCAAGGCCCTGGGCTTTGATCTCTTCCTTCAGTTTTTCGATGATCTGCTCGCTGTTGGAGGACGTGCATCCCGTACCTCCGCAGACCAGCACGTTTGAACGAAACATTCTTTTCCCTCCTTATTATTTGGCTCCGATGGCATTGGCTCCAATGGTGTATTCCGATACCACATTGCCGTTCACAAGGTGGTCGTTCACAACTCTGAGGGCCTTCTCGGGGGTCATCTTGACGTAGGTGACCTTCTCGTGGCCGGGAGTGATCACTTCCACGACGGGCTCATACTGGCAGATGCCGATGCAGCCGGTCTGGGTGACCATCACGTCCTGCAGGCCGCGCTTGGCGACCTCCTCCACAAAAGCGTTCAAAACAGGCCGGGCGCCGGCGGCGATGCCGCAGGTGGCCATGCCAACCAGCACACGGGTGCCCGCCTCGGCGTTCTCACGCAGGGTGACGGCGGCCCGGGTCTTATCGCGAATTGCCTGAAGTTCCGCTAACGATTTCATGCTTGACCATTCCTTTCCGTTCAAGTTGGATGCCGTGTTACACGGTTTGTGTTTCGGTTGTTGAGCTCTGGAAAAGTTCCGCCGTCTGCTCGGTCAGGTACTCCTTGATCCACAGCACCACATCAGGGGTGTCCAGGGGCACGTCCTCCCCCAGCACCTCCCGGAGCTCGGCGGTCTTTAAGGCGAATTCCCTCCGCTGCCCGTCGTTTGTCAGGAGCACCCGGTGGAAAATGAAATCCAAGTTGGGGTTGCAGGAGATAAGCAGCTGCACCGTGCCGTTGATATCCCCCAGGGGGATCATGTCCACGCTGGAAGGTTTGAACAGGGCGGTGAGAGTGGTCCCCACTCCCAACTGGGAATCGATCTGGAAGCTGCCTCCGGTCATTTCCGCTTCCATTTTAAAAAGCGGCACGCCCAGCCCCACGCTGCGGGTGGTGCGGGTGGTGTAGAAGGGATCGATCACCTTCTGGACCGTTTCCGGGGACATGCCCTTGCCGTTATCTTCCACGGAGATGGAGAGAGTGTCTCCCGGCTGGTCCTCCACCACGGTCAGGGTGATGAGGGAAGCCCCCGCGGAGATGGAGTTCTGGGCAATGTCCATCACGTTGAGAGATAGCTCACGCATACTTCATTTACGCCATGTACTGAGCCAAAATGGTGTCCACGTCCTCAGGGACAAGACGGCCGTACACCTCGTCGTTCACGGTCATGACAGGGGCCAGGCCGCAGGCGCCAATGCACCGGCAAGCCGTGAGGGAGAAGGTCCCGTCTTCCGTACATTCCTCAGGCTGGATGCCCAGCTTCTGGGTAATGCGCTCCAGCACCTTGTCGGCGCCCTTTACATAGCAGGCGGTGCCCAGGCACACGGAGATATGGTTGCGGCCCTTGGGGGTGAGGGCGAACTGGGAATAGAAGGTGGACACGCCGTACACCTCTTCCAGAGAGACGTCCAGGCCCTTGGCGATCTTCTCCTGCACCTCGATGGGCAGGTACCCGTAAATTTCCTGGGCCTGATGGAGGGCAGGCATAACCGCGCCCTTCTGGCCTTTCAGGCTTTCGATGACCGCATCGAGCTTCTGCGCCTGCTCGGGAGTATCATGAAACGGCAAATTACTGATACGCTTTTGCATGGTTTTTCCTCCCAATATATTGTAGGATTTTAGATTTTGCCCTATGGCGGGACACAAAACCCCGCCGGAAAAGCATCATAATAAATATAGCAAAACCGGCGGGGCTTATAATTCTATTTTAGAAATAAAACCGTCTGTACAGCAAATTCTTGCCAGAAAAATGTCAATATCCTGTCTATAATTGTTATAATATCGATATAATTATATCAATATTTTCCCCGAACAGCGTCGATCACTGCCGACCGGGACTTCTCCGCAAGGCCCAGGGTCCAGGGCTCCCCGGCCAGGGTCTCCAGGTAGTGGGAGTCCGAACTGCGGAAAATCCGCAGCCCCGCAAGCTCCGGGTGGAGAGCTGTAAACGCCTCCAGGTCGCAGTCCCTGGTCACCTCCGCCGCAGCAAAGCCCGCCTCCGGAGGCAGAGCTCCCAGAGAGGCAATGACGCTGTAAGAGTCCTTGTTCACATGGGCCGGAAAGGCCGCCCCGCCGTACTCCGCCGTCAGGGGCACCACCTGGTCCACACTGATAAAGGAGGACACCAGAAGCAGGTTTTCCTCCTCCCCCACCTGCCGGTCCTCCCCGTCCAGGATCTTCTGGTCCCCGAAGATCTCCGGCCGGTTGGGCACGTGGGGCATGTGGTCGTAGACATACCGGTCGAAGGCCAGGGCGCCCTCCAGGGTTTCAAACAGGCAGACCACGTGGGCCTCTTCGGAGGTGCACAGCTCCATGCCCGGCACCACCAGCAGCCCATACCGCTCTCCCGCCTCCATGGCGGCAGGGGCATTGCGGCAGGTGTTATGGTCGGTGAGGGCCAGGATCTCACACCCGGATAGGAGGGCCATCTGCACCAGGTTGTTGGGGGTCATGTCGTTGTCGCCGCAGGGAGACAGACAGGAGTGAACGTGAAAATCGTAGGGGTACCGGTTCATTTCAGCCGCTCATAAACCTGGACCGCCGTGTCGTAGCTGTTGGCGGCACAGCCGTACACCGGGATTCCCTGCATTTCCGCCTTTTTGGCGGCGTCCTGGTCCAGGGCTGCGTTTTCCGTCAGCACAATGCAGCTCACGTCGGTCAGGGTGGCCACCGCAATGGCGTTCACGTTGCCCATCACCGTGATCCACACGTTCCCCGACTGAGCCCGGGCCATCACCCAGCTGAGCAGGTCCCCCACATAGCAGCCGTCGATCTGGTTGTCCGCACCGTCCTCCCCAGCCAGGAGATTCCAGCCCAGGGCCTCGGCCATTTCCTTTACAGTCATTATTCCTTCTCCTCCTTTGGGTCCAATTCCTCCACGGAAAACCGTCCCATGCTCTTTTCCAGTTCGGAAAGAGTGCTGGCCACTTTTTTCATCCGCTTCCGGTAGACGAAAATGCACTCCGTATCCTTGCAGATACCCTTCACCACGTCCTCGGCAAAGGCACGGCAGGTGGGCGCCCCGCAGGCGCCGCAGTCCAGCCCGGGGAACTCCTGCTCGATCTCGTCGATCTTCAGCATCATCTGCATGGCTTCCTTCAAGTCGCTGGAAAGGGTGAGCACATTGGAGAACTCCAGGTCCTCCTCCCACTCCATCACCTTGGGCACAGGGCCTCCCTTCAGGTGGTTCTGGGACACAGGCAGGTATTTCCGCAGCCGCTGAATGCGGGCTTTGGCCACGTAGGGATTCTCCACGCAGAGCACCCCGCCCACGCAGCCGCCGGCGCAGGCGTTGAGCTCGATAAAGTCCAGCTCGCCGATGCGCTCGTCCTCAATCTCCTCCAGCACCCGGATCACATTCTCAATGCCGTCCGCCGCCAGGTACTTCTCGTTGAGCAGCGCCGCCGCCTCGCCCCCGCTGGTGGACCAGCCCACGCCGATGATGCCGGAGACGGACAGGGGCTCCACCTTCTCCAGGTGGTCCATTTTGTGGGACAGCTCGGGGAACACTTCGCTGATGGCGATGGCCCCGTCCACCATGGACTTCTCAATGCCCAGCGGCATCTTGATGTCCGTCACCTTGGCGGGACAGGGGGTGATGAAAAAGCAGCCGATCTGCTCCGGGGGCAGGCCGGTTTTTTCCTGGGCCTCTTTCTTGGCCATGGCAGCCGCCGTCTCCATGGGGGACTTCAAGGGCAGCACATGGTCGCACAGGTCGGGGAAGCGCACCCGGATCAGCCGCACCACCGCAGGGCAGGCCGAGCTGATCACCGGCCGCTTCAGGGCGCCGGAATCCATCAGCTTGCGGGTGGCTTCGCTGACAAGCTCCGCGGCCCGGGAGACCTCGAACACGTGGTCAAAGCCCATCTCCTTCAAGCCGGTGAGCACATAGTCGATATCGTCCAGATTGTTGAACTGCCCGTAAAGCGCCGGCGCGGGCAGCGCGATGGTATAAGTAAAGTCACTGAGCTGGGAAAGGTGGCTGTGCCTGGCCCGCTTGGCGTGGTGGGGACAGATGCGGATGCACTCCCCGCAGTCGATGCACCGCTCGGAAGCGATGACCGCCTTGCCTCCCCGGACCCGGATGGCCTCGGTGGGACAGCGTTTGATGCAGTTGGTGCAGCCCACGCACTTTTCCTCGTTCAAGGTGACGGAATGGTAAAATTCTGCCACGTTCGCGTACCTCCCTAGACAGCGCAGGAGGGCATTGCGCTATCTTCCTTCCTCTTTTCTACCGGGAAACACCGTCATGCGCACCGCGGTGCCCTCTCCCACAACGGAATCGATGGTCATTTCATCGGTGTATTTTTTCATGTTGGGCAGTCCCATGCCCGCGCCGAAGCCCAGCGCCCGCACGTTGTCCGGGGCGGTGGACCACCCGGCCTGCATGGCCTGGTCCACGTCGGCAATGCCGGGACCGTGGTCCTGGAGAAGGATATCCACCCGGTCCGGGTCGATGTCCACCACAGCCTCCCCGCCCCCGGCGTGGATGACCATGTTGATCTCCCCCTCGTACATGGCGATGGCCACACGGCGCACCGCGTCCGGCTCGTACCCCAGCTTTTTCAGCTTGTGCTTCACATCGCCGGAAGCTTCCCCCGCCCGGGTGAAATCGTCCCCGGGAACCTGGTAGGTTAAATGCAGCATGCTCATTTGATCTCACAGCCTCCCCGCAGCCCATTGGAATAAAGCAGGCCACACGCCGTAAACATCCGGTAAGGGGAAGCCAGCACCGTAATCTCCTTCTGCCGGGCCAATGCCACCACCGTGGGGTCGATGTTCTTTCCCCGGACAAACACAATGCAGTGCATGTCCATCATCTCGGCGGTGCGCACCACCTGGGGGTTCATCAGGCCGGTAAGCAGCACGGACTGGTCCTTGACGAAGGCCAGCACATCGCTCATCATGTCGCTGCCGCAGGCGGTTTTGACCTCTTCCTCCATGTTGCCCTCGTTGAGAACCTGACACTTCAGAATGTCCACAATTTCCTTTACCTTCATAAATGTTCCTCCTATGGGTTTAGGAATACTCCCTTCATAGAGATGATAAGGGAATTACGGGCCATGGCAGGGCCAAAGGTCCCGTCGTATGATAACTGCAGATAGTATACCATATCTTCCCGGCAGTTACAAATATTTTCATGGAAATTTCCAAAAGCTTTCCACAGCCGTTCCCCTTTCCAAAGCCGCTGGCTTTTCCCCCGCCTTCCCGGGAGACGGCCGTGTGCGGGTCAGGTTTCGCGGACACTGTCCTCTCCACAAGGACATATGCAGAAATGTGTACTTGGCCGGGAGTAAATGGTCAAATTTTGTGAAAAAAATTAATTTTTCCTTGCATTTGGCCACAAGAGCCACTATAATGGTAAAAACTTTACCAATTTGAAGGGGTAAATCACTTTCAAGTCCCCAGAGGAGGTCATACCATGTCTCGAGTTTACAATTTTTCCGCCGGGCCTTCCATGCTGCCCGAGGAGGTTCTGAAAAAGGCTGCCGCTGAAATGCTGGATTATCAGGGCAGCGGCCAGTCCGTGATGGAAATGTCCCACCGCTCCAAGGTGTATGACGCCATCATCAAAGACGCCCAGCGCCTGCTGCGGGAAGTGATGAACATTCCTGACAACTACAAGGTGCTGTTCCTGCAGGGGGGCGCGTCCTCTCAGTTCGCCGCCGTCCCCATGAACCTGATGACCAAGTCCGGCAAAGCCGACTACGTGCTGTCCGGCCAGTTCTCCACCAAGGCCTACAAGGAAGCCGCCCGCTACGGCGACTGCAAGGTGGTGGCCTCCTCCAAGGAGGACAATTTCTCCCACATCCCCGCCTTGGACCCCAAGGAGTTCCGGCCCGACGCGGACTACTTCCACATCTGCCTGAACAACACCATCTACGGCACCGTGTGGCACCAGCTGCCCGACACCGGCGATGTGCCCCTGGTGGCGGATATTTCCTCCTGCATTTTGTCCCGCCCCATGGACGTGAGCAAGTTCGGCCTGCTGTACGCCGGCGCCCAGAAGAACGTGGCCCCTGCCGGCCTGACCATTGTCATCGTCCGGGAGGACCTGCTGGGTCACGCCATGGACATCACCCCCACCATGTTCAACTACCAGGTGATGGCGGACAACGACTCCATGTACAACACCCCGCCCTGCTGGCCCATCTACATCTGCAAGCTGGTGCTGGAGTGGATCCAGAGCATTGGCGGGCTGGAGGAGATGGAGCGCCGCAATGTGCGCAAGGCCCAGCTGCTCTACGATTTCCTGGATAATTCCTCCCTGTTCCAGGGCTGCGCCGAGAAGGACAGCCGCTCCATTATGAACGTGACCTTTGTCACCGGCGACAAGGACCTGGACGCCAAGTTCGTCAAAGAGGCGGAGGCTGCCGGCTTTGTGAACCTGAAGGGTCACCGGAGCGTGGGCGGCATGCGCGCCTCTATTTACAACGCCATGCCCGAGGAAGGCATTCAGAAGCTGGTGGACTTCATGAAGAAGTTCGAAGCGGAAAACAAGTGAGAAAAAGGAGCTGTCACTGCCATGCACAAGATTCTATGCTTGAATAAAATCAGTCCCGTTGGGACGAAACGCTTTGGGGAGTCCTACACCTTCTCCCCGGAAATGGAAAACCCCGAGGGCATCCTGGTGCGCTCCGCCTCCATGCACGACATGGAGCTGGGGGAAAACCTGCTGGCCATTGCCCGGGCAGGCGCCGGCGTGAACAACATCCCCGTGGACAAATGCCTGGAAAAGGGCATTGTGGTGTTCAACACCCCCGGCGCCAACGCCAACGCCGTGAAGGAGCTGGTGCTGGCCTCCCTGTTCCTCACCTCCCGGAAGATCGGCCCCGCTATGGACTGGGTGAAAACCCTGAAAGGCCAGGGGGACCAGGTGGAGAAGCTGGTGGAAAAAGGCAAGAGCGCCTTTGCCGGCCCTGAGATCCAGGGCAAGACGCTGGGCGTGGTGGGCCTGGGCGCCATCGGCATTCTGGTGGCCAACGCCGCCACCCAGCTGGGCATGGAAGTTTACGGCTACGACCCCTTCCTGTCCGTGGAGCACGCCTGGCATCTGTCCAGCGCGGTGCACCGCTCCCTCACTCTGGAGGAGCTTTACGCCCACGCGGATTACATCACCCTGCATCTGCCCTTTACCAAGGAGAACAAGGGTATGGTCAACGTGGACACCATTGCCAAGATGAAGGACGGGGTGCGCATTCTCAACTTCGCCCGGGGCGGCCTGGTGAACTCTGCCGACCTGCTGGAAGCTTTGGCCAGCGGGAAGGTCGCCGCCTACGCCACGGACTTCCCCGATGACAGCCTCATCGGCGCGGAAGGCGTGGTGGCCATTCCCCACCTGGGCGCTTCCACCCCTGAGAGCGAGGACAACTGCGCCTGCATGGCGGTGGACCAGATCAAGGATTACCTGGAAAACGGCAACATTCTCAACTCGGTGAACATGCCCTCCATCTCCATGGCGCGGGAACCCGGCACCCAGCGGATCTGCCTGATTCACGAAAACGTGCCCAACACCATCGCCATGTTCGCCGCCACCTGCGGCCAGGAAGGCCTGAACATTGAGAACATGCAGAGCAAGTCCCGGGGCGAATACGCCTACACCATTCTGGATGTCACCGGCGAGGTTTCCCCTGCCGCTGTCCAGGCGCTCCAGGCTCTGGAACCCATTGTAAAGGTGCGGGTCATTCAGTGATCGTTTGTTCCAGTTCTCTGTTCTTTCCGGAGCTCCCCCCGCGGGAGCTCCTTTTTTGCCCCAAAATGCAAAAAGAAGGCCCCGAAGGACCTTCTTTTTCCAGATGTCACAACTTACCGCTGAGGAGGATAGCCGTCTGTGGGGCCGCCGGGCTGCTGGGGCGGAACGCTGCCATAAGGGGGCATGTTCTGGGGGTACACAGGCTGCACCGGCGGGAATACCAGCACCGTCATCTTGTTCCGGTACTCGCTGAGGACCAGGGACATGAGGATCATGGCGACGGAAGCGGCCAGAGAGCCAAGACCGGCAAGGGGGCTGCCTGCCAGGGAAATCACGCCGCCCAAAGCGCCCAAAATGCCGAAGACCATCAACATCCCGGTGAGGAAGCCGGAAATTCGGTTGTCCGGGACCCCGTTGAGGGCGGTGTTCTTAATGCGGTTGATGGTCCGAATGACGGACACTTCCAGGGCAATGAACAGCCCCAAAACTGCCGCTACGATCGCCAGCAGGAACCCTACCACACTGGCGGCCGCCACCACGCTGCCTGCGCCGTAATAGGCAATATCGCTGTTGGCGGTGATGGCAAAGACCAGGATAATGCCCAGGATCACCAGGAGGAACGCCGCCAGGCAGAGCAGCACCAGGCTGATGTAGGACAACACCTTGCAGATGGTGAGCCCCACGGTGGACACATTGCCGGTTTGGGTATTGCGGCTGCTGACAAAGAACAGCCACATGCCCACCGCCATCAGGATGGAAGGCAGGGAGGAAAGCACCACGCCTACCACAGAGCTGCTCTCCAAAACGTCCATCATGGGGTAAAAAATGTCGGGGTCCACCCCTGCGTTGGCGCCGTAGTAATACAGCTCATACACCAAATCGTTGGGGGCAAACGCGGCGACCAGTGAAAACAGCACCGCCACAGAGTATAAGATGGCGGCGGTGAGGAACTTGGGAGAAGAACCCACCGTTTTTAACAGGTTCACCGCCGGATTGGACGAAAGCAAAGGAGCGCCGCAAGAGCAGGGAACCCCGTCGGGGACCACTCTTCCGCATTTGGGACAAATCATCATTTTACCCTCCCTACTGGTTTTTTTGTTTTCGATAACACGCCGCGCCGGGAAAAGTACCCCTCTTCCACTGTACACGGATGCCTGGTTTTATATTACAGGATGGGAAGGAAAAAAGCAACGCAAAATCTGTAAAAGACGCAATTTTTTCGTCAAAAGGTAGACAATCCCAGCCGGGAGTGATATATTATGTAAAGCTGTGTTTGTAAGGAGGAAGCATTTATGAAAAAGAAAAGGACACGATGGCTGTCGCTTCTCGTAAGCGCGGCGCTGCTTTTGACAAGCCTTCCCATGGCTGCCAGCGCCGCCCAGTTCAGCGACGTCTCATCCGGCGCGTGGTATTACACCGCCGTGACCACCCTGGCAGACCAGGGGATTGTCTCCGGCACAGGCGGCGGCAGGTACTCCCCCTCCTCCCCTTTGACAAGAGGAGCGTTCGTCACCATGCTGGCAAAATCCGTTCTCACGTCCGGTGAGGTGCAGCAGTACCAGTTCCAGGGAGGCTTTAAAGACGTGAAAACCTCTCACTGGGCCAACCCCTACGTGAACTGGGCGGTGGAGACCGGTGTGGCTTCCGGATACGAAGACGACACGTTCCGCCCGGACAACAGCGTCAGCCGCCAGGAGATGGCCGTGATGGTGCGGAACTTCGCCCAGAGTACCGGCCGGAAATTCCCCTCCTCCAACAGTTCCGTGACCTTTAAGGACCAGGGGCAGATCGCCTCCTGGGCGCTTTCCGCGGTGCAGCTCTGCCAGCGGGCCGGCGTGATCAACGGGGATGAGGATACCGGAAAGTTCCGCCCCGCCGACAGCGCCAGCCGGGCGGAAGCCGCCTCCATCTGCTACAATTTTCTGAACAAGTGCCAGACAAACGGCTACTCCATTGTCCAGAAGCGGGTGAAAAACGTGGCGGTGCGGGCTGTATCCTTCACCATCAGTGATTACACCCCCGGCCTGGTGATGGCTCAGGACATGGTGGACGGCCGGGAAAGCTCCACCAGCCTGGTGAGCCGCACCGGCGCCACCATCGCGGTAAACGGGGCCTTTTTCAACATGGACAACTACACGCCTTTGGGCACCCTCATCAGCGACGGGCGCATTCTCACCCTGGACAACATGTACGCCCCGGAAAAAGCCGCCCTGGTGGTGTCCCCTTCCGGGAGCATCTCCGTGGAGAGCTTTTCCACCTTTGTCATCGCCACTTTGACCGACACGGAAGGCCAGGAGCTGTCCACTGTGGAAAACGTGGTAGTGAACAAGTGGCCCAGCAGCAGCACGGACGCTGCCCGCATTGTGGCCACCAGAGACTGGGGCCGCCAGCTGAACTTCCCCACCCGGGACGCCGTGGTGGTGGATTCCAGCGGCACCATTACGGCCATTTACCAGAACGCCGCCAACGTGGACATTCCTGAAAACGGCTTTGTGCTGTGCCAGAGATCCCGCCGGCAGTACGAAGGCAACTTCTTCGACTCCTGCAAGGTGGGCATGACCATATCTCTGGACACGTCCTACCAGTACGCCTCCGGGCAGGAGCTCCCCTTTGACCCGGTGATGTCCATGGGCGCCGGTCCCCGGATTGTGAAGGACGGCCAGGTGTACGGCGGGTACGCCACCTACCGGGAAGAGGGCTTCAGCGATTGGGTCACCTCCGGTAACACGGTGCGGGTCTGCGTGGGCGTCCGGAAAAACGGAACCATGGTCATTGTGGAAGCCAACACCAGCGTGCCGAAAATGGCGGAGATCATGGTGGCTTTCGGCTGCAGCGACGCAGTGAACCTGGACGGCGGCGGTTCCACCAACCTGTATGTGGACGGCTACTGGCTCTACGGCCCCCAAAGCCGGCTGCTGAACAACATGCTCTACTTTACCCGATGAAATTCTTTCCCATCAAGCCAATGGTTTGCCCATGAGAAAAGGCTGCCGCATTTCAAAACGCGACAGCCTTTTTTTCGTCAATGATATACGGCCGCAATCTCCAGCTGCTGGTCCAGAACCACCAGGTCGGCCTTCTTGCCCGGAGCAATGCTGCCGATCTCCTGGTCCAGACCGATGGCCCGGGCGGGGATCAGGGTGGCGGCCTTCACCGCCTGGGGGAAGGGGATTCCAAAGGAAACCAGGTTTTTCACCTCTTGGTGCAGGTTGCTTACCGAACCGGCGAGGGTGCCGTCCTCCAGGGTGGCCTTCCCCTCCCGCACTGTGACCATCTGGCCGCCCAGGTCGAAGGGCTCTCCCTCGGGCATGCCGTTGGCCCGCATGGAGTCGCTGATGACCAGGGCTCTGTCCCCCAGCACCTGGAAGGCGGTGCGCAGCACCGAGGGATGGATGTGGAACCCATCGCAGATCAGCTCCCCACGGACCCGCTGGTCCTCCAGCACAGCCCCCACCACGCCGGGGGCCCGGTGGTTCAGGCCGCTCATGGCGTTGAACAGGTGGGTGGCGTGGGTGATGCCGCTGTCGAAGGCCGCCTTGGCCTGGCAGTAGTCCGCCGTGGTGTGGGCGATGGAGACGGTGCACAGCTTGCTTACCTCCCTGGCGAACTCCAGGCCGCCGGGCTGCTCCGGGGCAATGTCCACCAGCCGGATCAGGCCGCCGCTTATCTCCCAGAAATGGCGGAACAGCTCCAGGTCCGGGGCCAGGATGTCCTCCTCCTTTTGGGCGCCCTTCCGCTCCTTGGAGATAAAGGGTCCCTCCATGTTCACACCCACCACGCGGGCGCCCTCCTCCACCGGGTGCTCCATCACGTCTTTGGCGGCAAGCAGTGCTTGTTCCATTACGTCCCGGCCGGTGGTCATGGTGGTGGGGCAGAAGGAGGTCACCCCGTGGCTCAGCAGGAACCGGGCCATGGTCTCCAGGGATTCCCGGGTGCCGTCGCAGGTATCGGCCCCTGCGCATCCATGGATGTGCACGTCCACAAAGCCGGGGACCACGGTGTACTCTCCCCCGCAGTCTACGGCCAAATCCTCTTCTTTGCGGGGAAGGTCTTTCCCCACCCGGAGAATCTTCCCGTCCTGGATCTCAATGTCCCCCTGGACCAGCTGAAACGTCTCGTCCAGGTAATTTGTGTGGATCAACAGCATTTGAAACGTCCCCCTTTTTCCCCGCAGGGTCTCTCAGAGAATGGTGTTCAGCAGGATCAGCAGCGTCACCCCGGGGATGCCCAAAAACCCGGCCGCCCCCAGGCTGAGCCGGTTCACAGGCACCACCACCCCGGTGTAGGCGCCGCACAGGTTCACCAGCGCCAGGGCCACCAGCCCCAGAGCCGCCGACAACAAAAACCCCTTCATGGGAAAGACCTCCTGTTTGTCCGGATGGTAATCTGTATGAAGGGGTGGGCAGGTTTATGCTTACGGTTCCTGGGGCATGAAGTCAATGCGGCCGGTGGCCACGTCCGCGGCTGCCACAATGATGCCGATCTCCTCGCCCATCATCAGCACCCGGCCGGAGCGCAGATCCCGGTGGGACACTTCCCCGTCGTACTCGAACTCGCAGTTTTCAAAGTCGTTAAGGCTGACAAAGCCCTCGGCGTTATTGTCCAGTTTCACGAAAATGCCCTTGGGGGTCACGCCGCTGATAATGCCCGTGTGGCGCTCGCCCAGATGGGCCTTCATATACTCCGCCATATAGCAGTCCTCGGCGGAACGCTCGCCGGTGACGGCCCGCACCTCGTTTTTCGAGGACTCCGAGGCGGACAGGGTAGCAAACTCCCCGTACCGGCGCTTGAGAGTGGTCTGGTCCACCCCCGCCACCAGGTCGCTTAAAATGCGGTGGATGGAGGTGTCGGGGTACCGCCGGATGGGAGAGGTGAAGTGGCTGTACTCCCCCAGAGCCAGGCCGAAGTGACCCACCTCCCGGTCGGAATAGTGGGCTTTCTCCATGGTGCGCAGCACCCGCTGGTTCACCAGGGAAGCCCGGGGAGTGTCCTTCACCCGGTCCAGAATGGCGGCAAAGTCCTTGGTGGAGGGCTTACCCTTGCGCAGCTCCCGGCAGGGAATGCCCAGCCGTTCCAGCAGCTCCGCCAGCTCCTCCACCCGGTCGGGCTGGGGCCGCTCGTGGACCCGGTACAGGAAGGGGATCTCCGCCTTCAGGGCTGCCTTGGCCGAAGCGATGTTGGCGGCGATCATCATCTGTTCGATGAGCTGTTCCGACTCGCCGGTGGTACGGGGCAGCAGGTCAATACACACCCCGTTTTCGTCCAGCACAAACTTGGTCTCGTCGCTGGAAAGGTCCATGTTGCCCCGGGCTTTGGCGGCCTTCTCAAAGACCCCCGCCAGTTCCTTGGCGGCCATCAGGCTCTCCATGACGGGGGCGTACTTGTCCAGAAGTTCCTGGGAGGCGGTGCCCGCCAAAATCTCGTTGACCTCGGAGTACACGCCCCGGACTTTGGAGTTGATCACCGCTTTCTCAAAGCGGTAGTCCAGCATGTTGCCCTCCTTGTCAAAGTCCATCAGGGCGGAGAAGGTGAGCTTCTCCGTGCCCGCGTTCAGGGAGCACACCCCGTTGGACAGGGCTTCCGGCAGCATGGGGATCACCCGGTCGGCAAAGTACACGGAGGTGCCCCGGCGGAAGGCCTCGTTGTCGATGGCGCTTTTGGCCTTCACGTAATGGGACACGTCGGCGATGTGGACCCCAAGGGTGTAGCCGTCCACCGTTTTGTGGACAGAGATGGCGTCGTCCAGGTCCTTGGCGTCGGCGCTGTCAATGGTGAAAATAGGCTCATCCCGCAGGTCCAGGCGGCTGTCGATATCCTCCTGGGTCACGGTCATTCGGGAGATCTCCTCCGCCTCGGCCATGACCTCCGGGGGAAACTCCGTGGGAATGCCGCACCGGACAATGATGGCGTCTGCGCAGATGCGGGCTCTCTCCCCCGTACCGAACACGGACTTGATCTCCGCCTGGGTCCAGTCCCCCCGGCTGTCCGCCTTGGGCTGGATGAGCACCTTGTCCCCGTCCTTGGCGCCGTTGAGGCCGCCCACCACCGTCAGGTCATAGCGGAGGGCGCCGTCGGGAGTGACCCGGGTGCCGGCTTCGTCCACGTGGACGGTGGCGGTCATGGGCTCCTCCGAGCGGGAGACGATCCGCTTCACACGGCCGCTGGGGCCCTTATCCCGCTTCTGCAGGTCGGTGAGGATCACCTGGTCCCCCAGAAACGCCCCTTTCAAGGCGGCGCCGGGCACAAAGATGTCCTCTCCTCCCAGCTTGGGCCGGGCAAAGCCGAACCGCTCCGACAGGGAGACGATCTGGGCTTCGATGTCCCCGCCCCGGGGCACCAGCTTCACCCAGTGGTCCTTGTCCACCTGGATCTCCCCCTTGTCCTTTAAGGAGTGGAGGGCGTCGTAGAAAGCGTCCTTGTCCCGGATGCCCGCTTCCCGCTGCAAAGACCGGGAGGGCACCCCTTCCCCGCCGCACCGCTTCAGGGCCGCCACGATCACCTTTTCCTCCAAGGTGCTGGCGGCGCTGGGCAGCTCGTAGGCGTCGGTGGGACCGAAGGTCCGCTGGTGGGACACCACCCGGCCGCCGGAGCGCCGGTTTCCGTTTCGATTTCCGTTAAATGTTCCTTTTCTTCTCTCCATACACACACTCTTTCTTTTCCCGGGGGCCGAGCCCCTCTCACTTCAATCCGTTTACCAATTCCTTGTAATGTCTCCCCCGCACCTCAAAGTTGGGATACAGGTCGAAAGCGGCGGATGCCGGGGACAGGGAGACAATGTCCCCCGGCTGGGCGTGAGCCTGGGCGGTAGCCACCGCCTGCTCCATGGTCTCCACCCGGAGGATCTCCGGGGAGCCTTCCTGGTAGTTTTCCGCCCCTTTCACAGCGTCCTCGATCTTCTGAGCCGTGGCGCCCAGGAGGATCAGGGTCTTCACTTTGCCGCACACCACCGGGCCCAAAGGCTCGAAGGGAATGTGCTTGTCGTAGCCCCCGGCGATCATGAGGATCTTCTGGGGGAACAGGGACAGGGTGCCGGACATGACCCGGGTGGGAGAAGTGGCGATGGAGTCGTTGTAATACTTCACCCCGTGAAGCTCCCGGACAAACTCCGCCCGGTGCTCCACCCCGTTGAAGGTGGCCGCCACCTGACGGATCACCTCCGGGTCCACGTCGCCCCACACAGCGGCGATGGCCGCCATGTAGTTCTCCACATTGTGCCAGCCGGGGATCTTGATCTGGGACAGGGGCATCAGGGGCTGGCCGTTTACATAGATCTGCTCCTCATCGCACCAGACCCCCCGGTCCACAGGTTTTCCCCGGGAGAACATCCAGCAATCCCCCCGCACCTGGGGCGCGAAGGAGGCGGTAATCTCATTCCCGGCGCCCAGCACCGTGCGGGAGAACCCGTTCTGGTGCAGGAAGATGTTCTTCTTGGCGTCGATATACTCCTGCATATCCTTGTGGACGTCCAGGTGGTTGGGTGACAGGTTGGTCACCACGGCCACATCGGGACTATCCCCCATGGAAATCAGCTGGAAGCTGGAAAGCTCCACCACGGCGCAGTCCTCCGGCTGGATGGACTGGATCTCCGGCAGCAGAGGCTTGCCGATATTGCCCCCCAGGTGGACGGTTTTCCCCTGAGCCTTCAAAAACTCAGCGATGATAGAGGTGGTGGTGGTCTTCCCGTCACTGCCGGTGACGGCATAGATCTTGCAGGGGCACAGCTGGAAGAACACTTCCATCTCGCTGGTGACCACGCTCCCCCGCTTCCTGGCCTCCTCCAGCTCCGGCAGATGATACCGCATGCCGGGGGTGCGGAAGATGATGTCCTGGTTGAGATCCTGCAAATAGGATTCCCCCAAAATCAGCTCCACGCCCAGGTCCCCCAAGGTTTTTCCGTTCTCCCCCAGCTCCTGGAAGGAACGCTTATCCCGGGCGGAAACAACGGCGCCCTGCTCCTGAAACAGCTTTATCAGGGGCATGTGGCTGCGGCCAATGCCGCAGAAAGTGACGGTCTTTCCGGAAAGGCTTTTAAAAAACTGCTCTCGGTTCACGCTGCACACTCCCAATCTTTAATCTGCGGATTCCTGGAGCGGGCCGTTGCCTGCTGTCAGGGTTTTGTCATCGGCGTAGCTGCTGTACAAGTGGTAGTAGATGCCGCCCTTTTCCATCAGCTCCTGATGGGTGCCCTTTTCCTCGATGCCCTTGTTGGTGAGCACCAGGATCACCGTGGCGTTCTTGATGGTGGTCAGCCGGTGGGCGATGGTGAAGGTGGTGCGGCCCTTGGCCAGCTTCTCCAAGGAGGCCTGGACAATTTTCTCGCTTTCGTTGTCCAGGGCGCTGGTGGCCTCGTCCAGGATCATGATGGGCGGGTTCTTCAAAAAGGCCCGGGCAATGCTGATGCGCTGCTTCTGCCCGCCGGAGAGCTTCACGCCCCGCTCCCCCACAAAGGTCTCGTATCCCTGGGAGAGCCCCAGGATGAACTCGTGGGCGCCGGCCTGCTTGGCGGCCTGGATGACCGCCTCCCGGCTGGCTCCCGGCCTGCCGTACTGGATGTTCTCGAACACGGTGCCGGAGAACAGGTACACGTCCTGCTGGACAAAGCCGATCTGGGAACGGAGGGAGCTGAGGGTCACGTCCCGGATATCCTCCCCGTCAATGAGAATACGTCCCTCGTCCACGTCGTAGAACCGGGGGATCAGGTTGCACAGGGTAGTCTTGCCTCCGCCGGAAGGACCTACCAGGGCCACGTTCTCCCCGGCTTTCACCTGAAGGTTGATGTGGGAGAGCACCTCCTTGCCGTCGTCGGCATAGGAGAAGCTCACGTTCTCGAAGGTCACGTCCCCGTTCCGGATCTCCAGGGGCTTGGCGCCCGGCTCATCGAAGATGTCCACATCGGCGTCCATCACCTGGAAGAACCGCTCCACGCCGGTCATGCCCTGCTGGAACTGCTCGGCAAACTGGACCAGCCGGCGAATGGAGGTGATCAGGGTGCTGACATAAAGCATATAGGCCACCAGGTCCGCGGGCTTGATCTGGCCGTTGATCATGAACAGGGCGCCGGCCACCAGCACCAGCAGGTTCATCAGGCCGTCGAACAGCCGGTTGGAGGCCTCGAAGCCGCCCATATAGAAGTACCGGCGGCGCTTCACGTTGAAGAACACCTGGTTGCCCTGCTCGAACTTGTCCTTTTCCAAAGGCTCGTTGGCAAAGGACTTCACCACACGGACCCCCAGCAGGCTGTCCTCCACCTGGGCGTTGATCTCACCCAGCTGAACACGCTGCTGCCGAAACTGCTCCTTCATCTTTCGGTTGAAGTACACAGCGGCCGCGATGATAAAGGGCACCACCGTAAACATGATCAGGGTCAGCCACACATTGATGCCGCAGAGGATGACGAAGGAGCCGATAATCTTGATGGCGGCAATGAAGAACTCCTCCGGGCAGTGATGGGCAAACTCGGTCACGTCGAACAGGTCGGTGGTGATGCGGGTCATGATCTGGCCCACCTTGGTGTTGTCGAAATAGTTGAACGACAGCTTCTGCAAATGGTCGAACATGGCCGAGCGCATGTCCGTCTCGATCTTGGTACCCATTATGTGGCCGATCGAGGCCATGAAGAAGTTGGCCGCGGCGTCCACCAAGCGCAAAAACAGGTAGAGCGCGCCGATTTTCGCGATCATCTCTACCGTCAGGGAGGCCAGGTCATTGATGCCGGCGTTGGTCACATAGCGCACCAGCATGGGGAGCACCAGCTCGCACACCGTGGTCAGGGCTGCGCAGAACAGGTCGAACAGCAGCACGCCCGTATACTTTCTGAAGTAGGGGATGAACCGGCGGATCAGCCCCTTGGGATGTTTCCTTTTCCTTGTTTCCACAGTTACACCTCAACTCTTTCCAAAAAATACCCTACCCTGCATTATGCCACAAACCGCCGCCAGAATCAACCCCCCGGCTTTCTCCGGGGCAGCTTCGCCCTTCTGTGCCAAGGGGGCCCTTGCAAATACCGGGCGGGGGCATTATAATCGTTACAGAGAGGAGGGCGACAGAGTGAACATTGTTGTTTTGGACGGAGGCACCACCAACCCGGGGGACCTTTCCTGGGAACCCCTGGAACGGCTGGGCCGCCTGACCGTCTACGAGGAAACCCCTGCCCCGCTGGTGGTGGAACGCCTCCAGAGCGCCCAGGCGGTAATCCTCAACAGAATTGTTCTGGGACGGGAGGAGTTTTCCCGGCTGCCCCAGCTGCGTTACGCAGGCACCCTGGCCACCGGGTACAACACCATTGACACCGGCGCCGCCAGGGAGTTGGGCGTCACCGTGTGCAACGTGCCCCACTACTGCGAGACCGCCGTGGCCCAGCACGCCCTGGCGCTGCTGCTGTGCCTGTGCAACAAGGTCCAGCGCTCCAGCGACCTGACCAGGGCCGGCCAGTGGAGCCAGGCGGTGGAGGAGAGCCACCGCTCCCTGCTGCCGGTGGAGCTGGCGGGAAAGACCCTGGGCATTGTGGGATTCGGCAACACAGGCCGGCAGATGGCCCGGCTGGGCCTGGCCCTGGGGATGAACGTCCTGCTGTACAGCCGCACCCAAAGGCCTGCCCCGGAGGGCTGCCGCTGGGTGGACCTGGACACCCTGTTCCGGGAAAGCGACGTGGTCTCCCTCCACTGCCCCCTGACGGCCGAGACAGCAGGGCTGGTCAGCAGGGAACGGCTGGCCCAGATGAAGCCCACGGCGTTTCTCATCAATACCGCCCGGGGCGCCGTTGTGGACGAAGGGGCTTTGGCCCAGGCTTTAAACCAAGGACGGCTGGCGGGGGCCGGTGTGGACGTGTTCACCCAGGAGCCTCCCTCTCCGGACCACCCCCTTCTGGGGGCAAAGAACGCCATTCTCACCCCCCACGTGGCCTGGGCCACCCGGGAGGCGAGGGCACGGCTCATCGAGATTGTGGCGGAAAACCTCCGGTGCTTTCTGGAGGGGAAGCCCCAGAACGTGGTGAGCTGACAGACGCAAGGCGTCTCGGCGCTCCCGGTTTGGGTGCGCTTTACATAGAGACAGAACCATACTGTTTTGGAAAGGATGGACGTTGTAATGAACGATTTTATCTTCCACGCGCCGACCAAAGTGGTGTTCGGCAAAGGCACGGAAAACCAGGTGGGTCAGCTCTGCAAGGAGCAGGGCGCCACAAAGGTGCTGGTCCACTTCGGCGGGCAGAGCGCCAAGAAAAGCGGCCTGCTGGACCGGGTCTGCGCCTCTCTGGAGGCGGCGGGCCTGCCCTATGTGATGCTGGGCGGCGTGAAGCCCAACCCCCGGCTTTCCCTGGTGTATGAGGGCATCCAGCTGTGCCGGAAGGAGGGGGTTGACTTCCTGCTGCCTGTGGGCGGCGGCAGCGTCATCGACTCCGCCAAGGCGATCGGCTACGGTCTTGCCAACGACTTTGACGTGTGGGACCTGTATGACCACAAGCACGTGGCCACCGCCTGCGCTCCCATCGGGGCGGTGCTCACCATCGCCGCCGCCGGCAGCGAGATGAGCGACTCCAGCGTGATCACCAAGGAAGAGGGCGGCATCAAGCGGGGCTACAACAACGACGTGTGCCGGTGCAAGTTCGCCGTGATGAACCCGGAGCTCACCTACACCCTGCCCGCCTATCAGACCGCCTGCGGCGCCGCGGACATCATGATGCACGTGATGGAGCGGTATTTTGTGAAAGAGGACACCATGGAGCTCACCGACGGCATGGCGGAAGCTCTGATCCGCACAGTGATGAAAAACGCCCTCATCCTGATGAAGGAGCCTGAAAACTACAAGGCCCGGGCGGAAGTGATGTGGGCAAGCTCCCTGGCCCACAACAATCTGATGGCCTGCGGCGGCCCCCGGGGCGACTGGGCCTGCCACCAGATCGAGCACGAGCTGGGCGGCATGTTCGACGTGGCCCACGGCGCAGGTTTGGCCGCTGTGTGGGGCAGCTGGGCCCGGTGCGTGTATCAGGACAAGCCGGAGCGGTTCGCTCAGTTTGCCCGGAAGATCTTCGGCATCGCCTGCAGCGGTGACCCCAAGGAAACCGCCCTCAAGGGCATTGAGGCCATGGAGGACTTCTACCGCTCCATCGGCATGCCCACCAATCTCCACGAGCTGGGCTGCGACGTGACAGAGGAGCAGATCGCCACCCTGGCGGAAAAGTGCTGCTTCGGCGGGCGGACCATCGGCCTGTTCCGAGTGCTCAAGCAGGAGGACATCCGGGAGATCTACCGCATGGCCAAGGGCTGAGATCTGGATTTGCGTTCCAAAAGCAGCTGAGGGCCCCTTCCCAAATTGAGAAGGATTCGCACTCTGTTTCACAAGTTTTCTCAGAAAAAGGAAAAGGACCGGTAACCCGGTCCTTTTCCTTCTTTTGGGGAGGAGTTGTATTGAAAAGTGCGGCTTTCAGCCGCTAGGCTTGTACTCTCGATTACATCCATATTATAGTCACGGCCCGGGGAGTTGTCAACCGTTTCACGGAGAATCTCCTTTTTTCACAATCTGTAAAAAGGCAAAAATCCCTTTTTATAAATTCAGCACAACAAAGTCGCGGCAGACAGCCGCCCCGCTTGTGCTTCCCCAGGTTTTGTGCTACAATCAGGAGCAGTTTACAGCAAAGGAACGATCCGGATGACATTGTTGCGGAAAAACCAAATTGTGGAACTGGACATTACCGGCATGACCGCCCAGGGGGCCGGGGTGGGCCACTGGGAAGGCATGGCCGTCTTCACCCCGTTGACCGCCCCCGGGGACAGGGTGCGGGTCCGGGTCGTCAAGGTGGCGAAAAACTACGGGTTCGGCCGGCTGGAAGAGGTGCTCTCCCCTTCCCCAGACCGGGTGGAGCCCGACTGCCCCTGTTTTGCCCAGTGCGGCGGCTGCTGCTACCGGCATATCTCCTACCAGGCGGAACTGAAGGTCAAGGAAGCCAGGGTCCGGGACGCTCTGGAGCGCATTGGAGGGTTCCATGACCTGCCGTTGCGGCCCATTCTGGGGGCGGACCGCCGGGACGGTTACCGGAACAAGGCGCTGCTGCCCCTGGGTGTGGACAAGCAGGGCGCCCTGACCATGGGCTTTTACGCGGTGAACTCCCACCGCATTGTGGACTGCCCCTACTGCAGGCTGCAGCCGGAGGTGTTCCACCGGGCCATGAACGCTTTCCGGGAATGGGCCGGGAAATACGGAGACCCGGTTTACCAGGAGGAAAGCCACTCCGGGCGGATGCGGCGGCTGTACCTGCGGTACGGGGAACAGACCGGCCAGGTGATGGCCTGTGTGGTGGTCAACGGCAACGGCCTCCATCACGAGGAAGAGCTGGTGTCTGCCCTGAGGAAGGCGGTGCCCGGCCTTGCCAGCGTGGTGATCAACTCCAACCGGGACAGAACCAACGTGGCCCTGGGCCAGTCATGCAGGACCATTTACGGCGCGGACGTGATCCAGGACACCCTGTGCGGGCTGCAGTTTCGCCTCTCCCCTCTCTCGTTCTACCAGGTCAACCGGACCCAGGCGGAGCGGCTGTACCAGCTGGCGGCGAAGTATGCCAGCCTCACCGGAAACGAGCTGCTTCTGGACCTGTACTGCGGCGCCGGGACCATTGGGCTTTCCATGGCAAACAGAGCCAAAAGGCTTTTGGGGGTGGAGATCATCCCGGAGGCGGTGGAAAATGCCCGGGAGAACGCCCGGCTCAACGGGGTGGAAAACGGGGAGTTCTTCTGCGGGGACGCGGCAAAGGCCGCCCAGATGCTGGCTCAGCGGGGAGAGCGCCCAGATGTGGTGATCCTGGACCCGCCCAGAAAGGGCTGTGACCCGGAGCTGATCCGCACAGTGGCCGGGTACCAACCCCAGCGGATCGTGTACGTCTCCTGCGACCCTGCCACTCTGGCCCGGGACCTGAAACTGTTCGCGGAGCTGGGCTACCCGCCCCAAGAAGCCTCCCCCGTAGACATGTTCCCGGCCACAAGCCATGTGGAAACCGTGGCCCTTCTCACACGGAACCCCTGAGAGAGCAACTGCCCGCCGGCATTCCGGCGGGCAGTTTTTGGCTCAGTGGGAAACACATTGTAACAGGATCAGATCCGGACAAACTTTTCCGCGGGCTGGCCACAGATGGGACAGCGGAAATCCTCCGGCAGGGGGCCTTCGTGAATGTACCCGCACACGGAACATTTCCAGCGTTCCACCGGCTTCTCTTCCTCTTCCTGGTGGAAGGAAAGGGATTCCAGCAGGGCGTTCACCTGATCCGCGGGAATGCCGGGATAGCTTTTAATGTACTCCAGGAACTCCTTGGTGTTGGCGCTTTGGGGAAGCATGAACCCGGCCTCCCGGCACAGGTCCTCCGCCATCAGCCGGCAGGACTTCTCCACGGCCCTGCTCAGGGCTCCCGGAAGGGCGGCTGCCAGGGCCTCCGCCCGGTTCTTGCTTTGGATCAACCCCCGGAGAGCTTCCATCACAGCCTCTTCTTTGGGCTGCTGAGGGGGCAACTGGACAGGCACCATGGAAATGGCCCCGGAGGGACATGCCTGGGCACAAACGCCGCAGCCGATGCATTTCGTCTTGTCAATAATGCTGTTCTCCGTGTCTGTGGCACCGGTGGGACACACATACAGGCAAAGGCAGTCTTTTGTACAGAGGCGCAGGTTTCTCACCGCGTATTTTTCCGCCATGGTCACGCCCTCCCTTCCACTTTCTCAAATTTCCAACTGGGCACTTTGCAGACAGGACAGATCTCCGGCGGGGCGTCCCCCACATAGACAAACCCGCAGATGGTGCACACATACACCCCGGTGTGGTACAGCATTCTCTCCCCTTCCGCCTGGTAGCGGGTGAGCAGAGACTGGAGCATGCGGGTCACCTTCTCGCTCCACACCAGGCTGCGGAGCGCACCTCGGTCCGGTTCCTGGGAGGCCGTTTCATGGGCGTAGGGGAACCCTCGGGAAAGGTCCTGCTGGATCAGCTCCAGCAGTTGTTCCACGCTGGGGGATTCCTGCGGCTCCGCCTGAGAGCGGAAAAATTCCGCCAGTTTCTTGAAATGCTCCGATTCCTCGGGCAGATACTGTTTTTCGCAGCCTCTGGCCAGGTTGGAACAGATGACGCTCATCTCCATGGCGGAGAGCTCCTTGTCCACCACGGGCTTTTCCTTCCCAGCCGGGGCAGCAGCAGGCTCCTGCTTCTCCCGGAACGCCTCCTTCCCCGCGCCGCACACGGGACATTTCCAGTCCGCCGGAAGATCCTCCCACTTGGTGCCGGGCGCTATGCCCGCCTCGGGGATGCCTTTTTCCTCGTCGTAGGTGTACGAGCAGATGGAACATACCATTTTTTTCATAAGCCAGTCTCGCCTCCTTTGGGTAAAGCATATCAATTTTTCCAGGTTTTTACCGTGATATTGTCACAAAGAAGCAATCTTTCTCATTTTTGGGCCTTCTCTCCCCATTTGACATCCGGCGTTTGCCGCTTTATACTAAAATCACTTACCGGAAAGGAGGATGGCAGGTGGAGCTGGAAGCTTTTTTCCCCTTTTGGGACAAGCTGACCCCCCAGCAGCAGGAACGGGTGCGCACCCGGGCTGTGGAACGATGCTGCGAAAAGGGAACGGTCATCTACAACGGCGGCCTGGACCGGTCCAGCCTGCTGCTGGTTCAGCGGGGACAGCTGCGGGCCTACATCCTCTCCGAGGAGGGGCGGGAGATCACCCTGTACCGGCTGTTTCAGCGGGACGTGTGTCTGTTTTCCGCCTCCTGCATTATGCGGTCCATCCAGTTTCAGGTGATGGTCCAGGCGGAAAAGGACACCCGGCTGTGGCTGGTCCCCGCCGAGGTGTACAAGGACCTGATGGAAGAATCCGCGCCGGCCGCCAATTTCATCAACGAGGTGCTGGCCGCCAGGTTTTCCCAGGTGATGTGGCTGATGGAGCAGATCATGTGGAAGAGCTTTGACAAGCGCCTGGCCGAGTTTCTTCTGGAGGAAAGCGCTCTGGAGGGCACCGACACCCTGAAGCTGACCCACGAGGCCATTGGGAACCACCTGGGAAATCCCCGGGAGGTGGTGACCCGGATGCTCCACTACTTTCACGAAGAGGGCATGGTGAACCTCAGCCGGGGCACGGTGCGGCTGCTGGACCGGGAAAAACTGGAAACGCTCTGCCGGAAATGACCCCGGCGAAAAGGAGAACTACATGGAAGAAATCCTCATCGCGCCCTGCGGCATCAACTGCCGCGTGTGCGGGATGTACCAGAAACGCAGCCACCCCTGCCTGGGGTGCCGGCTGCGCACCACCAAGAAAAGCCATCTGTGCGTGATCAAAAACTGCCGAGAGGAACGCTGGAGCAGTCCTTCCCTGTGCCTGGGGTGCGCCAAGTTCCCCTGTCCCCGACTGAGGGCGCTGGACCAGCGGTACCGGGAAAAGACGGCGGGGGTGCTCAGCGTCGTGGAAAACCTTCTGGCCATTCAGGAAAAGGGAATGGAAGCATTTTTACATGAGGAAACCGAAAAGTGGACCTGTCCCCACTGCGGGGAGGTGCTGCGGGCAGGCAGTTCTTTCTGCCCGGCCTGCGGCCAGGCCTGCTTCCCTCAAAAGGAAACTTTCGGGCACAAGGAGGAACCATGATGGAAACACTGAAAAGAGTCGCCCTGGTAACCGGGGCTTCCGGCAACGGCATTGGGCGCAGCGTGGCCCTCACTCTGGCCCGGAAGGGCACTGCCGTGGCGGTGAACTATCTGCACTCCCAAAGCAGCGGGGAAGCCGTGGCGAAATATATCAACGAAAACGGCGGCTGCGCGTTTCCGGTTCAGGGAGATGTATTTGATCCCCTGGACTGCGGCCGGATGGTGGAGACCGTCCTGGAACGGTTGGGCAGAGTGGACATCTGCGTCATTGGACCCGGCGCCAACTGGAATCCGGAGCCACTGGAGGAAATAGACCCGGAAAGGGCCTTTCAGGACGCCCTCCAGGAACTGAGGCCCATCTACAACCTGCTGCCCCTGGTGCTGAAGGACATGCAGAAACGGAAAACAGGCCGCGTGGTGGGAATCTCCTCCAACTTGACCATTCCCTCCCCGGCTTACTGCTACAACGCCGCCAAAGCCAGCCGGACCGGCGCCCTCCTTCAGGCTGTAAACGAAGCTTGGAAGCTGGGGGTCACCGTCAACGTGGTGGCGCCCGGGCCTGTGGACCCCTTCTCCTCCCTGGAGGAGGCCTGGGCCTTTTCCGCTCACGGGGAGCCCTGGCGGAACAGAACCAGAGTGACCCCTCAGGATGTGGCGGACTGCGTGGCTTTTCTCTGCTCGGAGGAAGCCAGGTACCTCACCGGGTGCGTCCTTCCCCTGCTGTTTTAAGGGGGCCCAGGAGAGAGCCATGGACTGGACTAAACGGCAGACCGTAATCGACTTTTGCAAGGGGCTCTCCCCGGCTGTGGTGGAGGATTACCCCTTTCACGACGACAACTGGACCGTCATGCGCCACTGGGCCAACCGGAGGGGGTTCGCCTTTCTCTATGAGCGCCGGGGCTGCCTGTGTGTAAACGTGAAGTGCACCCCGGAATGGCGGGATTTCTGGCGGGACACCTACCCTTCCGTAACGCCGGGATACCACATGAACAAGGAGCACTGGAACACCATTCTGCTAAACGGCACAGTGCCCCCGGAGGACATTCAGAACATGCTGGCGGAAAGCTTCCGGCTCACCGCCCCCAAGAGAAAGGAGAAACCACCTGTATGCTGAAAATAGGCTGCCACCTTTCCAGCTCCAAGGGCTATCTGGCCATGGGCCGGGAGGCGGTGAGGATCGGCGCCAACACCTTCCAGTTTTTCACCCGGAATCCCCGGGGCGGCAAGGCCAAGCCCCTGGATCTGGAGGACGTTGCCGCCTACAACCAATTTGCCAAGGACCAGGGGCTGTTCCCCATTTTGGCCCACGCTCCCTACACCCTGAACGCCTGCGCCGCCGACGAGGGCCTGAGGACCTTCGCCCGGGAGACCATGGCGGACGACCTTGCCCGGCTGGAACACATTCCCGGGACCATGTACAACTTCCACCCGGGCAGCCACGTAAAGCAGGGCGCCCAGGTGGGCATTCAGCTGATTGCAGACCACCTGAACGCCATCCTCACCCCGGAGCTTCACACCACGGTGCTGCTGGAGACCATGGCGGGCAAAGGCTCGGAGGTGGGCCGCAGCTTTCAGGAGCTTCGGGCCATTCTGGACCGGGTGGAGCTTTCGGAAAAACTGGGAATCTGCCTGGACACCTGCCACGTGTCCGACGGCGGCTATGATGTGGCAAACGACTTGGACGGGGTGCTGGAGGAGTTTGACCGAGTTCTCGGGCTTTCCCGGCTGAAGGCTATCCACTTGAACGACTCCATGAACCCCCTGGGCAGCCACAAGGACCGGCACCAGAAGCTGGGGGAAGGCACCCTGGGCATGGAGGCTCTGGAGCGGATCGTCAATCACCCGGCACTGCGGGAACTGCCCTTCTATTTGGAGACCCCCAACGACCTGGAAGGCTATGCCCGGGAAATCGCCCTGATGAAGAGGGCCTATCTGGAATAACAGCAAAAGGGAGAGCCCAGGGCCCTCCCTTTTTTACTTTCTTCGGTAGGTTTTCCTCTTGTGGCCCAGCCGGGCAAGGAGAAGCTTCTCCCCTTCCACCACCGCCAAGGGACACAGGGAGAGGGCTGCCACCAGCAGCCACTGGAACCCTGTCAGGGGAACGGTGCGGAACAGGGCCGCCAGGGGCGGGCACAGCACCACGCTCACCATCAGCAGGGCGCAGAATCCGCAGGCCAGCACCAGCTTTCGGTTGGAAAACAGCCCCAGGCCCACCACCGACCGCTCCGAGCGCATGTTGAAGCTGTGAACCAGCTGGGAGAGGCTGAGCACACAGAAGGCCATGGTCCTGCCCAACACCGGCTGAGCGGGGTCGGCGTCGAAAAAGACCCGTCCCAGGGTGTAGGCCAGCAATGCCAGGGCGCCTACCAGGCATCCCTCCACCGCCACGGAGAACCCCATGCCTCCGGAGAAGATCCCCTTTTCCCGCTTGTGGGGCGGGGCGTCCATCACGTCCTTTTGGATGGGGTCCACCCCCAAAGCCAGAGCCGGGAAGGAATCGGTGACCAGGTTCACCCACAAAAGCTGAATGGCCAGCAGGGGCGTGGGCACCCGCAGCAGAAACGCCGCAAACACCACCAGAATCTCCCCGATGTTGCAGGAGAGTAGAAAATGGATGGTCTTGCGGATGTTCTGATAGATGCCTCTCCCCTCTCGCACCGCCGCCACAATGGTGGAAAAGTCATCGTCGGTGAGAACCATATCCGCGGCGGACTGTGCCACTTCCGTGCCGTTTTTCCCCATGGCGCAGCCGATATCCGCGCTTTTCAGGGCCGGGGCGTCGTTGACCCCGTCGCCTGTCATGGCCACCACCATACCCCGGCGCTGGAAGGCCTTGACGATCTTCACCTTGTGCTCCGGGGACACCCGGGCAAAGATCCGGTAGTCGAAGATCTTCCTGCTCAGGTCCCCGTCGTCCAGGCCGTCCAGGTCCCGGCCGGTCATCACCTGGGAGGCGCTTTCCGCCATGCCCAGCCGCTTTCCGATGGCCAGAGCGGTGGCGGCGTGGTCCCCGGTGATCATCACCGGCAGGATGCCCGCACGTTTGCACTGGGCCACCGCTTCCTTCACCCCGGGCCGGGGCGGGTCCTCCATGGCGATAAGCCCACAAAAAGTGAGCCCGCTTTCCGTTTCCCGATCATCCTGGGACAGAGTGCTCACGTCCTTATAGGCCACCGCCAATACCCGCAGCGCCCGCTGGGCAAGGGCGGTGTTGTCGGAGAGGACTTTGGCTTTCATCGCGCCGGAAAAAGGCTGGGCTCCCTTCCCCTGGGCAATCTCCGTGCATCGGGCGATGAGCACATCCGGGGCCCCTTTGGAGATAACCCGGTACCCGCCCCCTGGCAGACGGTGAGCGGTGGTCATCATCTTCCGGGCAGACGTGAAGGGGATCTCCCCCACCCGGGGAAACTCTTCCTCCAGGGTCTCCTTTTCCCGTTTGCAGGCCCGGAGGAAGGCCGTCTCCGTGGGGTCTCCTGTGAGAACGCCCCCCACCACCTGGGTGTTGTTGCACAGGCTCGCAAGCTCCAGGGCAAACTGGGCGGCAGCTCCCTCCAGCCGCTCCTCGCCCCTGGGGCCGGAAAAGACCGCCACGGTCATCTTGTTCTGGGTGAGAGTGCCGGTCTTGTCGGAGCAGATCACCTGGGTGCTGCCCAAGGTCTCCACCGCGGGCAGGTGCCGGACGATAGCCCGCTTCTGGGCCATCCGCTTGATTCCCATGGCCAGAACAATGGTCACCACGGCGGTGAGGCCTTCGGGAATGGCGGCCACTCCCAGGCTGATGGCGATCATGAACATCTCCAGGGGCTCCATCCGCTGGAGAAGGCCCAGCAGGAAAATCACCCCGCAGATGAGCACCACCCCGGCGCCCAGCACTTTGCCGGTCTGCTTCAGCCGCTGCTGCAGAGGCGTTTGGGGGGCTTTCTCGCTTTCCAGCATCCGGGCGATCTGCCCCATGGCGGTGTCCATGCCTGTGGCGGTGACCACCCCCACCCCCGCTCCGGAAGCCACACCTGTGGAGGAAAACACCATGTTCTTCCGCTCCCCCAGAGGAGCGTTTCGGGGACATCGGGCGTCGGCGTCCTTTTCCGCCGGCACAGACTCCCCGGTAAGCGCCGACTCCTCCGCTTTCAGCTCCACGCTGCGCAGCAGCCGCAGGTCCGCGGGAACCAGGTCCCCTGCCTGGAGCACCACCACGTCCCCGGGCACCAGCTCCCAGCTTTCCACCCGCTGCCGCCTGCCGTCCCGAATCACCTGGGCGTGAGGTGAGGAAAGCTTTTTCAGCGCTTCAATAGCTTTGTCCGCCCGCAGCTCCTGGACCGTGCCGATCACCGCGTTTACCACCACAATGGCCAGGATAATCAGGGAATCCACATACTCCCCGTCCCCTTTCACCCAGGACACGGCAAAGGACACCCCCGCAGCCGCCAGGAGAATGAGCACCATCAGGTCCTGGAACTGGCTGAAAAACCGCAGCAGAATCCCCTGGCCTTTGGCGGTGCGAAGCTCGTTTCGTCCGCAATTCTCCAGCCGGCGCCTGCTTTCCCCTTCGGCCAGCCCCCGCCGGGGGTTGGTTTTCAGGGCGTCCAGGGCTTCCTCCCGGCTGACGCTGAAAAAATCCATTCCTTTGCTCCTCCTTGAAGGCAAGCCCCATGGCCCGCTTTTTTATAAGGTCTATGCGAAACCCTGAGCCTTTATGAGGGCAAAAGAAAGCCCCGCAGTCAGCGGGGCAGGCGTTTGTCTCAGTTGTCCTTCTGGTAGGAGGGCGCGTTCTTGGGGGTCTTTCCCTTGATCACATTTCGGTAGTAGGCGTAGGTCAGAGGCTCTTCCTCCGAGAGGATCTCCGACTCCTCCGCCAGCCCGATAAACACCATGTGGGTGCCAAGGTCCACGGTCTGTTCCACCTTGCAGCTGTAATGGGCGCAGGCCGCCTGAAGGGGGTAGGGCATGCCGGCGTTATCCTGGGCAAAGGAAATGTCCTGGAATTTGTCAAAATCCCTGCCGGAGCGGAACCCGAACCGGCCCAGGAACAGAAAGTCCGCCCGCTGGTCCAACGCCACGGCGGCAAAGCGCCCCGCCTTCTCGATGAGCTTGCAGGTGAAATTGTCCTTGCTCACCGCCACGGAAAGCCGCACAGGCTGGGCGGTCACCTGCTGGAGCGTGTTCACCACGCAGCCGCTGCGCTGTCCCTCCGCCTGGGCGGACACCACATACAACCCGTATGTTACTTTGTACAATGCCTTTTCATCCATGGAAAATGCCTCCTTTTTCTGTGGAATTCTTCGTTCCTATTATTTCACACTTGCCGCCATTTATCAATCTTGACTTTTCCTGGGCCTCCCGGGTATAATAAAACGTATTTTGTAAGATTCTGGGAAAGAAGATGGACCCATGAAGGGAAGCAAGACCTTCCGCTACGCGTTTTCAAAATCTCTGCCGGTGATGTTCGGCTACCTGTTTTTGGGCTCCGCTTTCGGGGTGATGCTCCAGCAGGCGGGCTACAATTTCATTTGGGCGTTTTTCATCAGTCTGACGGTGTTTGCCGGGTCGGGCCAGTTTCTGCTGGTAAGCCTGCTCAGCGGCGGGGCCACCCTCCCCATGACCGCCGCCATGACCCTGCTCATCAACAGCCGCCACATTTTCTACGGGCTGTCCTTTCTGGAGCGGTTCAAAAAGACCGGCCGCAAATACCCCTACATGATTTTCTCCCTCACCGATGAGACCTACTCGGTGCTCTGCTCTGTAAAGCCGGAGAAGGACGTGGACGAGGGGAAGGCCATGTTTCTCATCGCGTTGTTCGACCACCTGTATTGGATCGCCGGGGGTGTACTGGGGGCACTGCTGGGGCAGTTCCTGCCCATCGACTTTACCGGCATCGACTTTTCCATGACAGCCCTGTTTGTGGTACTGTTCATCGAGCAGTGGCTGGATTTCAAATCCCATCTGCCGGCCCTCACCGGCCTGTTCGTGTCCCTGGTGTTCCTGCTGCTTCTGGGGCCGGACAACTTCATTCTGCCCTCCCTGCTGGTGACCGTCACCGTGCTGATGGCCTGCAAGAACCTGGTGCAGAAGAAGATGGAGGAGCCTTCCCCCGCAGCGGAAGGCCCGGAATCCCAGGAAAGCAAGGAGGAGGACGTCCCATGACCATGCTCCAATCCATTGTCACCATTGCCGTGGCGGCAGTGTGCACCTTCTGCACCCGGCTGTTCCCCTTCGCCCTCTTCGGCGGCAAACGCCAGGTGCCCCGGGTGGTGCTCTTTCTGGGCAACGTGCTGCCTCCTGCCATCATCGCCACTTTGATCATCTACTGCCTGAAAAGCGTGAACCTTCTCAACTTCCCCAGCGGCATCCCCGAGCTGATCTCCATCGCCCTGGTGGCGGCGCTCCACCTGTGGAAGCGAAACACCCTGCTCAGCGTGGGGGCGGGCACCATCTGCTATATGGTGCTCATCCAGACGGTGTTTGCCTGAAGCAACCTCTCCCAAAAACCAACGGGCCTCCTTCTCGGAAGCCCGCTTTTTTTGCCTGGTTCAGTCCAGAAACTCCTCCCGCAGGGTGACGCCGAACTCCTTGGCGATGGCCCGCAGGTCGTTGTCCTCTATGGTCTGGCGGAGTTTTCCTCCCCCAGCGGAAAGGGCCAGCAGATAGATCTGGGCCGCCTTCTCAATGGTGTGCATCAGCCCGAAGGTGGTGTCGAAATCCGGGCCGGAGGCGAACAGCCCATGGTGGGCCCACACCGCCGCGTCGTACTCCTTCATCAGCTTGCTGGTGGCCAAAGCGATGTCTGCCCCGCCGGGGACCATCCAGGGCACCACCCCAACGCCTCCGGGGAACACCACCGGGCACTCCGTGGCGCTCTGCCACAGGGCGCGGGTGAAGTCCCGGGCGGTGAGGGGCAGAAGGTAGGTCATGGCGATCAGGTTGGCGGGGTGGGCATGGTAGATCACCCGGTTTTCCCCCTTTGTGGCCGCTTTCCGCACGCTGTGGTTGAGGAAGTGGCTGGGGAACTCGCTGGTGGGCCGGCCGCCCTGTTCCAGGCCCCATACGATCCGCCACCGCTTCCCCTCCCCGTCAATCTCCAGCAGGCACAGGTTGTCCTGGGGGGCCAGGGGCACGTTGCGGAAGTACTTCCCGCTGCCGGTGGAAAGGAAATACTCCCCCTTTAGGTTGTCCGCCTGGACTCCCATGTCCACCCAGTCACCGGGAGTTTCCTTGAAAAAGGGACGGCACTGGTCCACCTCCTCCGGACGCATCCGATAGGTCAGGTTGCCGCCGTTGCGCTCGTGCCAGCCCTGGTCCCAGCCGTCGGCGCACATGCGGATATAATCGTTCATCACGGGAATGTCTGTGATCTTCATGGCTGCTTCCTCCTTACTCCCGCTTGAGCAGAACGTCCTGCTCGTAGTGGGCCACTGTGTCGTACCACTCTCTGCCCCCGGGAACTCCCTGGGTCTGGCAGTAGTGCTCCCAAATGTCCCCCAAGGGCAGTGTTTTCAGCTCCTCATTCAGGACCATCAGTTCTGTGAACCTGCAGCTGTCCTGAAGCTCTTTCAGCTTGGCCCAAGGCTGGAGCAGCGCAAAGAGCAACGCCTTCTCCATGCTTCTGGTGCCCACCACCCAGGCCGCCACCCGGTTGATGGAGGCGTCGAAAAAGTCCAGGCCGATGAGCACCCGGTCCAAAGCGTCGTTGCGAACGATCTCCTTGGCGATCTCCTTCACCTCGTCCTCGTAGAGCACCACGTGGTCGCTGTCCCACCGAACCGGCCGGGTGACGTGAAGGGGCACCTTGTCAAAGAAAGCCAGCAGGCTGGGGATCTTGTCGCTGACCACCTCGGTGGGGTGATAGTGGCCGTTGTCCAGCAGGTCGTACACCCCGGGATGGCTGGCGGCGTAGCTGAGGTAGAATTCCGAGGAACCCACGGTGAAGGCCTCCATGCCGATGCCGAACACCTTGCTTTCCACGCAGTCGATGACGCCGGGAAGCTGTTCCTCAAAGATTTGGTCCAGGCTGTCCTTCAGCCGCAGCCGGGGGCCCAGCCGGTCGGCGGGAACGTCCTTGTAGCCGTCGGGGATCCACACGTTGCACAGCACCGGGCTCCCCAGCTGCTGGGCGATGTAAGAGGAAATTCTCCGGCACTGGATGCCGTGGCGCACCCAGAACTGGCGCACCTCTTCCTCCGGGGAGGAAAGGGTCAGGTTGTCCTTTACCATGGGATGGCTGAAAAATGTGGGGTTGAAGTCGATGCCGAGGTGATTTTCTTTGGCGAACTGGATCCACTTGTCAAAGTGCCGGGGCTGGAGCTGGTCCCGGTCCACCTGCCGGCCGTCCTCAAAAACGGCGTAGCTGGCGTGGAGGCTGATCCGCTTTTTTCCGGGGACCAGGCTCATGGCCTTGAGGAAATCGGCGGTGAGCTCCTGAAAATTCCGTGCCCGGCCCGGGTAGTTGCCGGTGGTCTGGATGCCCCCGGACAAGGCGCGCCCCGCGCCTTCCAGCCCGATGACGTCGTCCCCCTGCCAACAGTGGACGCTGATGGGGATCTTCCCCAGTTTCTCCAGGGCACCGTCCACATCCACGCCTAGATCCTCGTACCGCTTTTTGGCGCTTTCAAATCGCTCGCTCAACATAACTCATCCTTTCTATATTTGGAATGCTCTCAAATCCTGCCGGGCCGAAATTCTTGAATAGGAAAGCTTCGGCGCTCCGCTTTCCGGGCGGCGTCCAAATGGGGGAACTCCCCGGCCGCCAGCATCTGGACCATCAGGTTTCCCAGGGCGGTGCCCTCGGTGGGACCGGCATACACCGGAAGGCCGGTGGCGTTGGCGGTGAGCTGGTTCAAATAGGTGTCCCGGCTGCCGCCCCCCACAATATTCACCGCAGTGTAGGTCCTGCCTGTCAGACGGGACAGCTCCTCCACGCCTGCGGCGTAGCTCTCCGCCAGGCTGTGGTACACACAGCTTCCCAGCTGGCCCATCGTCTCCGGCACCGGCTGGCCCGTTTCCCGGCAGAGAGAGCGGATGGCCTCCCCCATGTTTTCCGGGGCCAGGAACCGGCCGTCGTTTACGTCCACCCGGGAGGGGAAGTCCGCCGCCTGCCGTGCCTGCTGCTCCAAAACCTGGAAGGTGGCCCCCTCTCCCCCTTCCCGGCGCAGGGACTGGAGCATCCAGAGGCCCATAATGTTTTTCAGGTAGCGGAACCGGTACTGGTAGCCCCCTTCGTTGGTGAAGTTCCGCTCCAGGCTCTCCCGGGTGGTGATGGGTTCGGAAAGCTCGGTGCCCAACAGGCTCCAGGTGCCGCTGGAGAGGTACACGCCACCCTCTTTGGCAGGCACCGCCAGAAACGCCGAGGCGGTGTCGTGGGTGGCGGGAAACACCACCTGGCAGTCGAAACCCACCTGCCGTCGGACCTCCGGAAGCAGGCCGCCCACCTGGTACCCGGGCATTCGAAGCTGGCCGAACAGCCCCCGTGGGAAGCCCAGCCGGTCCAAAAGCTCCCCGTCCCAGGTCTTTGTTTGGGCGTTCACCAGGCCGGTGGTGGTGGCGTTGGTGTACTCGTTTTCCATGCGCCCGGTCAGGCGATAGGTCAGGTACTCTGGGACCATAAGGAACCGGCTGGCATGTTCCAGCAGTTCCGGTTCCCGGCGCTTTACCGCCATCAGCTGGTAAACGGTGTTGAAAATCTGCTTCTGGATGCCCGTGCGGCTGTACAGCTCCTCCGGGGAGAGAAGCTCCTCCACCGCTCGGTCCATGCCCTGGGTGCGGTCATCCCGGTAGGCCACCGAATCCCCCAGAGGGCTGCCGTCCTGGTCCAGCAGCAGAAAGTCCACCGCCCAGGTATCGATGCCCACACTGTCCGGAATTTTGGAAAGCTCCCGGCACCGCTCCAAACCCCGGACCACCTCCCGAAACAGGCCTTCCATGTCCCAGCAGAGGCGTCCGTTCTTTTTCAGCAGCCTGTTCTCAAACCGGTAGATCTCCTGAAGGCGCAGCGTTCCGTCCTCCACCCAGCCCAGAATATGCCGTCCTGACGAAGCGCCGATATCCACCGCCAAATACGTTTTCAAGGCGCCTTCCCCCTTTCTTTCCTTCAGGATACCGCGAAACAGGCAAAAAAAGAAGGACGTATTTTCGGGAAAATACGTCCTGACTTTAGGAATGCAAAAGGGAGCGCTCACTCTGCCCGGGTCGGCCTTTTCCCAGACAGCGCCTTGCGGTAGTCCTTGGGGGTAACCCCGTACCGGTCCCGAAACACCCTGTAAAAATAGCTGGTATTTTCATACCCCACCGCCAGGATGATATCCTGGGTGGTGAGCCTGGTTTCCTCCAAAAGCTGGGCCGCTTTGGAAAGCCGCTTCTCCAACAGCAGGTCCTTGAAGGTATGGCCGGTAGCACGGCGCACGGCAGCGCTCAGGTAGGGCAGGGACACGTGGAGCTCTTTGGCCAGGCGGGTAAGGTCCGCCGCCCGGTAGTTTTCCTCTATCTCCCGCAGCGCCGCCAGCACCGGCCCGCTGCCGGAAGCCTCTTCCAGATCCCCGGTGTAGTTGAGCAGCTGGAGGAGCAGCAGGCCCATAGTGGCCTGGTTGATCCGCCGGGCGTTGGGCTGGGGATGGACCAGACCCCACACCAGGTTTTCCACCAGGTTCTGGACCGTGGGGGCTTCCGCCACCCGAAAATGGAGGCAGCTCATCTCCCCGCCGCTTTGGCGCAGGCCGCCCAGCAGGAATTTCCCCAGCACGTTGTCGGTGCCGATCAAGGTGAGAGCATAGTCGAAAAACTGGGGAAGCACAATGAAATTGACCCCCACGTCCTCCTCTTCCGCCCGGTCCACGCTGTGGGAGGCGTGCTGGTTCAAAAACAGCAGATCACCTTCCCTCAGCGTCAAGGGCGGCCCGCCGTCGATCCGGTGGACCGTCTTGCCGGAGCACATGTACATGATCTCCACATAGTTGTGGGTGTGGGCGGGAAAGGCCGCGAACCGGGTGTGGGGCCGTATGGTAATCAGCTTCCCTTTGGTCAGAAGCTTTTCGCTGTCGATCAAGAATCCGCCCCCGGAGCTGTACAGGCTCCGGTCCACCTGGCCTCCCGCCAGCAGCCGTTCCTCTTCCTCCGTCACACGGCGGAGCTCACCCATCAAATCTTCCCGCACAGTATCCCTTCTTCCCTGTAAACTGGGTTAGCTTTCCTCTTGTCTCGTTCTCAAGCCGCCGGCAGAAGGGCCAGGGCTTCGTCTGTGGTGAGGTACTCGTGTTTCACCATCATCTCCACCACCTGCCGCTGACGCTGCTGCGCCAGGTCCGGATTCAGGGTCAGGTCGTAGACGGAGGGGGCGTTGGGAATGCCCGCCAGCAGTGTACACTGGCTCTCGTTCATCTGTTCCGGTTCCACTCCAAAGTAGGACTGGGAGGCGGAAGCCACATCGTAGCAGCCGTTTCCAAAATAGATGCTGTTCACGTACAGCTCCAGGATTTCCTCCTTGGAGTAGTTGGCCTCCAGGTGGAAAGCCATGAACACCTCCGCCACTTTTCTGGCAAGTTCCTTTTCCTGGGAGAAATACAGGTTCTTGGCAAGCTGCTGGGTGATGGTGCTGCCTCCCTCCACAAAGGACATGGCCTTGATATCGTTGACCACAGCCCGCCCGATGGCGATTGGGTCAATGCCGTTGTGGTCGAAGAAGCGATGGTCCTCCGCGGCGATAACAGCGTCCACATAGGTGTCGGGAAGCTCGTCAAAGGAAGTGAAGCTTTCCTGTTCCCGAACCTGCTTCACCCTTTGGTCCAGGGGCAGGGCCTCCAGGGCGCGGGTGTACATGTTCCAGCCCATAAAGACCACAGCGCCCACCACACACAGACACAGGGCCATCAGCAAAAGCACCGTGTTCCGTATCCACCGCAAGACTTTCATAGCCATTCCTCTCTCCCTGCCGGGCGACCCGGCGTTCCTTTTTCATGGCTCTATCTTACCAGGCATTTCTTGCGAATTTCTAACGGCAATCTTTATTCTCCCTGAAAACTTCCTTCCTCTTCCCGGGGACAGACTCCCGCCGGAACACGTAGGTGTTTTCCCGGGAACGCTTCCGGTCGAACTGATACCCCAGGCGGTCAAAGGCCTGAAGCTCCTCCGGGGACTGGGCCATCCGCTCCGCAGCGAATCGGACCATCTCTCCCCGGGCCATTTTCACGTACACCCCTTTTTCCACCAGGTTTCCGTCCTCCGTCTCCTCCCCGAACACGCAGGTGACAAACCTTGCCTTCCCCTCTACGGAATGCCTTACCGCTTTGGCGTATTCCTCCGAAGCCAGGTTCACCAGGACGCTGTCCTCCCCCAGCAGGTGTTCCCCCAGCAGGCTCCCCCAGAACTGGTACAGGTTCTTCCCCCGGGAGGTGGAAAGCTTTGCCTGCATTTCCAGGCGGTAGGGGCTCACGCCGTCAAAGGGGCGCAGCACCCCGTAAAAGCCGGAGAGAATCCGTAGCCGGTCCTTTACATAGTCCAGCTGCTCCTGGGTGAACAGCCCCGGCGCCATGTACTTGTACTGGATGCCGTCGTAAGCCAGCAGCGCCGGGGTCTCCCCCCAGGGAAGCTCCATCTCCTGGAAACCGGCGAAAGCCTCCCTGGCCAGAACGTCGCTGCAGGCAAGGAGCTTTTTCAGCTGAGAGTAGGAGAGCTTCCGCAGCTCCTTCAGGAGGAGCGCCGACTGGTCCGCCAAGGCCGGAGTGGTCTGGGGGGAAAGGAAGTCCCGGTCCACCCGCATTTTCTTCGCCGGGGAGATCAGCAGCTTCACGGCTCCTCCTCATGGGCCCGCTGGCCCTGGAGCATGGCCTGCCGTTCCCGTGCCAGCTCCTCCCGCAGCTGGAAGGCGTTCCACTGGCTGTTGGTGGGGGTGAGCACCGCTTTCAGCTCCACCGGGGAAATCTTCTTCCGGCGGAATCCCTGAAGCAGGTCGTTCATCTGCCGGGAGGTAAGCCCGGCCATCACCAAAAGCTCGTCGGAAAAGGGCCGGCCTTCCTGGGCCGGTTCCCGGCCATCCTCCGGGGCCAGCACGCTGGTCAGGGTCCTTCCAAAATCCTCCGGGGCGACAGAACGGGCCCGAAGCCGCAGAGTGAGGCAGAGTGCTTTGATCTTTCTCCCCTTTTCGCTGTCCAGATTGTACAGCAGCACCGTAGGCGTCATGAGAGCATCCTCTTTTCCATGTGTTTTTCTGGGGAAAGTGTAGCACGGAATTCCACCAAATTGCAAGTCTTCTCCATAATTTTGCTAAAAGTCAAGAGAAATTTGCATAAGTCAAGAAAAAACGGCAATCAGCACAAATAAAAAGCGCCCTTATTGGGCG
>CALWCD010000012.1 GCA_944376265.1 uncultured Clostridia bacterium | reverse complement strand
GCCTACGCCTGCGACATCACCTACGGCACCAACAACGAGATGGGCTTTGACTACCTGCGGGACAACATGGTCACCTACAAGGAGAACAAGGTCCAGCGGGGCCACAACTACGCCATTGTGGACGAGGTGGACTCCATCCTCATCGACGAGGCCCGGACCCCTCTGATTATCTCCGGCAAGGGCGCCAAGGCCGACGACCTGTACGGCCGGGCCAACGCCTTCGCCCGTTCCCTCACCCCCGTCCGCGTCAAGGAGACCGATGAGAAAGAGGACAACGACGAGCTTTACAAGGACTACGACTACATCGTCAACGAGAAGCTGAAAACCTGCTCCCTCACCCGCCGGGGCGTGAAGAAGGCCGAGGAGTTCTTCGGCATTGAGAACCTCACCGACCCGGACAACATCCGCATCCAGCACCACGTGAACCAGGCCATCAAGGCCTGGGGCATCATGCACCGGGACCAGGACTACGTGGTGAAGGACGGGGAAGTCATCATCGTGGACGAGTTCACCGGCCGCCTGATGTACGGCCGCCGCTACAACGAGGGCCTGCACCAGGCCATCGAGGCCAAGGAAGGGGTGGAGGTCGCCCGGGAGAGCCGGACCCTTGCCACCATCACCTTCCAGAACTACTTCCGCCTGTACAGCAAGCTCTCCGGCATGACCGGCACCGCCATGACCGAGCAGGAGGAGTTCTCCGAGATCTACAAGCTGGACGTGGTGGAGATCCCCACCAACCGGCCCATGATCCGGGAGGACTGCCCCGACGTGGTCTACAAGACGGAAAAGGCCAAGTTCCAGGCGGTGATCGACGACATTGTGGAGCACCACGAGAAGGGCCAGCCTGTGCTGGTGGGCACCATTACCATTGAGAAGAGCGAGCTGCTCTCCAAGCTGCTGAAGGCCCGGGGCGTGAAGCACCAGGTTCTGAACGCCAAGTTCCACGAGAAGGAAGCCCAGATCGTGGCCCAGGCAGGCCGCAAGGGAGCTGTGACCATCGCCACCAACATGGCCGGCCGCGGCACCGACATTCTGCTGGGCGGCAATGCGGAGTTTATGGCCAAAGCGGAAATGCGGAAAATGGGCTACTCCGAGGAGCTGCTGGTGGAGGCCACCGCCTTCAGCCACACCGACAACGAGGAGATCCTGGAGGCCCGGAAAACCTTCTCCGAGCTGAACAAGAAATATAAGGAAGAGATCGCCCCCGAGGCCCAGGAGGTCCGCCAGCTGGGCGGCCTGTATATCATCGGCACCGAGCGCCACGAGTCCCGCCGGATCGACAACCAGCTGCGGGGCCGCGCCGGCCGTCAGGGCGACCCGGGCAAGAGCCGGTTCTACATCTCCCTGGAGGACGACCTGATGCGCCTCTTCGGCGGCGAGCGGCTCCAGGGCCTGATGGACAAGATGAAGATCGAGGACGACGTGCCCATCGAGGCGGGGATGGTGTCCAACTCCATTGAGAGCGCCCAGCGCAAGGTGGAGAGCCGTAACTTCGCCATCCGGAAGAACGTGCTCCAGTACGACGAAGTGATGAACAGCCAGCGGCAGATCATCTACGGCCAGCGGGACCAGGTGCTCAACGGGGAGAACGTGAAGCCCCAGATCCAGAACATGATCCACGAGGCCATTGCCGCCAACGTGAAGACCTTCCTGCCGGAGAACGTGCCCCACGACGACTGGGACCTTATGGGCCTGCGGGAGCACTATCTGGGCTGGCTTATCGGGCCGGAAGACCTGCACTTTACCAAGTCGGAGATTGAGGACCTGGAGCCGGAGCACGTGACCAAGGAGCTCCAGGAGAAGGCCGACCAGCTCTACGAGCGCAAGGAGCAGGAGTTCACCTCTCCCATTATGCGGGAAGTGGAGCGGGTGGTGCTGCTGCGCAACGTGGACCAGGAGTGGATGGACCACATCGACGCCATGGAGCAGCTCCAGGACGGCATCCGGCTGCGGGCCTACGCCCATCAGGACCCGGTGGTGGAGTACCGCCTGGAAGGCTTTGACATGTTCGACGGCATGATCTCCGCCATTCGGGAGAACACCGCCAAGATGATTTTGACCGTGCGGCTGCGGAAAAAGGAGGAAGCTCCCCAGCGGGAGCAGGTGGCCCAGGAGACCACCGCTTCCACCGCCGGGGACAACACCGCCCAGAAGCAGCCGGTGCGCAAGCAGAAGAAGCCCGGCCGCAACGATCCCTGCCCCTGCGGCAGCGGCCTGAAATACAAAAAGTGCTGCGGCCGCAACGAGTGAACCGTCAGGCAGAGGAGGGCGCGACGTGAAAAAAGGAATGCGATGGAGATCCCTGGCGGCAGCGGCGGCCATGTCCCTGCTGCTGACCGGGTGCTCCCTGCCCATGACGGGCTTTGCGGATTACGATGTTTCCGGCTACTTCCAGGCGCTGCTGGACAGCTCCTACAAGGGCAAGAACACGGAATATGTGGACATTGCCGCCACCACCGAGGAAAAGGCCATGCAGAACAACACCACCACCGTGCAGAACGCGGCGGTGAACTTCTGCAACACCTATGGCATCAGCCCCAGTGACCCGCAGCTTTCCCAGCTGGAGGAAGTGATGCGCCAGGCGCTGCTTCAGGCGGACTACACCGTGAAGGACGAACAGAAGGTGGAGGGCGGCTACTCCCTGGAGATTGAGATCACCCCCATTGTGAACTTCAACGATTTGGAGAGCGAGATCGGCCAGCTGCGGGACGAAGCCCAGGAGGAGGCCATTCAGGCCCTGGAAGAGGCCAACCGTCAGGAGGAAAGCAGCAGCTCCGACGACAGCTACGGCTACGGGGATGACGACGGCTACGGCTACGGCTACGGCGACAGCTATGACGATTCCGACAGCTATGGCTATGATGATTCTTACAACAGCTACGGCGATGACAGCTACGGGGACAGCTCCAGCAGCCAGGAAAGCTCTCAGGACGAGGATGGGGACCAGGAGGAGACCTCCTCTGTCAGCGCCAACGACCTGTTTGTGAACAAGGTGGTGGAGTACTGCCAGGAGCTGGTGCAGGACATCCGCTTCGGAGACCAGCCGGTGATTATCACCCTGGACATTCTCCAGACCGAGGACGGGGAGCTGCAGCTGGACACCAACCAGCTGGACACCATTGACAGAACTGTGCTGCAGTTCCAGAGCTGACGACACAAGACCAGGGGGCGGCGCTGTCCGCCCTCTTTTCAAAAGGAGCGGAAGGCCCTTCCGTTCCGGGAAAGGAGAACCGCTATGAAGGAAGAAGCAAAGCTGTTTACCAAAGAGCTCTACGACCTGACCCACACCGCCGCCGCGCCCCTGCTGGAGGCTGCCCAGTACCCCTGGGAAGCCCTGCCCAAGATCGGCGCCTTCATCCTGGAGCTGGGAGCCACCCTGTCCCCGGAGGAGTATGAACAGCGGGGAGAGAACGTGTGGATCCACAAGACCGCCAAGATCTACCCCAACAACTACATTGCCGGGCCCTGCGTCATCGGCCCGGAGACGGAGGTGCGGCCCGGGGCTTTCATCCGGGGCAACGCCCTGGTGGGCGCCCACTGCGTGGTGGGCAACTCCACAGAGCTGAAAAACGTAATCCTCTTTGACAACGTGCAGGTGCCCCACTACAACTATGTGGGGGATTCCATTCTGGGGTACAAGTCCCACATGGGCGCCGGCGCGGTGACCTCCAACGTGAAGCAGGACAAGACCCCCGTCACCGTGAGCCTGGGCTTCCGCAAGCTGGAAACCGGCCTGAAAAAGTTCGGCGCCATGCTGGGGGACCAGGTGGAAGTGGGGTGCAACAGCGTGCTGAATCCCGGCACGGTGGTGGGCAGAGGCTCTCACGTGTACCCCCTCTCCATGATGCGGGGTTTCCTGCCCAGCGGGATGATCCACAAGACCAGCGGGGAGACTGTGCCCCTGCAGGAACGGAAATAAGCCGGGTGAGTCCGGTGTGGGAAAGGGGATGAGCCCTTGGAAATTATGGATACTATCCTGGAGTTTCTCCAGTCCGGGGTGCTGCCCACAGTGCTGCTGGTCCTGCGGGTGCTGGTGCCGCTGCTGGCCTTCTACGTGGTGTGGCGGTGCTACACCTCCTTTAAAAAGGGCCAGCGCCGCCGGGACCCGGTGATCATGCTGTGGGACGAGGCCTCGGGCACCAGGTTCCCGGTGCTGTACTGGGAAAACTCCATCGGCCGCAGCAAAAGCTGCGATATCTACGTGCCGGACGCCACCATCAGCCGTGACCACGCGGTGCTGATGCGCCGGGACGAGGGCTGGTTCATCTGCGACACCGGTTCCAAGGCGGGGGTGCAGGTGAACGGCCGGAAGGTGGAAGGCAGGAAGCTGGTGAACATCGGGGACCGGGTGACCATGGGCTCCACCACCCTCACCCTGTGGAACACCGACGCCCAGCCCCGGGAACAGCGAAGACTGTTCACCGGGTTTTCCCGGGAGGCTGCCTCCCCCCTGAAGCTGATGATGGTGGCCACCTTCACCCTGCTGCTGGTGGCGGTCCAGGGCCTGTGCATGGGGGGCGAGCTCCATCCGGAGCAGATGATCCCCTTTGCCGCCGTGCTGGTGATGGGCTGGGGACTGTACAGTTTCTCCCTGGGGGTTCTCCACCGGGTCAGCTTTGAGATCGAGACCGTGGCCTTTCTCCTTTCGGGGATCGGCATTCAGCTGTTGGCGGCCTATGACATCGAGGGCATCACCACCCAGATCGCCGCCATGCTGCTGGGCATTGTGGTGTTCAGCTTTCTGCTGTGGTTCATGGGGGACATGGACCGGGTGGCCAAGTGCCGGCTGTGGATCGGCATTGGCGCGCTGGCACTGCTGGCGCTGACGCTGCTCATCGGCACAGGCTCCTACGGCTCCAAAAACTGGATCCACCTGGGACCCATCAGCGTGCAGCCCTCGGAGTTTGTGAAGATCGCCTTCATCTTTGTGGGCACCTCCACCTTGGATCGGCTGCAGACCAAGAAGAACATCGGCGAATTCCTGATCTTCACCGGCGCCTGCATCGGCCTGCTGGCCCTGATGCCCGACTTCGGCATGGCGCTGATCCTCTTCGCCACCTTCCTCATCATCGCCTTCATGCGGTCCGGCAGCGTGCGCACCATTGCCCTGGTGCTGGCGGGTGCGGTGCTGGCGGTGTTTGTGGTGCTGGCGGTGAAGCCCTATGTGCTGGACCGGTTTATGGGCTGGGGCCATGTGTGGGACCACATCAACGACGACCTGGGCTACCAGCAGACCAGGGTGCTCACCTATATCGCCAGCGGCGGCTTTTTCGGGGTGGGCCTGGGGAACAGCTATTTGGCTCCCGTGTTCGCCGCCGACAGCGACCTGGTGTTCGGCCTGCTCTGCGAGGAACAGGGACTTCTGCTGGGGCTGGTGGTGCTGCTGGTCTTTGTACTGTTCATCTTCTACGCCCGCAGCGACGTGACCCGCAGCCGCTCCACCTTCTTCTCCATCGCCGCCTGCGCCGCGGCGGGGATGCTGCTGTTCCAGACGGCGCTGAATGTTTACGGCGCCACAGACGTGCTGCCCCTCACCGGCGTCACCCTGCCCTTTATCAGCTCCGGCGGCTCCAGCATGATCTCCGTCTGGGGCATGATGGCCTTTTTGAAGGCCTCCGACGAGCGCACCTATGCCGCCCGCCGGGCTTCTCGGAGAAGTATGCGGGAGAAGGCTTCCCAGCCGCCCTCCCGGACCAGGGAGCCTTCGACCCAGCCGCCGGCCAACAGCCCCTCTCGGAGGAGGACCGGTTCCCCTTCCTATGGTGGGGGAGGCCGCCACGCGCGAAAGGAGGTTTGACCCATGCGCACCACAGGATTTCGCTCTATGGTCCTCTATATTCTTCTGGCCGCCTTTCTGGGCGGGCTGGGCTATCTGCTGGTAAACCTGTTCCTCAACGGGGGCAAGTGGGCCATGCAGCCCTATAACGGCCACATCAGCGGGGAGACCTCCACGGTGAAACTGGGGGACATCACCGACCGGGACGGCAGCCTGCTTGCCACCACCCAGGACGGCACCCGCCTGTACAGCCAGGATGAGACCGTCCGCCGGGCCCTGCTCCACACGGTGGGGGACCCTTACGGTTACATCAGCACCAGTATTCAGTCCACCATGAGCAGCAAGCTTTCCGGCTACAACATTGTCACCGGGCTGAACAACACCTTTTTCAACCGCCTGGGCAGCGACATCGCCCTTACGGTGGATCAAGACGCCTGCGCTGCCGCCTACAACGCGTTGGGCGGCAAAAACGGCGGGGTGATCGTCTACAACTACCAGACGGGGGACATTCTCTGCAAGGTGAGCACCCCCACTTTCGACCCGGAAAATATTCCGGAAGACCTGGAGACCAACGACGCCTACAAGGGCGCTTACCTGGACAACACCCTGTCCAGCTCCTTCACTCCCGGGTCCATTTTCAAAATCGTCACCGCGGCCGCCGCCATGGAGCGGTGGCCTGACAGCTGGAGCACCATCACCTACTCCTGCAGCGGTTCCGTGGAGCTGGCGGGCAGCGACATCACCTGCCTTCACGGCAACGCCCACGGCACCCAGGACATGGCCGCTGCGCTGGGAAATTCCTGCAATGTGTATTTTGCCCAGCTGGCCAACGACCTGGGGGCGGAAGCCCTTCAGGCCAAGGCCAAGGAAATGGGCTTTAACGTCTCCTTTGACCTGAACGGGATCTCCACCATGGAGAGCACCATCGACCTGGCCGGGGCCAACGCCAACCAGCTGGGCTGGGCCGGCGTGGGCCAGTACACGCTGCTGGCGAACCCCTACCACATGATGTGCCTGATGGGTGCCATCGCCAACGGAGGGGAGTACGTTCAGCCCCGGCTCACCCAGGGGGCGGACCTTCTGGGGGAGATCACCGGAGGCAGCCGCCAGCTTGTTTCCAGCGGTGAGGCGTCCCAGCTGAAGGAGCTGCTGCGCAGCAACGTGGAGTACTATTACGGGGACTACCTGTTCCCCGATGGAATGAACGTCTGCGCCAAAACCGGCACCGGCGAGGTGGGGGAGGACAAGGGCCCCAACTGCTGGATGGTGGGCTTCTGCGATTCCACCGTGTACCCCTACGCCTTCGCCGTGGTGGTGGAGGACGGCTCCGGGGGCATTGAGAGCGCCGGCTCTGTGGTCAGCGCGGTGCTGTCCGCTTTGGCATAACTAGGAAAACGCTTCCGGACCCCGGGAGCGTTTTCCTTTGAAACAGGAGGAACGCCTGCTGGGAGTACGGTCCCCAGCAGGCGTTCGCTGTTTGTAAGGTGAGGGTGAAATATGGATCTATCTGGAAAGAAACGGTGATATCTATAGAGGAAGAAACATGAGGAAGCATCCTCCCAGGGCCCAGCTGCACAGGTTGGCGGCAGCGGCAAAGCCGGCGGCCCGGCGTTTCCGGTGCTCCTTCAACAGCAGCACAAAGGCCGGCAGCTCTATAAGCAGCACGGCAATTTCGATGGGCGTGTAAAAGAACATTCCAAAGACCATGGCCCGGTAGGCGTCCACCGCCACAGGGAACAGGAAGTGGATGCACACATTTACGGCTCCCTGGGTGACGAGATTCACCAGAAGAAACACCAGCCAGCTGCGGCGCTGCCGGTAGCCGAACAGGTAAAAGACGCCCCCCTCCAGGGCCAGGGTGAGCCCCACCCGCAAAAGGATGAGCACCGGCTGCCGCCACCAGGGCTGGCCGTAGATCAGCTTGCGGCCCAGCAGGTCCAGGGTGACCAGGTTGTCATAGGTGGTAAAGCCCTCCGGGTCCACGGGGACGGAAAAGGTTTCCCCATTCCTGTCCACCAGCAGCTGGGCGCCCTCCAAGCTTTGGAGCCCATAGTCGCGCGCGCCCCAGAGGTCGTAGTAGCTGAACCGATAGTAAGTCTCCCACCCCTTTCCCTCCCGTCTCAGCACCAGGGGTTCCAGGGAGGTGCCGCTGTCAAATTCCAAGGTGAGGGTCAGTCCCCAGGCAGGGTGGGGCACCAGCACAGTGAGGCAGGGGGATTCCAGCCCGTTGGCGCAGGCCGTCACAGGAACGGCCAGGCAGAGGGCCAGGGCAAGCAAAAGCCCCAACACTTTCTGTTTCATGGAAGCGCCTCCTTCTTTAAAGGGGCAGGTAGGTGAGCATGGCGCCTCCCAGCAGCCAGCTTAAGAGGTTGGCAACGATGGCGTACACCGTGGCGTTCAGCTTTTGCTTCTCCCGAAGCAGTTTGCGGAAGGCCGCAATCTCCACCACCATCACCGCCAGTTCCATGGGCACGTACACCAGCAGATAGGCCAGGCCCGAAGGGTAGAGGTTGCCGAAAGGTCCCACGCTCCCCAGCAGCACAGCGTTTACCGCTCCCTGGGTGACCAGGTTCACCAGAAGGAATACCAGCCAGCTGCGGCGCTGCCGGTAACCGAACAGCAGGAACACCAGCCCCTCCAGGAGAAGGGTGAGTCCCACCCGCAGAAGGATGAGCACCGGCTTACGCCACCAGGGTGCCCCTGGGGTCAGTGTCTGGGCGGACAGGTCCAGCACGCAGAGGTTGTTGTAGTAGGAACCGGTACCGGTGGTGAGGGTTTCGTTGTCCACCGGGATGGAAAAGCTCTCCTCAGCCGTTTCCGCCTTCAGCACGATGGTCATATCCTGGGGGGAATCCTCCCAGTCCCAAAAGCTGGGGAAGGAAGCCGGCCGGAACAGGTAATAGCCCTCCCAGGCCAGACGGGTGCCGTTCGCTTCCACGGATTCCTCCTGGTCCTGGCTGGTGAACACCAGGGACAGGCGAAGGCCTTCCGGCGGGTTCAGAACCATCACCGAAAGCCGGGGCGGTTCCGCCGCGTTGGCGGAGGCGGGCAGGGGCAGAAGCAAACAGAAGAGCAGCGAGAGAAACAGAACCAATGCGTTCTTTTTCACAGGGGATCTCCTCCTTCCCCGTGACAAAAAGGTTTGCCTTTTTCCCAAAAATAGTATACCATAAAAAGAAGAATTTGTCCCGTGACAGTGTTGTAACAACGGATGACAATCTTGCAATGATTGGAGGAAACAGCCCATGAAGCTGGAAAAACTTGCCCCAGCGTTTCAGGGGTACCTGTGGGGAGGTACCAAACTGCGGGACGTGTACGGCAAACAGTGCGATCTCCCAAAAGTGGCGGAAAGCTGGGAACTTTCCACCCATCCCGCCGGGGAGTGCCGGATCAGCGGCGGGGAATTTGACGGCTTGACGCTGGAGGAGTACGCGAAACGGGCGGGGGACAAGGTGCTGGGGACAAACACCCTGGCTTTTCCCCGGTTCCCGGTGCTCATCAAGCTTATCGACGCCAAGGATCCCCTCTCCATTCAGGTCCACCCCAGCGACGAGTACGCCCTGAAGGTGGAGGGGGAGTACGGAAAAACAGAGCTGTGGTACGTGATGGACTGCGAACCGGGCGCCTACCTCTACTTCGGGGTCAACCGCCCGGTGACCAAGGAGGAGTTCCGCCGGCGCATCCAGGACAACACGGTGCTGGAGGTGCTCAACAGGGTGGAGGTCCACCCGGGGGACGTGTTCTTTATTCAGGGCGGGACCATCCACGCCATTGGAGCGGGGATTTTGATCTGTGAGATCCAGCAGAACTCCAACTGCACCTATCGTGTCTACGACTACGGCCGCCGGGGAGCCGACGGCAAGCCCCGGGAGCTCCACGTGGAGAAGGCGTTGGAAGTGTCCGATTTCCAGCCCTCGGACACCTCCTCCCACAGCAGGGCGCCGGAAGCGGTGGCCGGGGGCACGGTCCAGCGGCTGGGGGCGTGCAAGTACTTTGCCGTGGACAGGCTCCAGGTGGAGGACGAAATGGAGCTGGAGGTGGGGGCGGATTCCTTTGTCTCCCTGCTGGTTACCCAGGGCAGGGGCGTTCTGGAGGGGCCGGAGAACACCCTGGAATTCCGTCCCGGCGACAGCCTGTTTCTTCCCGCGGGAGCGGGAAAGGTCCGTGTCCTGGGGCCGTGCACCCTGGTGAAGACCACGGTGCCGCCCCAAAAATGAGAAACCAGATGAGAATTGCGCCACAAAAAGGAGGGGCATACTAAAATGAAAATTATTTTAATGGGAGAGCCCATGGGTCTGTTCATGGCCAATGAGACCGGGGCTCTCAGCGAGGTAAACAGCTTCAGCGTTTCCATTGCGGGAGCGGAATACAACGTGGCCGTGGGCCTGGCCAGGCTGGGCCACACCCCGGCTTACTGCACCAGGCTGGGCTTCGACCCCCTGGGGGAGCGGATTCTCCGGGGCATGCGGCAGAACCACATTGCCACCGACCTGGTAATGCAGACCGAGTCCGCCCAGACAGGCTTTATGATGAAGAGCTCCACCAGCCAGGGGGACCCGGACATCGCTTACTACCGGAAGGGCTCCGCCGCCTCCCAGATCTCCACCCACGACATTGACGGCCTGGACCTGTACGGCTGTGAGCGGCTCCATGTGACGGGCATTTTCCCCGCCGTTTCAGAGAGCGCCCTGGCCGCCACCAAGCGGCTGATCAGTCGGGCCAAGGCCCTGGAGCTGCCCATCACCTTCGACCCCAACCTGCGGCCCCAGCTGTGGGAGAGCGAGAAAAAGATGGTGTCCACCCTCAACTCCCTGGCGGAAGGGGTGGAGACCGTGCTGCCCGGCCTGGGGGAGGGAAAAATCCTCACTGGCCGTGACACCCCCGAAGGGGTGGCGGAGTTCTACCACGGCCTGGGTGCCAAATACGTGGTGGTGAAACTGGGCAAAGAGGGGGCCTTCTTCTCGGAAAAGGGAGGCAGACAGGGCATTTCCCCCGCCTTCCCTGCCGCGAAAAAGGTGGACACCGTAGGGGCCGGGGACGGCTTTGCCGCCGGTGTCATCAGCGCCTTGGCGGAAGGGGAGACCCTGGAGGAGGCCACCTTCCGGGGCAACGTGATCGGCGCCATCCAGATCACCCACCGCAGCGACAACGAGGGCCTTCCCACCCGGGAGGAGCTTTCCAGAATCATCTTGGCGGGCACCGCCTGAAAGGAGACTTCTATGGAGTGGAACCAGATCCTCTCCCACGTGGACCACACCCTTTTAAAGCAGGAGGCCCGGTGGGAGGACATTCAAAAAATCGTGGAGGAGGGCATCCATTACGGGTGCGCTTCCGTGTGCATCCCTCCCTCCTATGTGAAGCAGGCGGCGGAGTACGCCCAGGGGAAGGTGAAGGTGTGCACCGTCATCGGCTTCCCCAATGGGTACAACACCACCGCCGCGAAGTGCTTCGAGGCCCGAAACGCTGTGGACAGCGGCGCCGACGAAATCGACATGGTGGTGAATCTGGGCTGGGTGAAGGACGGCCTTTACGGCCAGGTGCTGGAAGAGATCCGCTCGGTCAAGTTTTCCTGCGGGGAGCATGTGCTCAAGGTGATTATCGAGACCTGCCTGCTCACCCAGGAGGAAAAGGAGCGGCTGTGCCGGGTGGTTTCGGAGTCTGGGGCGGATTACATCAAGACCTCCACCGGGTTCTCCACGGGAGGAGCCACCCGGGAGGACGTGGCCCTTCTCCGGGAGCACACCGCTCCCCAGGTGAAGGTGAAGGCCGCGGGAGGCATCTCTTCCAAAGAGGACGCTGAGGATTTTTTGGCCCTGGGAGCGGACCGCCTGGGCACCAGCCGGCTGGTGAAGCTGGCCCAAAAGGAGGGCCTGTGATGGAACAGAAGGAAGCATTGCGTCTGGCCCTGGTCCAGCGGGCCAAGGAAGCCCGGCAGAACGCCTACACTCCCTACTCCGGCTTTGCCGTGGGAGCCGCCCTGCTGTGCGCCGACGGCACCGTCTACGCCGGGTGCAACATTGAAAACGCCGGATTTACCGCCACCTGCTGCGCCGAGCGCACCGCCTTTTTCCGGGCGGTGAACGACGGCAAGCGGCGGTTCTCCGCCATTGCCATCGCCGGGGGGAAGGCGGGGGAAGAGCCCAGCCAGTTCTGCGCCCCCTGCGGCGTGTGCCGCCAGGTGATGGCGGAATTCTGCGGCCCCCAGTTTGAGATCCTCCTCACCGACGGCGCCGGGGTGAAAGCCTACACCTTGGAAGAGCTGCTGCCCCAGGCCTTTGGTCCCGGGGACCTGGACCGGTAATGTCCCGGCAACTTTGATGAAAGGAGTGCTCCCCATGAGCAAATTGGAACCCAGAACCTATACCCTGAAGAACGGACAGGCCCTTCTGCTCCGGGAGACTGTCCCCGACGACGCCCCCAAGGTGCTGGCTTACCTGAACCGGGTGGGCGGGGAAAGCGACAACCTGCTGTTTGGGGAGAACGGCTTTCCCATGGCCGAGGACCGGGAGCGGGCCTTTTTGGAGCTGCAGCGGAGGGCGGAGAAATCCATCATGCTGGCAGGTTTCGTAGGGGATGAGGTGGTGTCCATTTCCTCTGTGAATGCCCTGACCACTCGGGAGCGGGTGGCCCACCGGGCAGGAGTGGCCATCTCCGTGGGGAAGGCCTACTGGAACCAGGGGGTGGGACGGCGAGCCATGGAGGCTCTCATCCAGTTTGCCAAAGACTGCGGACTGGAGGTGCTCCAGCTGGAGGTGCGCGCGGACAACGCTCCCGCTATCGCCCTTTACGAGAAGGTGGGCTTCCAGAAAATGGGCCTGTACAAAAACTTCATGAAGGTAAACGGCCTGTCCTTTGACGCCTGGTATATGAATCTGTATCTGCAATAAATCCCATAGGGGGGAAGTAATCCATGCGCATGTACGATATCATCCACAAAAAGCGGGAGGGGGGAGAACTGAGCGGGGAGGAGATCCGCTTCTTCGTCCAGGGCTTCACCCGGGGGGAGATCCCCGACTACCAGGCCTCTGCCCTGATGATGGCCATCTTTTTCCAGGGCATGACCCGCCGGGAAACCGGGGACCTGACCATGGAAATGGCCCATTCCGGGGACATGGTGGACCTTTCCTCCATCCCCGGGGTGAAGGTGGACAAGCACTCCACCGGCGGGGTGGGGGACAAAACCTCCCTGATCCTGGGGCCCATTGCCGCGGCCTGCGGAGTGAAGATCGCCAAGATGAGCGGCCGGGGTCTGGGCCACACCGGCGGCACCGTGGACAAGCTGGAAAGCATCCCCGGTTTTCGCACCGCCATCCCTCGGGAGGAGTTCTTCCAGATCGTCCGGGAGACGGGGCTTTCCATTATCGGCCAGTCGGGGAACCTGTGCCCGGCGGACAAGAAGCTCTACGCTCTCCGGGACGTGACCGCCACGGTGGAAAGCCTGCCCCTGATCGCCTCCAGCATCATGTCCAAAAAGATCGCCGCCGGCGCCGACGCCATCCTGCTGGACGTGAAGGTGGGTTCCGGCGCCTTTATGAAGACCCGGGAGGACTCCCGGGCGCTGGCCCGGGAAATGGTCCGCATCGGCGCCCAGGTGGGACGGCGCACCGTGGCCCTGATCACCGACATGGACATGCCCCTGGGCCGGTGCGTGGGCAACGCTCTGGAAGTCCAGGAGGCCTGCCAGGTGCTGTCCGGCAGGGGAGACCCCCGCCTGAGAGAGCTCTGCCTGGAGCTTTCTGCCAACATGGTCTACCTGGGGGGACAGGCCTCCACTCTGGAGGAGGCACGGGGGCTTGCTTCCCAGGCGGTGGCCTCGGGAAAGGCCCTGGAGAAATTCCGGGACATGGTGGAAGCCCAGGGGGCCGACGGCAGCTGCGTCCTCCAGCCGGAAAAGCTTCCCCTCTCCCAGGTCTGTCTGGAGGTGTCCGCCCCCGAGACAGGGTATCTCACCCGCTTAAACGCCGAGGAGTGCGGTTTGGCCGCCGTGGAACTGGGCGCTGGCCGGGAGACAAAGGACAGCCCCATTGACTACGGAGCCGGCATCGTCCTGCTGAAAAACAAGGGGGACGCCGTGGCAAAGGGCGAGCCCATTGCCCTGCTTTACGCCCAGAGAGAAGACCTTTGCCACCGGGGTCGGGAGCGGTTCCTCTCCGCGTTGAAGGTGGGACAGGAAGCCCCCGTTATGGGTCCCCTGATCCTGGAGCGTATCGAAGAGGTGTAACAAAAAGAGAGGCCCGAAGGCCTCCCTCTGAGAGTTAGTTGTGTGCGGACCGGGAGCTCACGGTTTCCGGCGCTGGGAGTAAGCGAAGCGCACGCCCCCGCTTCTCACGGCGCGGACGCGCGCCAGCCTCCAGCACAGGCGCGGCGTGCCCGGTGCGCAACCCCGCGGACAGCGAGCTCATGGTTTCCGGCGCTGGGAGTAAGCGAAGCGCACGTTCCCGCGTCACGCCCGGGGCGCAGCCCCCTTAGCCGTGCTCGGGACCGGTGACGGGGTCGGGATAGTCCACACCGAAGGTCTCCACGGTCACCTTCTCCATGATCTGGTCCTCGTAGGGGCGGTCGGCACGGTCCCGGGGAGCGGACACAATGGCCTGGGCCGCCTCCATGCCGGAGGTCACCTTGCCAAAGGCAGCGTACTGGCCGTCCAGATAGGGGGCGTCGTCCACCATGATGAAGAACTGGCTGCCGGCGGAGTTGGGCCGCTGGGACCTGGCCATGGAAATGACGCCGGTGGTGTGCTTCAGGTCGTTCTGGAAGCCGTTCATGGCGAATTCGCCCTTGATGCCGTAGCCGGGGCCGCCCATGCCGGAGCCTTCCGGGTCGCCGCCCTGGATCATGAAGCCGGGGATGACCCGGTGGAAGATGGTGCCGTCGTAGAAGCCCCGCTTCACCAGGTAGATGAAGTTGTTCACCGTGTTGGGAGCCACTTCGGGGTACAGCTCCACAGTGATGGTGCCCTGGGTGGTTTCAATGGTGACAATGGGATTTTGCATGAAAATCTCCTCCTTGGTTGCGTTTTTCACATTATAGCATGGCCGCCTGAAAAATACTTTAAAAAATTGGAAATTTTCCCCGGGTGGGGGAAGGGAAAGGATGATGGGAACATGAAGCTGGTCTCCTGGAACGTCAACGGCCTGCGGGCCTGCATGGGAAAGGGCTTTTCGGATTTTCTGGAACGGGAAGCCCCGGAGGTGATCTGCCTGCAGGAAACGAAAATGCAGAAGGAGCAGGCCGATTTCGATTTCCCCGGCTACTATGAGTACTGGAACTCGGCTGTGACCAGGAAGGGCTATTCCGGCACGGCTGTTTTCTCCAAAAAAGAGCCCCTGGAGGTGACCTGGGGCATGGGATTGCCGGAGTTTGATGAGGAGGGGAGAGTCCTTGCCGCACGGTATGAGGACTTCACCCTGGTGACGGTGTACACCCCCAACTCCCAGCGGGACCTGGTGCGCATCGACTACCGCATGGCCTTTGAGGACGCCTTTCGGGAGTACCTGGCCCGCCTGCGGGAGCAGCAGCCGGTGATCGTCTGCGGGGACATGAACGTGGCCCACCGACCCATCGACCTGAAAAACGCCAAGTCCAACGTGGGCAATGCCGGGTTCTCCTACGAGGAGCGGGGAAAGTTCTCCGAGCTGCTGGCTTCCGGGTTTGTGGACACCTTCCGGCATTTCTACCCGGATTTGGAGGGGGCCTACTCCTGGTGGAGCTACATGTTCAACGCCCGGAAAAACAACGCCGGGTGGCGGATCGACTACTTTCTGGCGGACGAGCGGCTGATCCCCCGCCTGGAGGACAGCCGGATCCTTTCGGAGGTGGAGGGCAGCGACCACTGCCCGGTGGAGCTTGTTTTGAAAGAAGGAGGGGACCTGCTGTGACACAGGAAGAGACCTTGAAGCAGTGGCTGGAAGAGAGCAAACGGACCATTTTCCTGGGCGGGGCCGGGGTGTCCACCGCCAGCGGCATTCCGGATTTCCGCAGTGCCCACGGGCTGTACCGGCAGAAGAAGGAGGGCCGCTCCTACGAGGAGATGCTCTCCCACACCTATTTTGTCCGGCACAGGGAGGAGTTTTACGACTTTATGCGCAACGTGATGCTCTACCCCGACGCCCGGCCCAACCGGGCCCACTACGCCCTGGCCAGGCTGGAGCAGGAGGGAAAGCTGCGGGCCGTCATCACCCAGAACATCGATGGGCTTCACCAGATGGCGGGGAGCAAGAATGTCATCGAGCTTCACGGCAACGAGAACCGGTACTACTGCCTGTCCTGCGGGAAGCGGTACGACATGAGCTGCGTCACCGGCACCACAGGGGTGCCCCGGTGTGAGTGCGGCGGGGTCATCCGGCCGGACGTGGTGCTCTACCAGGAGAGCCTGAATGAGCAGGACCTGCGCCTTGCCATCCGCTATGCCCAGGAGGCGGACCTGATGGTGGTGGCGGGCACCTCCCTGGTGGTGTACCCGGTGGCGGGGCTGGTGGAGTACCTGTCTCCCGGGGCGAAGCTTGTCATCCTCAACCGGGACCCCACCCCTTACGACTCCCGGGCGGATCTGGTCATCCGGGAGGACCTGGTGGAAACTCTGGCACACTGCGCGGGCCTTTGAACACCCGGAATGTGAAAACCTGGGCTTCCTTCTTTCCCATAGGGGAAGGGAGGAAGCCCTTGACATTTTGAGAAAAACACGGTATCATCAATGCTGATACGAAACAAAAGGATGTGATCTTTTTTCATGGACAGTTCCAGTAGTGACGATTGTACACCTTGTCATAACGCGAACCGGAATGTAAAGCTTGTTTTCATTGTGTGTAACATACCTGTCCCCCTGGTGCGTTTGCGGGAATAGGTGTGTTTTTTGTGTTTATTTTAGGTTTTTTACGGAATTTGAATCAATGAAAACGAAAATGTAAGGAGTTTCTTTTATTATGTTTGCAAATGAACTGCCCAGCATATTGATTATGCTGTTCTGCATCATCATGTCCGCCTACTTCTCCGCCACGGAGACCGCCTTTTCCTCTATGAATTCCATCCGCATCAAGGTGCTGGCGGACAGCGGAAACCGCCGGGCCCAGCTGGCTGCCCGTCTGGCGGAAAACTATGACAAGCTCATTTCCACCATCCTCATCGGCAACAACATTGTGAACATTGCCGTGTCCGCCATTGCCACCCTGCTGTTTGTGAAGTTCTACGGGGACATGGGCGCCACCCTGTCCACAGTGGTGGTCACCATTGTAGTGCTGATCTTCGGTGAGATCACCCCCAAGAGCATTGCCAAGGACTTCCCCGAGAAGTTCGCCATGTTCAGCGCCCCCCTCATCAACCTGCTGATCTTCATCCTCACCCCCCTCAACTTCCTGTTCTTCCAGTGGAAAAAGCTGATCTCCAAGCTGCTGAAAAGCGAGGAGGATTCCAAAATGTCTCCCGAGGAGCTGATGATGCTTCTGGAGGAGGCCCAGCGGGACGGCAGCATCGACAAGGACGAGGGCGCCCTGCTGAAAAACGCCGTGGAGTTCCGGGACCTGGAAGCCCAGGACATTCTCACCCCCCGGGTGGACCTGATTGCCGTCAGCGCCGACTCCACCAAGGAGGAGATCGCCCAGAGCTTTACCGGGTCTCACTTCTCCCGCCTGCTGGTGTATGACGACGACATCGACAAGGTGGTGGGCGTCATCCACCAGAAGGACTTCTACACCGGCAACGGCGTCACCCAGAAGCCCATCCGGGAGATCATCACCCCGCCCATCTTCATCCATCCCACGGAGAAGGTCAGCGACCTGCTGAAGCTGCTCCAGTCTCACCAGTCCCACATTGCCGTGGTCATCGACGAGTACGGCGGCACCCTGGGCATTGTCACCATGGAGGACATCCTGGAAGAGCTGGTGGGCGAGATCTGGGACGAGCACGACGAGCAGGAGGAGTCCTTCCAGCAGCTGGACGACCATACATACCTTATCGACGGCGACCTGACCTTCGACGACTTCTGTTCCTACTTCCACATCGAGGACGAGGCCGACAGCGTCTCCCTGGGCGGCTGGATTATGGAACGGATGGGCAAGGTGCCTGTGGACGGAGATTCCTTCCAGTACGGCGGCCTGTCCATCAAGGTGGAGGAAGTCAGCAGCAACCGGATCCAGAAGGTGCGGGTCACCAAACTGGAACAGCCGGAAGAGGAAGAGTCCTCCGACAAGTAAACACCCACCCCTGGCGCCTGGAAGAGGCACAAAAAAGGAGCTGCCGGGAAAAACGGCAGCTCCTCTGCTGTGTCAGGCTTTTTAGGAGACCCGCTGTTTCTTCCCCTTGGGCACCAGCAGCCGGACCACCACGCTCTCGATGCGGTGGTCCCGAATGCGCTCCACGTGGAGGGCCACGCCGTTGACCTCCAGGTCCAGCTCCTCCCCGTCCTTGGGGATGCTGCTCAGGCGGGTGACGATCATGCCTCCCAAGGTGTCGTAGTCGTCGCTTTCCGGCAGAGGCAGGTCCAGGTCATCCACCAGGCTGCTGAGAGGCGTGGCGCCGGACACCCGCCACTGGTTTTCCCCCAGAGGGACAATTTCCGGCTGCTCCGGCTGGTCGAACTCGTCGTAGATGTTGCCCACGATCTCCTCCAGCAGGTCCTCCATGGTGATGATGCCCTCGGTGCCGCCGTATTCGTCCACCACAATGGCAATGTGGACCTTTTCCTTCTGCATCTCCTTGAACAGGTTGTCGGCCTTAATGGTCTCCGGGGCAAAGTAGGCGGGGCGCAGCAGCTTCTTCAGGGGAGTGTTTTTCCCGGAGTTCCGGTCCAGCAGAAAGTCCCGGGCGTTCAGAATGCCCACAATGGTGTCGATGTTCTCCTGGTACACCGGCATCCGGCTGCGGCCGCACTCCCGGATCATTTCCAGGATCTCCTGGTCGTCGGCGTCATCGGGCAGAGCGTCCATGTCGTTGCGGGGAGTCATGGCCTCCCGCACGGAGATGTCCCCAAAGTCGAACACGTTTTGAATCCATTCCTGTTCGTCCTCGTCAATGGTGCCCCGCTGGCCTCCCAGGTCCACCATCATGCGGATCTCGTCCTCGGTGACGCTCTCCTCTTCCGCCTCCACCTTCAGCCGCAGCAGCCGCAGCACAGCGTTGACGGAAACACTCAGCAGCCAGATTACCGGCCGCAGGACAAAGGCCATCCCCCGGATGACCCCGCAGGCCAGCTTTGCCACCTCATAGGGCTTCTGCATGGCAATGCGCTTGGGCACCAGCTCGCCGAACACCAGGGTGAAGTAGGAGAGAATGATGGTGATGATGATGATGGAAACGGTGTTCAGGGCCTTGAGGGAAAGTGCCTGGAAGCCCAGGGTGTAGTAGAGCCAGTTGGACAGGTTCCCGGAGAAGTTTTCCGCGGCGAAGGCGCTGCCCAAATACCCCGCCAGGGTGATGGCCACCTGGATGGTGGACAGAAAGGCGGAGGGCTCCTCCACCATTTTTAAAAGCTTGGAGGCGGTCTTGTTGCCGTCCTCCTCCAGCTTGCGCAGCTTGGTGCTGTTCAGGGACACCACCGCCAGCTCTGTGGCGGCGAAAAAGGCGTTGATGAGAATTAACACAACTTGCAGTAAAATTTCCAAAATGAGCGCACTCCTTTAGTGGTGATGGGAAATGAATGAGAAACCAAGCGGCCCTACTTCCGCGGGTGGAACCGGCTCCGAAAACACAAAAAAACACAGCCTGCCGGGAAAAACCGCGGCAAGTTATGCTTTCTATCCGAATGGGTTATTGTGTTTACAGTGGCGCTGGCAGGGTGACTGTCACCGTCGTCCATGATGGATGTGACCTCTCTTTGTGGTTAGTAGTGACTTCATTATAGATAACATTGAGCAGATTGTCAACGGGTATTCCCTTTCAAAAAGTCCGGTCGTTGCGCTCCCGGGGGAAAGGGGTGTATACTGGCGGCAAAAGGAGATGATTGCATGAAACGCTTTTTCACTGTTTTTTTGGCAGGGGCCCTGGCCCTTCTCTGCGCGGGCTGCGTGGGGAGCCGGGATTCCCTCCCTGGCACCCTGGGGGTGACATTGACGGACTCCACCCTTTCGGAATACTGGGACGAACACGGCTGGATGGGGGACGGCACCCAGTACTGGAAGGTGGAGCTTTCCCCAACAGACGCCGCCGCCTTGGAACAGACCGCCCAGACCGGGGAGGGGTGGCATGCCCTGCCGGTCAAGGAGGACGGGGAAGTCCTGCTTTACGGGCGGGAATTGGCAGGGCCCTATCTCACCGGCAAGGACGGGAAAGCCCTGCTGCCCCGGGTGGAGGAAGGGTGCTGGTTTTTCTGGGACGACCAGACCCACAGCCCGGAGACGGACGTCCGGGGCCGGGGGTCCTACAACTTCACCGCCGCCGTGTACGACGCCCAAACCCGCACCCTGTACTGCGGGGAGCTGGACACCTAAAGAGCGGGAGAGACATTGTGTTCCAGGCTCGGGAGTGGTACAATGAGGGTACAGGGGGAATGTTTCCACCCTGAGGAAGGAAGTTGTGGAAAAGGCATTTTGAAAAAGGAGGTATGGCAGATGAGAAAAGAGAACCGAAACCGAGTTTTGGCGCTTCTGCTGGCGCTGGCGTGCGTCTACGGACTTGCCGCCTGCCAAGGGTCCCAAGAAGAGTACGAAACTGCCGCAAAGCCTGTGATCTACCTCTACCCGGAGGAGGAGACCCAAGTCACCGTGAAGCTGGATTATGCCGGGGAGCTGACCTGCACGTATCCTGCCTACCAGGACGGCTGGACGGTCACCGCCAGCCCGGAGGGCGCTTTGACAGACGCTGAAGGCCAAACCTACAACTACCTCTACTGGGAAGGCCAGGACCAGGTGGAGTACGACTTCTCCCAGGGTTTCTGCGTGGCCGGGGAGGACACCGCATCCTTCCTGGAGGACGCTCTCAGCCAGTTGGGCCTCACCCGGAAGGAGGCCAACGAGTTCATCGTCTACTGGATGCCCCAGATGGAAGAAAGCACTTACAACCTGATCGCCTTCCAGCGTGAGGCCTACACGGAAGCGGCGAAGCTGTCCATAGCGCCGGCCCCCGACACCCTGCTGCGAGTGTTCATGGCCTGGAAGCCTGTGGAAGATCCGGTGGAGATCCCTGCCCAAGAGCTGACCGCTCCGGAACGCAACGGCTTTACGGCAGTGGAATGGGGCGGCTGCCTGGTGAAGTAACGCAGCAAGAGAAAACGAAACTCCTCTGTATGAAACCTCATACGGAGGAGTTTTTCTATCCCAAAAAGCGTTTCAGCCGCTCCAGAGGGGGCAGAGTCACCTTCAGCACCAGGCCGGTGACCAGGCCCGTCAGGACCCCGAACACCAGCAGGAAGGGCACGTAGAACAGCACGCTGGTGCTGGTGAGGACATAGGCCGCGCCCAGCTGGGCGGCGTTGTGGGCCAGTGCCCCGCAGACTCCCACCACTCCCAGGGATGCCTTTGTCTTGTTCAGCAGCGGCCACAGGACCACCGTGCTGCACAGTCCGCCGGACAGGCTCATAATCCCCGCCATGGCGCCCCGGGTCATCAGGGCGAAAAGCCCTTTGAACACCGACAGAAACAGGGCGGTGGGCAGGCCCAGGCTTCCCGCGGCGTACATGACGGCAATGTTGGAAAGCCCCAGTTTGGCCCCGGGGGGCATCATGGGCAGGGGGGGCAGAAGCCCCTCCAAAAAGGAGAGGGCCAGGGCCAGGGCAGCCAGCAGCCCGGTAAAGGCCACCCGGCCGGATGCTCGTTTCATGGGGACCTCCTTTCCTCAGTACACCGTGGCGTCCACAGAGTCCCCGCCGCCCTCCAGCCGCAGGGTAACCCTGGCGGGGAGACACACGGCAGTCTCTCCGGCTTTGGTCAAAGTCCCGGTTCGCACGCACACCTGGTCCGGACAGCCGGAGGCCACCACCGCCGCCCCTTGGGGGGAGAGCTCCACCGTCACCTGGATGTTCTGCTCCCCTTCCAGGGTGAAGGTTTCCGGCTCTGTCAGCTGGGACAAATCCCGTTCCAGCACCACTACCCCGCTTTTTTCCACAATGGCCCTTGTCCCTTGGGGAGCCAGGGACAGCCCCAGATACAGCACTCCCGCCGCCAGCACCAGCAGCCCGCAGAACACCAGGCCCAGGGGGGAGAGAAAGCGTTTTTCCTCCATAGGCGCCTCACAGGGTCCCGGCCAGAGTGTACTGGTCCGAGTCCAGGGTGAAGCCGTCCGCCAGGTTTTCCGTCACGTAGATCTCATGGTCCTGGGTGATGAACACCGCCCCGCTGTCAAATTGCTCCAGAAGGGGCAGGCTGTCCTCCATGCCCAGCACAAAGCAGGCGGTGGACAGGGCGTCGCTGAGCACCCCGCTGCCGCTCCACACCGTCACGGAGACAAGGCCGCTTTCCGCCGGATAGCCGGTGTCCGGGTCCAGAATGTGGTGGTAGGTGACCCCGTCCTGGGTGAACTGCTTTTCGTAGCTGCCGGAGGTGGAGAGAAACCCGGTTAAAATGTCCAGCTCGCCCAGAGAGCCCTGGGAGTCCGGGTCCCGCAGGGCAATGCGCCAGGGGGAGCCGGAGGACTTTTCCCCCCAGACTCCCACGCTGCCCCCCACGGACACCACGGCCTGGTCCACCCCCAGCTCCTGGTAGACCTCCACGGCGGCGTCGCAGGCGGCGCCCTTTCCCACCGCTCCCAGATCCATGGCGGTGTCGTGGGTCTGAAGGGCGGCGGTGCCGTCCTCCAGCAGAGAGACGTTTTCGTAGTCCACCGCAGGCAGCAGGGACTGGATCAGGTCACCGGAGGGAAGGTGGGGGTCCTGGTCGAAATCCCACAGCCAGCTGATGGGGGCAATGGTCACGTCGAAGGCGCCGCCGCTGGCCTGGCACACCTGCAAGGCGGTGGAGAGCACGTTCCAGGTCCGCTGGTCGATCTCCAGAAACTCCGTGCCCGCCGCCTGGTTCAGCCGCTGCACGTCGCTGTCCTCAACCCGCCAGGAGATCAGGTTTTCCAGCTCCGTCACCGCGGAGGAGGCCTGCTTGGCAGCCTCTTCCCGGCCTTTGCCGTAGACGGTCTGCTGGACGTAGGAGCCCATGGCGTAGGTGGTCAGGGTGGTGCTGCTGCCCAGTCCCCCAAAGTTGATCCACAGGGCGGCGGCCAGCAGCAAAATCCCCCCGGCCAAAAAGCACAGGGCCAGGATGCGGGCGGTCTTTTCGGAAATTCGGTCCAGGAAATGTTTCATAGAAAGCTCCTTTAGTCTGGGGAAAACGGCGGCTGCGCAGGGTCCGCCGGAACGTTCTGTCCAGCCATTATACCACGGTTTGCTCCATTTGGAAAGAAAAAGCCGGGAGGGGGAGGGCTTGTGTGCCCTCCCCCTCCCGGTTCAGGGAATATAGGGGGTCGCTTGTGCGTTGTACCCAGAGGTTATTTGTCCAGCATCTTGGCTGCGTCGATGAGCATTTCCACCGCCAGGTCCACGGAGAACCGGGAGGTGTCAATGGTCAGGTCGTAGTTGAGCAGGTCGTCCCAGCGGTTGTTGGAGTAGAAGTTGTAGTAGTTGGCCCGCTGTTTGTCCTTTTTGGTGACAAAGTCCGGGGCCTTCTTCTCGTCACAGTGGCCCAGAGCCACAATGCGCTTGACACGGGCGGCCTTGTCCGCGTGGATGAACACGTTCAGGCAGTTTTCATGTTCCCGCAGGATGTAGTCGGCGCACCGGCCGATAATGACGCAGGGGCCTTCCGCCGCCGCCTTCTTGATGATGTCCGACTGGATGATGAACAGCTTGTCGTTGATGGGCATCTCGTTGATGCTGGGCACACGAGCGCCGAAGGCATAGCTGCCCATCACCATGGAGTACAACAGGCTGCTGGCGGCTTTTTCGTCGGCATCCACGAACACTTCCTCGGAGATGCCGCTCTTTTTCGCGGCCATGGCAATGAGGGCCTTGTCATAGAAGGGCAGGTTCAGTTTCTGGGCCAGCTTTTCCCCCACTTCGTGGCCTCCGCTTCCGTATTGACGTGCGATGGTGATGACAGGCAGCATAACAATTCCTCCTTATAGAAACAACCCAATATTTCTGGAAGTAGTTATAATAATTATAGATAATATCCCTAGAATTATCATACCCTCTTTTTTCCAAAAAGTCAACCGCAAATAGGAGGCCCGCTTGAAAAAAACCTGGGCCTGGGATATACTAAGCAAAAAGGCGGAAAAGCGCCGGGATTTCGGGGAAATTTCACCGGGGCTTCACAGAGGGACGGTACACTGAACACAACGGGCCCTTCGGGGCGCCGAAACTGAACGAACACGGGGGTGGATCTATGTTCCGCATTTTAGTGGTGGACGACGAGGAGAAAATCCGGGCGCTGATCCGGAAATACGCGGAATTTGAGGGGAACCAGGTCACAGAGGCCCAGAACGGCATGGAGGCTGTGGAGCTGTGCCGCCGCCATCCCGAGGCCTTCGACATCATCATTATGGACGTGATGATGCCCGAGCTGGACGGCTTTTCCGCGGTGAAGGAGATCCGCAAGACCTGCAGCACCCCGGTGCTGATGCTCTCCGCCCGGGGGGAGGAGTACGACCGCATCCACGGCTTTGAGCTGGGGGTGGACGACTACGTGGTGAAGCCCTTCTCCCCCAAGGAGCTGATGATGCGCGTCACCGCCATCATGAACCGGGTGCGGCCCCGGGAGGCGGAGCCCAAGCGAAACGTGCTCACCTTCCAGGGGCTGTCCATCGACCTGGACGCCCGCATTGTCACGGTGGACGGGGTCCGGGCGGAGCTTTCCCCCAAGGAGTACGACCTGCTGGTGTACATGGCCCAGAACAAGAACATCGCCCTGACCCGGGAGATGCTGATCACCAACGTGTGGGGCTACGATTTTTACGGCGACGACCGCACTCTGGACACCCACATCAAGCTGCTGCGCCGCAGCCTGGGCCCCTACAGCAAGTTCATTGTCACCCTGCGGGGCGTGGGCTACCGGTTTGAGGGGAACTGACCATGAAGCGGCTGAAAACGCGGCCCCTGGGCATTGGCGGGCAGATTCTCCTGGGCTTCGGGGTGTTCATCCTGGTGGTGGGGGCGCTGCTGTGGCTGTTCCAGATCGTCCTGCTGGACCCCTTCTACCGGGCGGTGAAAACGGCCCAGGTAAAGGCCACCTCCGAGATGGTCCAACGCTATCTGGACGACCAGGATCTGGACGACCAGGTAAAGGAGCTGTGCCTGAACACGGGGATCAACATCATGGTCACCGATGAATTCGGCCAGATCGACTGCGGCTGGCGCTCTTCCCAAAAGGAGAGCTTTCTCAACAACATGACCCGGGCCGGCCGGGCGGAGCTGTTTGACAACGTGAACTTCCAGGGCGGCACCTGGCTTACCAGCTACCACTCCCCCTTTGTGAACCGGGACGGCACCCAGGACGAGGTGATCCTCTACGTCACCATCACCCGGACGGCCGCGGGGCTCAACCGGATGGTGCTTCTGGAAAGTGAGATCACCCCGGTGGACTCCATCCAGGAGACCCTGCTGGTGCAGGTGACCGCCCTCACGGTGGTGATGGCCCTGCTGGGTGTGGTGCTGGCCCTGCTTATCGCCCGGAAGATCTCCCGGCCGCTCTCGGCCATCAACGAGTCCGCCAAGGTGCTGGCGACAGGGGACTATGCCATCCGCTTTAGAGAGGGGGGCGCCCGGGAGGTGCGGGAACTGGCCAGCACCCTGAACTACGCCGCCGGGGAGCTCTCCAAGGTGGAGGGCCTGCGGCGGGACCTGCTGGCAAACGTGTCCCACGACCTGCGCACCCCTTTGACCATGATCAAGGGTTACGGGGAAGTGATGCGGGACCTGCCTGGGGAGAACACTCCGGAGAACGTGCAGATCATCATCGACGAGGCGGAGCGGCTGACCAACCTGGTCAACGACCTGCTGGACCTGTCCAAGCTGGAGGCGGGGGTGCTGCCCCTGGAAAAGACCAGGTTCAACCTTACGGAAAGCATCCGGGCCATTCTGCACCGGTACGACAAACTGGCGGACTACCGATTCTCCTTCCACTGCGGGGAGGAGGTCTGGGTAGACGCCGACGAGCTGAAGATTTCCCAGGTGGTGTACAACCTGGTGAACAACGCCATCACCTATTCCGGGGAGGACAAGACCATCACCCTGAGCCAGACGGTGGAAGGGGACAAGGTGCGCATCTCCGTTACGGACACAGGGGAGGGCATCCCCCAGGAAAAGCTGAAGGACATCTGGGAGCGGTACTACAAGGTGGACAAGGAGCACAAGCGGGCCCAGATGGGCTCCGGCCTGGGGCTGTCCATTGTGAAGAACATTCTGGACATGCACGGCGGGCAGTACGGGGTGGAAAGCATGCTGGGCCGGGGGAGCACCTTCTGGTTCGAGCTGCCGGTGAGCGGGGAAGAGAGCGAAACGTAAAAGTTTTTAGTCAAGTTTTTTTCAAAAAACTTGCGGGGTTTGGGGCGGCGCCCCAAGGTCTCAACGGCGAAGCCGTCAAAAGAAAAGCAGCGCCGCAGACCGCATGGTGCCCAGCACATAGGTCAAGGCGCGGACGGTTTGCACTCGTTCATCGCAGGTCCCGCCGGCTCCTAGCCGGGGAACCCTCGACGAGGGGTCCTGCAGTCCAGTGGACTGCGTTCAGGACCAACCGAAGTGGAGTGTAGCCCCCGCGCTTAGGGAAGGTAACTGAGGCCGCAGGGCTCTGCCCTATCAAAAACTTTTGCGTTGTCGGCATCCACGGGGCAGGCGCATTGCCACTTTACTTTTCGAAAAAAAAGGGTACAATAGAAGGGCGGGGAGTGCCCGCCCAACGAGAAAGGATGAGTCAACAATGAGCGAAAACTGCACCCATGATTGTTCCAGCTGTGGGATGGACTGCCCCTCCCGGCAGCAGCCCCAGAGCTTTTTGGAAAAGACCAACGACCTGAGCCACGTGAAGAAAGTCATCGGCGTGGTCAGCGGCAAGGGAGGCGTGGGCAAGTCCCTGGTCACCTCTCTGCTGGCTACCACCCTGCGCCGCCGGGGCAGCGAAGTGGCTGTGCTGGATGCCGACATCACCGGTCCCTCCATCCCCAAGTGCTTCGGCATGAAGCAGCGTGCCCTCTCCGATGAGAACGGCATCTACGCCGTAGAGACCAAAACCGGCATCAAGGTGATGAGCATCAACCTGCTGCTGGAAGAGGAGACCAACCCTGTGGTGTGGCGGGGCCCCGTCATTGCCGGAGCCATCAAGCAGTTCTGGACCGACGTGGTCTGGGGCAACGTGGACTACATGTTTGTGGACATGCCTCCCGGAACCGGCGACGCCCCCCTGACCGTGTTCCAGTCCCTGCCTCTGGACGGCATCCTCATTGTCACCTCTCCCCAGGAGCTGGTGAGCATGATCGTCTCTAAGGCGGTGGAAATGGCCAAGATGATGAATGTGCCGGTGCTGGGCCTTGTGGAGAACATGAGCTACGTCCAGTGTCCCGACTGCGGAAAGATGATCCCCGTGTTCGGCGAGAGCCACATCGATGAAGTGGCGGCCAAGTACAACCTGAAAGTGCTGGGCAAGCTGCCCATGGAGGAGAAGCTGGCCTGGGCCTGCGACCGGGGCGCCATCGAGCTGTTCGAGGGCGACTGGCTGGACGGCGCCGCCGACCTGATTGAGAGCCTGCCGGAAAAGGAAAACTGACCGGGATTTTTGAAACCTGAGACGAAAAGCGCAGCGGGCGTTCCGGCGGTGTGCCGGGCCTGCCGCGCTTTTGTGTTTCGTGCGATAGGAAATACCCAGGCAGAGATAGTCCCCCTGGCGGGAAACCTGGATTGAACCGCCTGGGGAATGTGGCCTTTTTCCCGGACCAGAAAGGCTGTTTTGCAGGATGTGAACGAAAAAAATTCAAAACAGCCGCTTGACAAGGGAGAAAAATGGTGGTATTTTATGTTGCGGAAAACGTGAAGACGCGGAGTAGTAAGCGTGGGACCCTGTCAGAGAGGTGCCGGATGGTGCGAGGCACTCAGGAAGCCACATGCCGAACTGACCGCTGAACGGCGGCCCGAACCAACAGTAGGAGCCGACGGAGCTGCGCCCGTTACCAGCGCAGGGGTATCAAGCTGTGCCGAATGGCCCGGCCCGTACCCGCAAAGGTGCATTTCGTTGTTGAAATGAAGAAGAGTGGTACCGCGGAAGCTTTACTCTTTCGTCTCTTCTGTCCCTGTGGGCAGGAGAAGACGAAAGAGCTTTTTTGTGCCCTGGGGGAACTCAAATCTATCTCTCAGGAGGTTGCGTTATGAACAAAGTGTCCGCGAAAATTCCCTTTCTCACCCTGTTTTCCGTGGGGGCGGTGCTGTTTTCCGCCCACGCGGGAGGCGGCTTCGCCACCGGCAACCAGGCCCACACCTACTACGTGGGGCTGGGCTGGCTGGGGCCTGTCAGCGCCGTGGGGGCCATGCTGCTGCTCACCATTGTCATGCGGGAGGCCATGCTCATGGTGAACACCCGGGGCCTCTCCTCCTACAAGGAGCTGTTCCAGACCCTGTACCGCCCCTTTGACAAGCTGTACGTGCTGTTCGAAATCTTTTTCTACATCATGGTGCTCATGGCGGTGGCGGCGGCCATTTCCGGGGCGGCCTCGGCTTTGCAGGATTACTTCGGCCTGAACTACTACCTGGGCATTGTGCTGGTGGGCCTGGTGGTGCTCAGCCTGACCATCTTCGGCGCGGACCTGGTCCGGGCGGCCAGCACCTACATGGGCATTGCCATTCTGGTTACCGCTGTGGCCATCTACGCCGTGGGCGTGGCATACAGCGGCAGCCTGCAGGAAGTCCTCTGGAAGGACTTTGAGACCCAGGGCTTCGGGAACGTCCCTCAGGCCGTTTTGAACTGCTTTACCTACGCCGGATTCCAGTGCGTCACCCTCCCCACCATGATCGCCTGCGGGGCGCCGCTGACCACCAAGAAGGCCTGCTCCCGGTCCATGTGGATCTCCTTCGGCATGAACTCCGTGGCGTTGGTGCTGTCCATTTTCATGCTGCTGTCCTGGCAGGGGATGTACACCTCTGTGGAAGGGGGCACCGTGATCCCCACCCTCACCGTGTGCAAGGAGATGGGAATGGGCTGGCTGACGGTGGTGTACGGCATCTGCCTGCTGCTGTGCCTCATCTCCACCGGGGTGACCACCACCTTCGGGTTTGTGGCCCGGTTTGAAAAGCTGTCTGTCTTCCGGAAAATCTCCTACGCTCCCGCCCGCAGCGGGGTGGTGGCGGCGTTTATCATCATCCTGTCCATGACCATTTCTCTGGCGGGGCTTTCCAACATCATCAAGTACGGCTACGGCTACTGCGGCTATTTCGCCATCGCTGTGGTGATTGTACCCTTCCTCACCGTGGGGGTGTACAAGAACCGCAGGTACCTGAAAGAGCATCCGGAGGCGGAAAGCCGCTGCCGGAATGAGGCGGCCGCCGCCCGGGAGGACCGGGAGGACGCTCTCCCGGAGGGCCAGCCCCAGCACGTGTAACCGACATCACCATACCCATTGCGAAAGGAAGGTTTTCACCATGCAAGAGACATTGTTTGCAGGATATACCATTGGAGAGGACGCCTACGAAAACGTCCCTGCCGTGTGCGCTCCCTTTGGAAAGAAGGCGGCCATCATCGGCGGAAAGCACGCCCTGGCCGCCGCGGAGAAGAAGCTGCGCAAGGCTGTGGAGGGCTCGGAGATTGAGATTACCGGCACCTACTGGTACGGGGGAGAGGCCTCCGTGGAGAACATTGAAATGCTGCGGCCCCAAGTGGCGGACGCGGACATGATCTTCGCCGTGGGCGGGGGCAAGGCCATTGACACCTGCAAGGTGCTGGCCCACCAGACTGGCCGGCCCTTCTTCACCTTCCCCACCATTGCCTCCACCTGCGCCTCCTGCACCAGCCTGGGCATTCTCTACCACCCGGACGGCAGCCTGCGGGAGTACTCCTTCTCCAAGGTGCCCCCCACCCACATCTTCATCGACCCCCAGATCATTGCCGACGCCCCGGTGAAGTACCTGTGGGCCGGCATGGGGGACACCATGGCCAAGCACTTTGAGTGCACCGCCTCTTCCCGGGGAGACGTGCCCGCCCACTCCGATGCCATGGGCATTGCCCTGAGCACCATGTGCGCCCAGCCCATTCTCCGCTGGGGCAGGAAGGCCATGGAGGACTGCAAGGCCCATCAGGTCACGCCGGAGCTCACCGAGGTGATTCTGGGCATTATCGTGTCCACGGGGCTGGTGTCCAACTTCGTCCAGGTGGACTACACCACCGGCCTGGCCCACGCCATCTACAACGGGTTTACCATCCTGCCCAGCACCGAGGAGCACCATCACCTCCACGGGGAAGTGGTGTCCTACGGCATTCTGGCCATGCTTACCATCGACAAGCAGCTGGAGGAGCGGGACAAGGTGATGGCCTTCAACCGGTCCATCGGCCTGCCCACCCGGCTTTCGGACATCCACGCCAAGCCCCAGGACCTGGAGGCCGTGGCGGAAAAGGCCCTGAAGGGCATCGACGTGCGCAAGTGGCCCTATGAGGTGACGGTGGACATGATCGTCCAGGGCATTCAGCGGCTGGAAGCATACAGCCAGAGCTTTGCCGGATAAAAACTTGCAGGAAGCTCTTGACATTCTTTCAAAAGTGGTGTACTCTGTTTAGGAACCACAACTCAATAGGCTTTGTAAAAAAGCCAAAGGAAAGGCTGCGACGAAGACGGTCCGGCTGTCCTTCCTTCAGAGAGCCGGCGGTTGCTGCGAGCCGGCGGAGGACGCCAGAGGATCAATCCCTTCCGAGCCGGAGGCCCCAAATCCCCCTGTGGAAAGTAGGCGCTTCCCGTGTATGCTGCGTTAGTGCATAGGGCTTGCTGGAGCCCGACGAGGTGGCGCGAAAGCGCAATTTGAGTGGTACCGCGGATATCTAGTCCGTCTCAGAGAGTTTCTTTGAGACGGATTTTTTATTTTTTCACAGTTCGGAATCCAGCGCCGGAGAAACAAGGCGCGTTTCGCGCAGAAAGGGGAACCAACATGGAAATGGAAAAAACAGACCTGAAAACACAGCTTGCCGAGGTGGCGGAACGCATCCGCACCATGCGGGAGATCACCGGCCTTTCCCAGGAGGAAATGGCCAAATGCACCGGCGTTTCCAAGGAGGAATACGAGCAGTGCGAGGCGGGGGAGAAGGACTTCAGCTTCACCTTCATCTACAAGTGCGCCATGCGCTTCGGCATCGACCCCACCGACCTGATCAAAGGCGTTTCCCCCACCCTGTCCACCTACACCGTCAACCGGAAAGGCGACGGGCTGCCCATCACCCGGCGGCAGGGCTTTAAATACCTGAACATGGCCCCTCTGTTCAAGAACAAGACCGCCGAGCCCTTCTTTGTCACCATGCCCTACGACCCCGCCGCCCAGAACGTGGCCATCAAGCTTTCCACCCACGTGGGCCAGGAGTTTGACATCGTCATCAAGGGCACCATGAAAATGCAGGTGGGCAGCCATGTGGAGGTGCTCCATGAGGGCGACTCCATCTACTACAACTCCGCCACTCCCCACGGCATGATCGCCACCGGCGGGGAAGAGTGCCAGATCTACGCCATCGTCCTGAAGGGCGCCGAGGAGTTCGCCCCGGAGCAGGACCGGTTCCAGAAGCTGATTGACGCCAAGCTGGCCCGCCAGGACCGGGAGACCGTCTCCACCCCCTTTGTGAAGACCACCCTGGACGAAAACGGCATCCTCAGCGGCATTCAGTTCCAGAACGAGGAGAAGTTCAACTTCGCCTTCGACATTGTGGACAAGCTGGCGGAGAAGTCTCCCGACAAGCTTGCCATGCTCCACGTGTCCCGTGACAAGGTGGAGCGCCGCTTCACCTTCTCCGATATCAGCCGCTGGTCCTCCAAAACCGCCAATTACCTGGAGAGCCTGGGCATCCAGCGGGGTGACCGGGTGATGGTGGTGTTAAAGCGCCACTACCAGTTCTGGTTTGTCATCACCGCCCTGCACAAGATGGGCGCGGTGATCATCCCCGCCACCAACCTGCTGATGGAGCACGACTTCGACTACCGGTTTAAAGCCGCCGGGGTGAAGGCCATCCTCTGCACCGCCGACGGCCAGGTGGCCGACGAGGCGGAGAAGGCCGCCCAGAACTGCCCCAGCGTGGAAGTGAAGATCATGGTGGGCCAGAACCGCCTGGGCTGGCACGACTTCGACAAGGAGATGGAGGCATTCCCCGACACCTACGAGCGCAAGGCCGATGCCCCCTGCGGCAGCGATCCCATGCTCATGTTCTTCACCTCCGGCACCACCGGTTATCCCAAGATTGCCGAGCACAACTACAAGTACGCCCTGGGCCACTACATCACCGCCAAATACTGGCACAACGTGAACCCCGACGGCCTCCACTTCACCATCTCCGACACCGGCTGGGGCAAGGCCCTGTGGGGCAAGTACTACGGCCAGTGGATGAACGAGGCTGCCATCTTCACCTACGACTTTGACAAGTTCGACGCCCACGACATCCTGCCCATGTTCGCAAAGTACCACATCACCACCTTCTGTGCCCCGCCCACCATGTACCGGTTCTTCATCAAGGAGGACCTTTCCAAGTACGACCTGTCCTCCATTGAGTACTCCACCACCGCCGGCGAGGCCTTGAACCCGGAGGTGTACGAGCAGTGGAAGCGGGCCACCGGCATGTCCCTGATGGAGGGCTTCGGCCAGACCGAGACCACCCTGACCATCTACAACCCGGTGGGCACCGTGCCCAAGCCCGGCTCCATGGGTGTTCCCAGCCCTCTGTACGACGTGGACATCCTTCTGCCCGACGGCACCCCCGCCCCTGTGGGCGAGACCGGCGAAGTGGTGGTGCGCACCACCCGGGGCGTCCCCTGCGGCCTGTTCATGGGCTACTACCGGGACGAGGAAAAGACCAAAGAGGCCTGGGACGAGGGCATCTACCACACCGGCGACACCGCCTGGCGGGATGAGGACGGCTACTTCTGGTATGTGGGCCGCACCGACGACGTGATCAAGTCCTCCGGCTACCGCATCGGGCCCTTCGAGATCGAGAGCGTCATCATGGAGCTGCCCTACGTGCTGGAGTGCGCCGTCACCAGCGCCCCCGACCCGGTCCGCGGCCAGGTGGTAAAGGCCATCATCGTGCTGACCAAGGGTACGGAAAAGAGCGAGGAACTGAAGAAAGAGATCCAGAACTACGTGAAGAAGAACACCGCTCCCTACAAGTATCCCCGGATTGTAGAATTCCGGGACGACCTGCCCAAGACCATCTCCGGCAAGATCCGCCGTGTGGAACTGAAAGGCTAAAGCCCGCGAACAGTACGTCCGAAGGACATGCTTGCCTTCTTTCAAAGGCGGCGGCCCTCCCGCACCGAGACACACGAAGCACACCCATAAATCAGGAACACCCGGCTGTGCGCCTCCAGGGCGGCGGCTGGGTTTTCTGTTTGGCTCCATTCCCTGGAAAAACGCCCTATCCATTTTTCCCGGAACGTGCTATACTACGGATAGAACCGTCAGTCACTTCTTTTGGAAAGGATGATTCCCATGAGCAAGATCGAAGAAAAGCTGCAAGAATTGGGCCTGAGCCTGCCCACGCCCCCCACCAAGGCCGGTTCCTACGCTCCCGCCAAAAAGTTCGCCCAGGGCCTGTACTTTATTTCCGGCTGCGGCCCCTCCATCGGAGAGCCTGTCACCGGGTGCCTGGGTGTGAACGTCACCGCCGAGCAGGGCTATGAGTACGCCAAAAACTCCATGCTCAACGTGCTGGCCGTGCTGAAGCGGGAGATCGGCGACCTGGACAAGGTGAAGAACGTGGTGAAGGTGACCTGCTTTGTGGCCTCCGCCCCCGATTTCTACGCCCAGCCCCAGGTGGCCAACGGCGGCACCGAGCTGCTGATCCAGCTCTTCGGCGAAGAGGTGGGCATGCCCAGCCGTTCCGCCGTGGGCGTCAGCGCTCTGCCCCTGAACATGCCTGTGGAGACCGAAGCCCTCTTTGAAGTGGAAGAGTAAGCTCAACAGGCCGGAGGACCCATCAGCAAAACCAAAAGCCACAAGAACGGCAGGACAGCCCGGAACTGGGTCAGCCTGCCGTTCTTTTTTTGGAAACAGTCCCCTTTCCTCCGGGCTATGGCCCGGAGGAAAGGGAAAAATGGCTCCACAGTTTGAAAAAAGGGACTTTTTGAAGCGTTCCATATGTGATATGATTTTAGTGTCGAAACCTGCCAAAAGCGGTTGAAGCGGCGGGACTTGCGCCCCCTGTGCCAGGGGGATTTTGCAAAACGATATCCGTGGAAGGGGGAATGGGGATGAATCTGTTTGAGCGCGTTCCCACAGAGCTGTTTTCTGTGCTGGCGTCGCCGAATCGGGCGTTGTATGCGGATGCACTGGATGTGCTTTACGAGACCTACAGAGAAAATCTGAAAATCCCGGAAGACACGTTTTACTCCATGCTGAGAGGGAAACTGGAGCAGCAGCTGGCCGATGCCACCTTTGAGGGAGAGGATATCGACGAGGAGGAGCTGCGGGACATTTCAGGCCGGGCCAGGTTTCTCGTGCGGAAATTGTACCGCAAGGGCTGGTTTGAAAGGGAGCGCGGCGAGGACTTTGAGGAATACATCACGGTTCCCGGGTACAGCAGCCGTTTGCTGGAAGTGTTCCATCAGCTCCGGGACGACAGCCCCGTGCGGGGCTATTCCTACGTGTTCGGCACCTATTCCACCCTGAAGGTGGCAGCGGAAGGCGGCAGCGTCTACGATAAAATGGCGGCGGTTTACAGCGCCTACGAGAACACCCAGGCGCTGATCCACCTGCTGCAGATGGTCTACCACAACGTAAAGCACTTCTTTCAGCTTCAGATCAAGATGCAGGAAGTGAACGACGTGCTGGCTTCCCATTTCGATGAGTTTGGTCAAAAAGTGGTGGAGGCTTATATCCGTCCGCTGAAAATCAAGGATTCCGTTCCCAAATACCGGGTCCCCATTCAGACGATCCTCACAAGCTGGGTGGAGGACGACGCGCTGCTGCTGGCCCTTTCCAACGCCGCGCTGCAGGACCGCCGGGGTGCTACGCTGGACGAGTGCCGAAGGGATTTGCTGCAAAAGATGTTTTGGGTAAAGGACTGCTATGACAGCATCGAGCACGACTTCCTGGATGAAATCGACCAGCAGGTGCGGCGATACACCCGGGCCACCACCCAGAAGCTGGAGAATCTGACCAACCGGGATTACAATGTCCGAGGAAACCTGAACTATCTTTTGGGGGCCTTGGGGGAAAACCGCCGTTCCTCCCAGCTGGTGGACCGAATCCAGCCGGTGTTCCAGCTTTTGGAGCAGTCGTTCCTTTCGGAGAAAAGTCTTTGGTACCGCAAGCGGCCCGGAAAACGTGTGAAGGCATCGCCGGTTCTCATAGAGGAAACAGGGCTGGATGCCGCCACGGAGGAGCAGGCCGCCCGGCTGTTCCGCACCGAGTATGGCCGGGCCGCCATTGCGGCCTATGTGGGAACGTGGCTGGAGGGCCGGGATATCTGCTATTCCAAGGATTTGGGACTGTCGGACGACAAGGCCTACATCATGAGCATGCTGGCTGTGCTCACAGGGCAGGACCCGGACGCGGACTATCTGGTCCGGGAACTGGAGGGCACGTTCACGGAAAATGAGTACACCATCCCTCAGCTTCAGATCACCCGCAAGGAGAGAAACCATGAATCTTGATTGGATCAATACAGCCACACAAAAAGAGCTGGAACGTTTTAAAGCCGTCTGCAACCAACTGCTCAGCCGAACGTATGTGGTCAGAACCGTGTACAAGCAGGGGGAGGGGCGGGTCAATAACCCTGATTACGTGTTCCTTTCCACCCATTTTGAGGTGATACAGGAGTATTTGGCTCTCCTGGACTGGGACCTGCGCAAGGACGATATGAACGGCTACTTCTATGTGCTGAACACGGATGAGGCAAATCGGTGCAGCCTGAACAAAAAGGAAACCGCCATCCTTCTGGCTATTCGAATGCTGTACGAGGAGAACTTAGAGCGGCTGGGGCTGGCCCAGGATGCGGTGTGCTCTGTCCGGGACCTGTTGGAGAAGGTGGTTACAGACTACGCAATCCTGCCTGCAAAGCCCAATATGGACGAGGTGAAGCGGGCCCTTTCCCTGTTGGACAACCACTCGGTGATCCAGAGGATAGAGGGCAGGTACAATCAGGCAGGCTGCAAATTTGCCATACTGCCTACCGTGCTGTCGGCGGTTTCCAGTGAAAGGCTGAACGCCATTGTGTCCGTGCTGAGAAAGGAGGAGGAAGAGAAAGATGAAGAAGCTGAAGAAAATCCTGCTGATTAACTGGCTCTATTTCTCCAAGGAACTCATCCAGGTGGACGACATCAATTTCCTGACAGGAAAGAACGGCGCCGGAAAATCCACCATTATCGATGCCCTCCAGATTGTCCTTCTGGGGGAGACCAACGCCCGCAACTTCAACCAGGCAGCCAACGAAAAGTCCCAGCGGACGCTGGACGGATATCTGCGGGCGGACATGGATGAGAATAACCCCGGCTCCCGGCGGGCAAAGGATTTTTCCAGCTTTATCGCCTGTGAATTCTGGGACGAGGTGGAGGGAACGCAGTTTGTGTGCGGCATCATTTTCGACTGCCGGAACGACGGGAGCCGCACGGACCGCTTTTTCCTTTACAGCGGCGGCCTGCCGGAGGACTGCTTTGTCCGCCAGGGGGAGGCCATGGATATTCCCGCTCTCCGGCTGTACCTGAAAACCTATGGCACCCACGGGAAACTCTATGACACCCACGAGCAGTACCAGAAGGACTTGCTGGCAAAGTGGAACGTCCACAACAAACAGGCCATGCGGATGATGAAAAAAGCCGTTTCCTTCCGCCCCATTGTGGATATACAGAAATTCATCACGGAAAACATCTGCGATATTCCCGAGAAACCGGATATCGAGGCCATGCAGCAGAATATCCGGGACTACAAACGCCACGAGCAGCTGGCACAACGGCAGGAGGAAAAGCTGGAAGCCCTGAGGGGGATCGGGCGGAAATACCGGGAGTGGAGGCAGGCCATCGACCGGTGGCGGATTCAATCGTTTCTGTCCCTGTGGGCGGAAAAAGAGGTGGAGAAATCTGCCATTGACCGGGCAGAGCTGGAACGGCGGGACTGCAAAACCTCGCTGGACGAAACCGAGGAGCAAGTCCGGGCGCTGAGCGAGGAAATCACACAAAAAGAAGCCCGGAAACGGGAGCTGGAATTGGCGGTAGCGCAGAGCAGTGTCTTTCAGGAGGAGGAAAAGCTCACGCAGCAGAAGCAGCAGTGCGCCCGGGAAAACGAAAGACTGATGGTGGGCCTTCAGGGGCTGGCGCTGGATATCCGGCGGGAGGCCAGCCGGATGAAGAGCCTGTGGGAGACGATTGCGTCCTGGGACGAGAAAGAGGACCTGATGGGTGTGAAGCAGGCCGCGGAAATGGCCGGGAAAGCATACGCCCCCTTTGAGAAGGCGGGGCCGGAGCTGTTTTCCAGGCCGCTGGCTGTCTTTGAGAAAGCCCAGTCTGCAACGGGGGAGCTGTCCGGGGCCATCCGGAACGCCGGGCACAAGGTGGAAGACAAACTGGAGGAATTCAAGACCCAGGCGGATCAAAAGAGGGCGGCACTGGACAACCTGCGCAGGAATGTGAAGGATTATCCCCCGGCGCTCCTCCAGCTCCAGAAGCGCTTGAGCGGGGAGCTGGCACAGCAGGTGGGCCGTCCGGTGGAGCTGCCCATTCTGGCGGACGTGCTGGAGATCAAAGAGGAGGCCTGGCGGGGCGCGGTGGAAGGGTACCTGAATACACAGAAGTTTTACCTTCTGGTGGAGCCCGCCTGCTTCCAGGCAGCGCTGAAGCTCTACAACCGGATAAAAAGGGAGTTTTCCCAGCACTCGTTTGGCATTGTGGATGTAGGGAAGCTGCGGGAACGGGAAAGATGGACTCCCCAGGAAAACAGCCTGGCGCAGAAGGTGGAGACACAGAACGATCTGGCCCGCAGCTATATCGACTATCTGCTGGGCCGGGTGATCTGCTGCGCCCATGTGGAAGACCTCCGAAGGCACAGGGTGGCAGTCACGGCGGAAGGGATGCTCTATCAGGGGTACGTCACCCGACCGCTGCGCCGGGAATTGATGGAGGACGCCTATATCGGCCGCCGGGCTGTGGCGCTGCGCATCCGGCGCTTGGAGGAGGAGCTGGCCCGGACAGAGCACTGGATCCACGACTGGTCTCCGGTTCTTCAGGTGCTGAAGCGGCAGGAAGAGCCCCTGTTCACCCAGTTCTTCGTGCAGAAAACCGTGGGGGAAAAGCTGGAGGATTATGTGCGCACGCTGGAGCTTGAAAAGGAGATTCAAACCATCGAGGAACAGCTGGGCAGCCTGAATATTTTCTGGCTGGACGAACAGCGGCAGAACATTCACCGGCTGGGAGGAGAGATCAAAGAGCTGCGTGACCGGCACCAGGAAACCCTGGACCGAAGAGGACAGCTGAAAGAGCAGATCCGCCAGCTGGAATACCAGCGGCTTCCGGAGCTGTATCAAAAGCTTGCCGCCATGGAGGAATCCCTGGCGGGGAAATTTTCCCAGGAGTATTCGGAAACGGTGGGCATTCCCCGGTATCAGCAGGAGCTGGCGCGGCTGAAACAGGCCGCTGTGGTGCATAAAAACTTCAGCGACCGGCTTGCTCAGACCGTGAACGAAAGGGACCTGGCCCAGCAAAACCTGTTCCAGGCCAGAAGCAATTACGCCGATCAGTTCAAGCCCTGCCCCTTCCGGGTGGATGCGGCGGACAACGATGAGTACGAGGCGGAGCGGCGCACCCTGGAAGAAAGCGAGCTGCCGGAATACCGGGAGAAGATCCGGGCTGCCCGGACAAGCGCCCTGGAGCAATTCCAGAACGATTTCTTGTCGAAGCTGAAATCCAGCATTGACCAGGTGATGGAGCAGGTGAGAAACCTGAACAAGGCGCTGAAGCAGGCCAAGTTCGGCACGGATCAGTACCAGTTCCGGGTAGACCGCAGCCCGGACTACGCCGACTACTACGACATGATCATGGCGCCGGAGCTGATGGAAGGTGAGGGCGGTCTGTTTGCGCTGCCCTTCCAGCAGAAATATGGAAAGCTGATTGAGACCATGTTCAGCCAGATCGCCATGTCGGACGACACCCAGTCCAATGCCAGAAAGCAGAGCGAACTCCAGCAGAATATCCAGCGGTTCACCGATTTCAGAACCTACCTGAAATTCGACCTGGAAACCACGGACCAGAATGGCTCCAAGCAGATGCTCTCTCAAACGCTGAACACAAAATCCGGAGGGGAAACCCAAACGCCTTTCTACATTGCAGTGCTGGCTTCATTTGCCCAGCTGTATCAGGTCAACAACCCCTCTGTCCTGGCCAATAACACGGTGCGGCTGGTGGTGTTTGACGAGGCGTTCAACAAAATGGACAGCGACCGCATTGTGGAAAGCGTCCGCCTGCTGCGGAAAATGGGGCTGCAGGCCATCATCTGCACGCCGCCGGACAAGCTGCCGGATATTATGCCGCTTGCAGATCGCACTCATCTGGTCCTCAAAGAGGGGTATCGCATGCACACCAAGGCGTGGGGAAAGGAGATCTTTTCCATATGAAACAGGAACTCCTTCTTTCCCGCCTGCTGGACAAATATGAGAAAAGCAAGCACCTTACTCAGCCGGGCGCCTCCGGGCGCAGGGTGATGCTGCAGATCGAAAAGCACGAGCTTCCGGAGTATGTGTATGAGGACGCCCAGGTCCGGGATGAATGGAACAGCGCGGTGGGAAAATTGGAGGCCCAAGGGCTGGTTTCCGCCCAATGGGTCTCCGGGCGGCCGGTGCTCTCCCGGGTTGTGCTGAACCTGGACCGGCTTGCGGAATGCTACAGCCTAACAGGCCGGACCCATCCGAAAGAGCTGGCGGAAATGGTGAAGGAGAAAGTGGCCGGAAAGCTGGCTGATGTGACAACGGACTGGGTGGGGGCATGGCGGGATGACGTCTGCCGTCAGGCCCAGGAGACACTGCGGGTCCCCTCTTACTGCAAGAACGGCATGCTTCTGCTGGACAACCTGCTGACCGCCCTGCGGATGTACGATTCGCTCCAGGGGGAGGCCATCACCATGCGCGCCTTCAGCAATCAGTGCTTTCAGAATACCAAGACCTTTGAGAGGGAAGTGCGGAGAGAGTTTTTGAAGATTGCCCTGGAATACTCTGCCGGGCTGATGGAAGCCAAGGAGCAGAGTGAGATGGGGGAGAGGGAACAGCTGGCCTACCTGGGGATATATGCCCGGCCGGAACTGTATGAGCTTTCCGGCCATGGGATCGTCCAGACCGGGAAGGGGACCATCTGTGTGGATGCCGCAAGCCCCTATGGCCTGGCTCTGCCCAGCTCGGGAGTGGATGCCATTCAGTCCTTCCATCTGGCAGGCGTCCGAAGAGTGGTATTCATTGAGAATAAGACCAATTACGATGAATTCATTCTCTCCGAACTCCAGCCAGACGAACTTGCGGTTTTTCACGGCGGCTGCTCAAGCCCGCAAAAACGAAAGTTTTTCGCCAAAATAGCCTCCTCGCTGCACAAGCAGACACAGGTTGTCTTTTGGGCGGATATCGATTTGGGAGGATTTCAAATGTTTGAGCAGCTGCAGGAAATATTCCCCTCCCTGCTGCCCATGCGCATGGCAGGCGAAGACGTTGCGGCCCACCACACAACAGGCCTGGAACGTTCGGAAACGTATCTGAACCGAGTCCGTGCGGCCCTCAGGGAGGGCAGGTACCCGCTTTTTCGCAGGGCAATGGAGCAGATCTTGAAGTACGGCGTTACCATCGAGCAGGAGGTGTTTCTGGCGGAATAGGGGAATCTACACCGGGAATTCCGGGAATCCCCGTAGGGGAACATCCCCTGTTTCCCAGAATGAAGGCCAGCTTGACATTCCAGATAACGGAAAGCCCGTCGCAGGATTCCCCCCTCCCGCGACGGGCTTCTGCTTGGGACGAGCATTCCAAAGGCGGTCGCAATCTGGAATGTTCACCGTTTGGTATGGTCCCAAGCATAGGGGGGCTCCCCTTACCATCGCACAAAGGCCCTCTTAAAAGCGGCTAATAGAGGCTGCGGAAGTTACTGCGCGTGAATCACTTGCTGGAGGATAAACGCGGGCAAAAAAGTAACGCACCCCACAAAAGTGAAAGCCTCGCCTGCCGGCTCGGTCGGTGCTGGGCGGTCCCCCCAGGGGACCAGCACCGCGTCTTGGGTCCAGCGTCACGCCGCTGTGCTGTCTGGACAAGAATGAACCCACACCAAAAACGCGGGAAATAAAAATCGCGAACCTCACCATAGTGAGATTCGCGACTTGGGAGCGGCAGCTTGCCGCTGGAGCGGGCGAAGGGAATCGAACCCTCATATTCAGCTTGGGAAGCTGATGTTCTGCCACTGAACTACGCCCGCATTTTGAATGCCTCATTATTATACTGCTGGAAACCGGAAAAGTCAATGCAGGGAAAGAAAAAACTTTTCGCCGTGGAAAAAGTCCGTGCTTGTGAAGATACTTCACTCTAGTCTGCAAATTGCGTCGAATCACTGGCTTTTTTGTCGAAGCTAGTATATAATATATATCGCACCTGAAAAGGTGCCCCTTTTTTCGTGGTTCTCCGCCAGAGAATGGGGGATGCTAATGGGTGGTCCTTTCATTCAGCTGTGATGGCGGATCTACAAGAGAGAAGGAGAATGGGAGTTTTTTCATGGCGAAAAGTTTCGGCGGAACCAATAGTTTTTTGGCGGACCGTTTGCGGCAGGCCCGATTGAAAGCGGGCTATTCCCAGCAGAACATTGCCGACGCTTTGAACATGAACCGCGCTACCTACACCTACTACGAAACGGGAAAAACTTCTCCTGATCCGGCAACGTTGGGAAAGATTGCTCGCATCTGCGGTGCGCCCATCGAGTTTTTCTTCGAGGATGAGGAGGAAAGCGGCGCCCCTGTGATCTTGACGGATCGGGAACGGTGCCCGAAAAAGCCCTTCCCTGACCCCAGCACCATTGGTGAGCTGGCCCCGGACGAGAAAAAGTTGATTGCCCTGCTTCGCGCTTCTCAAAGCGTTTCTGCGGAAGAAGCGGTGGATTGGGTGCGGCGTCAGTTGGAGCACGACCGGGAAGAGTGAAAAAAGTTTTTTTCGACAAAATTCCCTTCTTTTTTCAATAGAACCGTGCTATCCTCATAATTGGTTCTTGAAATGGTCTCGATCAGCAGGAGACTTCCTACAAGTTGACTACCGCCTCTGCGGTTCTCATATATATTTGCGCACGTAGCTCAGCTGGATAGAGTGACAGACTCCGACGGTTCAGGCCGATTCAGTTGAGACATTCCGAAAAAGCCAGTGTTCATCGGGCTTTGCGGGTTCGGCGGAAAAGAAAAATCCCGCCGTTGACTACTGTTTGACTACTATTTTTCAAAACGTTGACTACCGCTTCCGCGGTTCTCATACATATTTGCGCTCGTAGCTCAGCTGGATAGAGTGACAGACTCCGACTCTGTAGGCCGCTGGTTCGAATCCAGTCGGGC
>CALWCD010000011.1 GCA_944376265.1 uncultured Clostridia bacterium | reverse complement strand
GGGCGGCGGGTGACCCCGCAGGACAAGTCGCGGGGGCGTGCGCTTCGCTTACTCCCAGCGCAGGGAATAAGCACCTAGCGGTCCGCGGGGTAATCCTTGGCGCGGACGTGCGTTTACGCCTACCACAGCCCGAGCGCAGCGAGCGGCCCTGGGCGGCGGGTGACCCCGCGGGACAAGTCGCGCTTTGGGGCGGCGGCTTAACGCCGCGCCTGTGGAAGAAAAAAGCTCGCGTCCGCGCCGGGAGTTCTCTGCGAACATGTCCATCGGCGCGGACGTGCATTTACGTCCTTTTCAGCGTGGGCGTAAGCCCACCGCCCATGGCGCGACTTGGGTCCAGCGTCACGCTGGCTAGAAGGTCAGCTGGGCGCCTTGCTGGAGACTGCGCTCGCGGCGGCGGCGCTCCAAGAGGGCCTTAATCTTCTCGTGGGGGTCGATCATGGCGCTGACAGACATATCGTGGTTCATGGCGGAGATAAAGTAGGCGATATACTTGGACACGTCCACCTCGTAGAACCAGGGCCGGTTCTTCAGCTCCTCGGTGCGGTAGGTCAGGTTGGAGCCGAACACGCCGTCGATAAGCCCATCCTGGTAGGCCTTGTCGAAAGCGTCCAGACCGTTGGTGAAGATGGCGTAGGTGGCGTAGGTAAAGATCCGCTTGGCCTTGCGGGCCTTCAGGTTGTAGGCGATGTCCAGCATGGAGTCGCCGGAGGAGATGATGTCGTCGGAGACGAACACATCCTTGCCGGCCACATCGGAGCCCAGGTACTCGTGGGCCACAATGGGATTGCGGCCGTCCACAATGCGGGAGTAATCCCGGCGCTTGTAGAACATGCCCAGTTCGCAGCCCAGCACGGAAGCGTAGTACATGTTCCGGTTCAGAGCGCCCTCGTCGGGGCTCACCACCATAAAGTCCTCCCGGTCGGTGGACAGGTCGGGGAAGTTGCGGAACATGGCCTTGAGCACCTGGTAGGAGGGCATCAGGTTGTCAAAGCTCATCAGGGGCACGGCGTTCTGCACCCGGGGATCGTGAGCGTCGAAGGTGACCACGTTGTCCACGCCCATCTGCTGCAGCTCCTGGAGAGCGAAGGCGCAGTCCAAGGACTCCCGGTAGCTTCTCCGGTGCTGGCGCCCGCCGTACAGCAGGGGCATCACCACGTTAATCCGGTGAGCCTTGCCCATGGCGGCCTGGATCAGCCGCTTCAGGTCTTGGTAGTGGTCGTCGGGGGACATGTGGTTTTCCTTGCCGAAATACTTGTAGGTGCAGCTGTAATTGCCCACGTCCACCACGAAGTACAGGTCGTACCCCCGGACGGAGCTGCTGAGAATGCCCTTGCCGTCTCCGGAGGAGAACCGGGGGCAGCTGCAGCCAATGCGAAAGCTTTCCACGTCCATGCCGGCCTGGTTTGCCCACCGCACCAGGTACGTTTCGATCTTGTCCGCCAGCTCCTGGGCGCCTTCCATGGCCACAATTCCCAGAGGGGCTACGCGGTTTTCAGGGCTGAAAAAAGACTGAGCCGATTGTTCCATAATGCAGGCCTTTCCTTTCTTATCCCATCTTTTTACACAACAGGGTATTGGGCGCTGACGAAACCGCCGCGCCCGCTCTCTTAATAAAATCTTAACATAGATCCCGGCGCTTTTCTACAAAAAGTCTTGCCTTTTTGTATTTTTGCCGTACCGAACAATTTTTACCCGGTTTCCCTACCCAGTTTTGTGCTTCCCCCCTGGTATTCTCAGGCCTTTTCCGGCTTTCTCCTGCAAAACACCTGGCTGTCATAGGCCGCCAGGACCCCCTGCTTCACCGGTTTCCCCTGGAGATCCTCATACCCCGCGGGCAGGTCCACGGTCTGTTCCTTCCCGGAAAAGTTCTGCAAAAACAGGAAGGGCTGTCCCTTCAGGGAGCGCATCACGTCGTGCCACAGGGCGAAGTCCGCCGCCATGGGCTCGTTGCCCTCATTGCGCCACTGGGGGTAGGCGTCCCAGGAGATCACGTCCAGCTGGTCCTTGAATTTAAAGTAGTTGTACTGGTAGAAGTCGTACATAAAGTTGGTGGTCACCGGAAGCTCCGGGTTTACCGCCTTCACCGCGTCCCGCTCCACCTTCAGGAAGTCCACCACCTGGTCTGTGACAAACCTCTTCCAGTCCAGCGTCAGGCCGTGGACGCTGGTCTCCCCGTGGGGCACTGGGGCATGGATCTGCTCCCAGTCGGTGTAGGTGTGGCTCCAGAAGGTGGTCCACCACTGGTGGTTCAGGTTGTCCAGAGTGCCGTACTTCCTCTTCAGCCACTCCCGGAAGGCCGCCTGGCACTGGGGGCAGTAGCACTCCCCGCCGTACTCGTTGGACAGGTGCCACAGAATTACCCCGGGATGGTTCCCCAGCCGCTGGGCCAGGGCCGAGTCCATGGCCCGCACCTTCTCCCGGTACAGAGGAGAGGTGTAACAGTGGTTGTGCCGGCCGCCGGTCTCCTCCCGCCGCAGGTCCGGCCGCACCCGGCGGATTTCCGGGTACTTCTCGCTCATCCACACTGGCTTTGCCCCGGAGGGGGTGGCCAGAATGGTGTAAATGCCCTGGTGGTACAGCCGGTCCACAATCTGTTCCAGCCAGTCAAAGTGATACACGCCCTCTTCCGGCTCCAGCTGGGCCCAGGCGAAAATGCCCACGGACACACAGTTGATGCGGGCCTCTTTCATCAGGCGGATGTCCTCCTCCAGAATGTCCGGCCGGTCCAGCCACTGGTCCGGGTTGTAGTCCCCGCCGTGGAGCATGTGGGGGTATTTGGGGGTCAATGATTTCATAGCAGCTTCTCCCTTCTGAAAGGCCCGGCTTCCCACCGGGCGTTCGCGTCTATTGTACTCTTCCGTCCCCCCTTTGAAAATGGGGAAAATCGCTTTTTCTCTTTTAAAAACTACACATTTCCTTGCAAAGCAGGGGAGCGTGTGCTATTATGAAATTAGTTAAAACTAACTCACGGGAGGCCTTTCGATGGTTTTGAATCTCACAGAGCTCTTCCTCACACTTTGCAGCTGGCTGATCTGGCTGACCCCGTTTACTTTTGTGTTCTTTCTGGCCCACACCGTCCGGGAGGTGGTCCGGGGAGGGGAGAGGGACGTCACCTACGGCGCGCTGGCCGGTCTAAGCCTCTTTATGCTGGTGGTGGGCGTCCTGGGAATTCTGCTGTAACCCCACGCAAAAAAGCCGCCCCCCTTGGGACGGCCTTTTCTTGGGATCGATTACTTTTTCTGGGGCTGCACCAGGTGGCAGGCCACGAAATGGCCGGGAGTGATCTCCTGCAGCTTGGGCTTGGACTCCTTGCACTGGTCGCAGACCTGAGGGCAGCGGCCGGCAAAGTTGCAGCCCTTGGGGGTATTGATGGGGCTGGGCACGTCGCCGGAAATGATGATCCGCTTCTTCTGGGCCTCCTCATTGGGGTCCGGAATGGGCACCGCGGAGAGCAGCGCCTTGGAATAGGGATGCAGGGTGTTCTTGTACAGCTCGTCGGAACTGGCAAGCTCCACCACATTGCCCAGGTACATCACGGCGATGCGGTCGGAGATGTACTTGACGATGTTCAGGTCGTGGGCAATGAACAGGTAGGTCAGGCCCAGGCGGTCCTGAAGGTCAGAAAGCAGATTGATGACCTGGGACTGGATGGACACGTCCAGAGCGGAGATGGGCTCGTCGCAGACGATGAATTCCGGCTCGATGGCCAGGGCCCGGGCAATGCCGATACGCTGGCGCTGGCCGCCGGAGAACTCGTGGGGGAAGCGGTTGGCGTGCTCACGGTTCAGGCCCACCATCTCCAGCAGCTCGTACACCCGCTCCTTGCGGCGCTTCTCGTCGTACATGTTGTGGATGACCATGCCCTCCTCGATGATGGAGGAAACGGTCATACGGGGGTCCAGAGAGGCGTAGGGGTCCTGGAAAATGATCTGGGCCACCTTGGAGTAGTTGAACCGGTCGCTTCCGTGCTTCAGGTTCACCGCCTTGCCCTTGTAGCTCAGCTTGCCGGAGGTGGGCGGGTAAATGCCCATGGCCACACGGCCCAGGGTGGACTTGCCGCAGCCGGACTCGCCCACCAGGCCCATGGTCTCGCCCTTGTGGATCTCAAAGGACACATGGTCCACAGCCTTCAGGGTACCGCCGGACACTTTGAAGTATTTGCAGATGTCCTCCAGGGAGAGGAGCACCTCGTTGGATTTAGTCGACATCTTTCTCTCCCCTTTCTTCCGGGCTGGGACAGTCGGGATGGAGCAGCCAGCAGGAAGCCACATGGCCTTCGCCCACCGTAAACTCGGGGGGCTGCTCCTCCTGGCAGATCTTCATGCAGCGCTTGCACCGGGCGGCGAACCCGCACCCGTGAGGCGGGTTCAGCAGATCGGGAGGGGTGCCCGCAATGGACACCAGCCGCTCGGTCTTGTCCGCGTCCACCGAAGGCAGGCTCTTCAGCAGGGCCTGGGTGTAGGGGTGGGCGTTGCGGTAGAAGATGTCCTCCACAGAGCCGGTCTCCACAATCTTGCCGGCGTACATCACCGCCACCCGGTCGGCCATGCCGGCCACCACGCCCAGGTCGTGGGTGATGAGGATGATAGCGGTGTCGGTCTCTTCCTTAATCTCCGCCAGCAGATCCATGATCTGGGCCTGGATGGTCACATCCAGGGCCGTGGTGGGCTCATCGGCGATGAGCACCTTGGGATTGCAGGACAGAGCCATGGCGATCATGGCGCGCTGGCGCATGCCGCCGGAGAACTCATGGGGATACTGCTTGGCACGCTCTTCCGCGTTGGGGATGTTCACCATCTTCAGGTACTTGATGGCCTCCGCCTTGGCTTCCGCCGTGGACAGCTTCCGGTGGTGGCGGATGGCCTCCACAATCTGCTTGCCCACAGGCTTGGTGGGGTTCAGGCAGGTCATGGGGTCCTGGAAGATCATGGACACTTCCTTGCCGCGGAGGGTCTGCATCTCCTTTTCGCTGGCCTTGACGATGTCATGCTCGCCCAGGTGCACCTCGCCCTGGGGGATGCGGGCAGGGGGCATGGGGTTAAGCTTCATCACGGTCTGGGCGGTCACGCTCTTTCCGCAGCCGGACTCGCCCACAATGGCCAGCACTTCGCCCTCGTGAAGGGTGAAGGTGACGCCTCGCACGGCTTTCACTTCGCCGGCGTAGGTGTCGAAGGACACATGCAGGTCGTTCACGTCCAAAACTACTTTCTTCGTATCTTTTGCCATGGTGGTCACCTCCTCAAGCGCGGGTCAAAGGCATCCCGCAGGCCGTCGCCCAGCAGGTTGAAGGAAAGCATGGTCAGGCTGATGGCGATAGCCGGGATCCACAGCTGAGAGGGATACAGCTGGAACATGCCGGCGCCTTCCTGAGCCAGCATGCCCCAAGAGGGCTGGGGCACAGGCACGCCCATGCCGATATAAGACAGGAACGCCTCGGTGAAGATGGCGCTGGGAACTGCCAAAGTCACGTTGATGATGATGACAGACAGGGTGTTGGGCAGCAGGTGCCGGGCAATGATCCGGCTGGCCTTGGCGCCCATGGCTTCCGCCGCCACCACGAATTCCTGGTTCTTCAGGGAGAGGCACTGGCCCCGCACCAGCCGGGCCATGCCCGTCCAGCCCACGGTGGCGTAGGCCACCACCATGGTGAAGATGCCCTTGGGCAGCACCATCATCAAAAGCACCACAACGATCAGGTAGGGAATGCCGTTGACCACTTCCACGATGCGCATCATGATGTTGTCCACCATGCCGCCGAAGTAGCCGGAGATACCGCCGTAGATCATGCCGATGATCAGGTTGACGCTCACGGCGGCAAAGGCAATCATCAGGGACACACGGCCGCCCTCAAAGGCGCGGGTCAGCAGGTCGCGGCCCAGCTTGTCGGTGCCGAACACGTGCATGGTGCCGGCATGCTCCCCGTCGTTGCAGACGGTGAAAAAGCCCTTGTTCAGTTCGCTCAAATGCTGCTCACGGCTGGTATAGGGGGAAAACATGGGAACCAGCGCGCAGGCGAGAATCAGCACAACAATAATCATCAGACATACCACGGCCACCTTGTTTTTCATCAAGCGGCCCATGGCGTCTTTCCAGTAGGTAATGCTGGGCCGGGCCATGCTCTCCCGCTTTTCCGGGTCGGCGCCCACCCAGGCAAACCTGCTCTTGTCGATTTTTTCCATAAATCAGCCCTCCTCCAGCTTGACTCTCGGGTCGATGACGCCATACACCAGGTCTACCACCAAGTTGGCGGCAATCAGGAACGCGCCGTAGAAAATGGTGGTGCCGGAGATCATGGTGTAGTCCATGGTCTGGATGCTCTGCACAAAGTAGCGGCCCAAACCGGGGATGGAGAAGATGTTCTCCACCACGAAGGCGCCGGTGAGAACAGCGGCGGCGATGGGGCCCAGCACGGTGACCACCGGAGTGATGGCGTTGCGCAGGGCATGCTTCCAGATGATGGCGGGCTGGGAAAGGCCTTTGGCCTTCGCGGTCTTGATGTAGTCCTGGCCCAGAACATCCAGCATGGAGGTTCTGGTGAGACGGGAGATCTGCGCCAGGGAGCCGAAGCCCAAAGCCAGCACAGGGAGGATCTTGGAGTTCCAGCTGTCCCAGCCGGTGGCGGCGAACATGGCGCCCATGCCGGCGCCCTTCAGGGTCTGAGTCAGCTGCAGGCCCAAGAAATACTGAAGGATGGACGCCACAATGAAGCTGGGCACAGACACGCCCACCAGGGCGATGAACATGCAGATGGTATCGGTGGCTTTGCCCCGCTTGATAGCGGCCACGGTGCCCAGAAGAACACCCAGGACAAAGGCGAAGATAATGGCCCGAATGCCCAGGTCAAAGGAAACCACGAAGGAATCAGCAATGATGGTGGCGACGGGACGGTTGGTTTGCAGGGAAAGACCCAGATCGCCATGCAGGCAATTGCCAAGATAGATCAAAAACTGCTCTCCCACAGACTTGTCCAGGCCGTATTTGGCGTTGAGAGCGTCCATGGTGGCCTGAGGCAGAGCCTTGTCTCCGATAAAGGGATCGCCGGGGAGCATGCGCTGCAGGAAAAACGTGAGAGCCACCAGCACAAACAGCGTGACGATGGAGTAGCCAACACGCTTGAGCACGTATTTTAACATCTGCATATGGCAATTTCCTCCTTTCCAAAAAATGTGATACAGGCGGAAAATGTTCCCGAAAAGGGAACCTCCCTTATAATAATAAGAAAGACGCGGGTTCCCGGCGCACCGGGTCTAAAGGCTGCGGGAGCCCGGGTCTTTGGATGGTCGAAATTAAAAAGTATGGTTTCGGGGGACCGTGCCCCTGTTCCCATTTCCATTCTTCCCCGAATCGCAGAGAGAAAAAGGGATAAAAATACCAAGGCGGCGAGGACGACAAACGCCCTCGCCAGCGCTTATTCTCGGTATTTTACTAACAGCTTAGGCCAGAGTGGCGTAAGTGTAGTTGAAGTCCTGGAAGGTGGAGCGGAGAGGATCGGTGCCCACGCGCTCGCTGGTGATGTAGGACTGAGTGCGGTTGTACAGAGGCAGGATCATGTACTGATCGAAGATGATCTTCTCAGCCTCATAGAACAGCTTCTGACGAGCTTCCAGATCGGTCTCCACAGTAGCCTGATCGATCAGAGCGTCATACTCTTCGCTGCTCCAGCGGGTGTCGTTGTTGCCGCCGTCGGAAACCCACAGATCCAGGAAGGTCATGGGATCGTTGTAGTCGGGGCCCCAGCCGGTGATGGACATCTGATAGTTGCCGTTCTTACGGTCAGAGGAACCCTGCTTGGTCACCTTGGGATTGATGGTCACGTCGATGCCCAGGTTCTCCAGCCACTGGTTCTGCAGGAAAGCAGCCTGAGTCTGAGCAGCAGGAGAGTCGCCGCAGTCGATGGACAGGGTCAGCTGATCAGCAGTGATGCCCAGCTCGCTGAGAGCAGTCTCCAGGTAACCCTTAGCAGCTTCCACGTCGCCCTCGGCGGGAGCCAGCTCGCCGCCGTTCTCAGCAATGAGAGCCTCCGCGAAGGAGGTGTCGTCAAAACCGTAGACAGCGGGGTTGGTGAAGGAGGTCATGGGAGAGTAGGGCAGGCCGATGGCAACATCGATGAAGCCCTGCTTGCTGTAACCCAAAGCCAGAGCGCGGCGCAGGTTCACGTTGCTCAGCTGAGGATCGGAGCAGTTGACCATCAGATAGAAGGAAGAACCGTCGTTGTAGCTCTTCACTTCGTAGCCGGCGTCCTCTGCCTGCTTCAGGATCTCAGCGGTGCCCAGCTCGGTCACGTCCAGCTCGCCTGCCAGGAAGGAGGTCAGAGCGGCCTGGCCGTCGGAGATAATCTTCATGTTCAGAGTGTCGATAGCGACGCTGTCAGCCCCATGGAAGTTGGGGTTCTTCTGCAGCACGATCTCGCTGTCGTGAGACCAGCTGGTCAGAGTGTAAGCGCCGTTGGTGCAGAAGTACTCAGCCTCGGTGCCGTAGTTGTCGGCGCCCACTTCCTCATAGAACTTCTGGTTCACGGGGCACAGGGTGCCGAAGGTGAACAGGAAGGGAGCATAGGGAGTGGGGTTCTCCAGCTGCACTTCCAGGGTCAGGTCGTCGATGACCTTCACGCCCACATCTTCCCAAGTCACTTCAGCGGGAACCTCAGCATCGGGGTTAGCTTCTTCCCATGCAGCGGGATCCAGAGCGTAGCCCTGATAGTTCAGGTAAGCCTCGGCGTTCTTGATGAAGAACAGGAAGTAAGCGTAATCGGCGGCCACGTTCACATCCAAAGCCTGCTGCCAAGCGAAGGCGAAGTCGTTGGCGGTAACGGGATCACCGTTGGACCAAACGCCGTCGTCACGCAGGTGGAAGGTGTAGGTCATGCCGTCCTCAGACACGTCCACAGTCTCGGCGGCAGCCGGCTGGGGCACGTCGTTCTCGTCCAGCATGTACAGGTTCTCGTACAGATGCTTGAAGGTGGAGAACTCCTGAGAGTAAGTAGCCTTCAAAGTGTTCAGGCTGGTGGGCTCCATGCCCACGCGGATGTTCAGCGTGGCGTCGCCGGTGCTGTCGGTCTCGGCCTCGCTGGAAGATTCTTCCCCAGTCTCGGTCTCGCTGGTGGTGCTGGTGGTTCCGCTGGCAGAGCTGGTGCCGGCATCGTTGCCGCAGGCGCCGAAGGTGGCGCACACCAGGGCCAGAGCCAGAACGACAGCCAGGATCTTTCTGAGCTTCATTCCAAATTCCCCCTGATTTTCAGAGTAATAAAATTTTGTGAGCCGGTGGGGCCACCATCGACTCACAATGTCGTAATTATAAGCCAAATCTGTAAATTTTGCAACCGTTATTTACGAAAAATTCACATTTCCTTTTGGAACCTTTTTGTGCTTTGTGACTATCATTTCCCAAATTCAGGCAATGAAGGCTGGAAAATATCTCAGATTTGTAACCATTTTTTGCGGGCCCAATGGAAATATTTCCTCTTTATTCAAGCGTTTTCCACAATTCCATAGCGGGAGGACAAACGTCTTTTTGTCCTGCTTTTTGCAACTTCCAATTTCACGTTTTGCGAATCGCAACTTTCCCCCTTCCCCTCCCTGGTAAACAGGGCCTCTCTGTGGTATAATAGCTGTAAACCGGCCGCCCTGGGGGCGGGAAAATAAGTGCCCTTTTTTTAGGGGCTCTGGCAAAGGGGGAAAGCTCCGTGAAGCTGTTGAGAAAGCATCTGGGCTGGTTCCTGAAGCGGGTGGACCAAGACAGGCTGGACTCCACCGCGGCCCACGGCGCGTTTTTCCTGCTGATCTCCTTTCTGCCCTTTGTGGCCCTGCTGCTGACCCTGATGCAGCAGATCCACTTTTCCGACGGGGTGTCCCTGATAGAGGCGGCCCTGCGGATCTTCCCGGACAGCGTGGCCCAGTACCTGGCCACCCTGCTGCCGGACCCCATCCACTCCAGCGGGGTGGTGCCTGTGGCGGTGATCGCCGCGGTGTGGTCCTCCTCCATGGGCATGCTGGCCGTCATCAAGGGGCTGGACCAGATCTTCCAGGTAAAGGAGACCCGGGGCTACATCCACCTGCGGGTGATCGCCGTGATCTACGTGCTCATCTTCGCGGCGGTGCTCATTGTGGCGGCGGCCCTGCTGGTGTTCGGCACCACCATCTACCGGTTTTTGCTGGAGCACTCCTCCGCCTTTGTGGCGAATATCCTGATCAATTTCAAATCCCTGGCAGGGTTTGTGATGCTGTTCCTCTTTTTCACCCTGCTGTACACCGGCGTGCCCCGCCGCCGCGCCAAATTTCTCCACAACCTGGCGGGGGCGGCCTTCAGCGCCGCGGGCTGGGTGCTGTTTTCCTACTTCTTCTCCATCTTTGTGGAGAACTTTTCCGACTTCTCCATTTACGGCAGTTTGGCCACCCTGGTCATCCTCATGTTCTGGCTGTTCTTCTGCATGTACATCATGTTTTTGGGGGCTGAGGTGAGCATGTGGCTGGAGACCAGCGGCATCGGCATGGACCTGCACAACCTGCGGAAAAAGGAAAAAAAGCATCGCCAGCGCAGAAAACGGGAGCGGGCCCAGCGCCGCGCCCAGCATTCTTCCCAGAAAAAGGAGTGAGCCTTGTGGCTGCTTTCACACCGGATCTTTCCCAGCTGAAAGAGGTGTACGACCAATTCGGGGCGGACTTGTTCGCCCTGTGTTACTTACAGGCGGGCCGCCCCGTCTTTGCCCAGAACCTGATGGTCACCGCCCTGTGCGACATGGCCGCCAGCCCCCGGCTGTGGGAGCTGGCCGTCAGCGGCAGGGAGGGCTTTTTGCGGGTGGCCCACCTCAACTGCGTGGACGCCTCCCTCCGCCGCCCCAAGCGGGTGAAGCGGAAAAAGGGGGAAGAGGGCGCCCGGAGCCCGGGGACCAAGCTTCCCTTTTCCATGACGGACCCCTTGCGCAAGGTGATGAAACTGCCCATTTCCCCCCGGACAGCCCTGTTCTGCCGGGAGCGGCTGGGACTTTCCCCTCAGGAGGGAGCCCGGCTCATGGGCACCTCTCCCGCCCGGTTCCAGCGGCTGGCGGAGGCCGGCCTGAAGCAGGCGGGGGTCACCTCCGGTCAGGTCCGGGCCAATTTGGAGATGCTGGCCCCGGGGCAGGAGCTTCTGGAGGCTGTCTGGGAGGAGTTCCTCGCCCAGCAGCGCCAGGGGGGCTTTGCCCTGCGGCAGCGGTTCCGCCGGGTCCGCCGGACCATGGACACGGCCATGCCCTTTTTGGCCCTGTGCGTGGTGGCGTTGGCGGTGACCGCCTATTTCGGGGTGGAGTACGGCTGGTTCGGCAGCGACCCCTCCGCCCAGATCCCCGTCTCCTCCTCCGTGGAAACGGCCCAATGGGTGGGGGACGTGTCCGTGTTTGTGCCGGAAGAGGGGGGCTTTGCGGAATATGTGGTCCACAACACCCCGGGGAGCCTGGAGGACATCCTCCGGCAGATGGTGTACCTGGGGGGCGCTCCGGAAGGGGTGACCCTGCTCTCTTCCCAGCTGGATAACCACGGCACAGAGACCCGGGAAGGCAGCACCGTCACCTACACACTGGGGGACACCCTCACCCTGACGGTGGAGCTGTCGGAGCAGGCGGCGTCCCTGTCCGGGGAAGAGGGGGTGGCCATGCTCCAGGCCATGGCGGCCACCTTTGGGAAATATTCCCAGGCCGATGAGCTCTCCTTCCGCTGCGGCGGGGAAGAGCTGACCGTGGAGGGACACACCGCTCAGGAATTTCTGGGCCGGGAGCTGACCATCACCCGCACCGCCCAGACGGACTACCGGGAGTAAGATTATCGTTTTAACATAGATAAGGAAGGCAGTTGTTTTATGAAGCAGAAACGCATTCTCGTCATAGACGGCCAGGGGGGCCGCATGGGGGCGGCGCTGGTGGGCCAGTGCAAGGCCGCCGGCCTCCCCGCCCAGATCCTGGCCGTGGGGGCCAACTCCGCCGCCACCACCGCCATGCTGAAAGCCGGGGCCGACGCCGCCGCCACGGGAGAGAACCCGGTGGTGGTCAACGCCCGGACCGCGGACATCATCGCCGGGCCTATGGGCATCCTCACCGCCAACGCCCTTTTGGGGGAGATCACCCCGGCCATGGCGGCGGCCGTGTCGGAGAGCCCCGCCCAAAAGCTGCTCATCCCGGTAAACCGGTGCTCGGTCACCGTGGTGGGGGTCAGCCAGCTCCCCTTGGGGGAGTACGTACGGCTGGCGGTCCAGGAGGCGGCCGCCCTGCTTGCCGGGGAAGAGACCTAACTTTTTTCCAAAAGCTGTAACACTTTCCTCTCTGAAACGTCTTATAAGAGGAAAAAGGAGTTCCAACCGGGCCGCAGGCGGGAAACCGCTTGCGGTTTTCTGGGTTTTATGGTTTAATTAAGGATGCGGAAACGGGGCGTAAAAGTTTTTGCCTTTTCAGCGGAGGCTTTTCTGTTCTAGGTCTCCCACCTTGGGGAGGGCCGGAGAAGGCGCTTCGCGGTATACCTCTTGAAACAAGGACGGTCATCATGGAACTTTGGGATCTATACGACGAACACCGCCGCCCGCTGGGCCGCACCCATCCACGGGGCGTACCAGTGCCGGAGGGGACTTACCATCTGGCGGTGGTGGTGGTCATTGTGAACAGCAGGGGAGAGGTGCTCCTCACCCGGCGGGCCCCGGCGAAAGCCGCCTGCCCCGGCTGGTGGGAGAACACCGGCGGCGCGGTGCAGGCAGGGGAAACGCCCTTACAGGCCGTCTGCCGGGAGCTGCGGGAGGAAACCGGCCTGACTGCGGCCCCGGAGGAGTTCACCCTGCTTCTGCGGGAGGACTGCCGCATGGACTGCCACTTCGACATTTTCGCCCTCACCCGGGACGCGGCCGTGGAGGACATCCGCTTCCAGCCGGAGGAGACCGACGCCGCCCGGTGGGAGGACCGCCGGGTCTGGGAAGCCATTGCCGGCACCGGCACCACCCTGTGCCCCGCCTGGCGGGAGGAATACAAACAAGAACTGTACCGCCGGCTGGAGGAATACCTCCAGGGCAGGCGGGAGTTTTCTGAAAAATAAGGAAGGAAGAGACACATGGCATACAAAGTGGGAATGGTCAGCCTGGGCTGCGCCAAAAACCAAGTGGACGGGGAAGTGCTGATGGCCTCCCTGAAAAGCGCCGGGTTTGAAACCGTGGACGACGCCGCACGTGCGGACATCGCCATTGTAAACACCTGCGGCTTCATCGAGAGCGCCAAGAAGGAGTCCATTGAGGAGATCCTGGAGCTGGCCCAGCTGAAAAAAGAGGGGAAGATCCAAAAGCTGGTGGTCACCGGCTGCCTGGGAGAGCGCTACCAGCAGGAGATCCACAAGGAGCTCCCCGAGCTGGACGCGGTCATCGGCATTGGCGCCAACGGGGAGATCGGAGAGCTTCTCACCAAGATGATGGAGGAAAACCGCTTTGTGGAGTCCTTCCCGGAAAAGAGCAGCATGCCCCTGTGCGGCCAGCGGGAGCTGACCACCCCCAGCTACTTCGCCTACGTGAAGATCGCCGAGGGCTGCGACAACCGGTGCACCTACTGCGCCATCCCCCTCATCCGGGGCGGCTACCGCAGCCGGACCATGGAGAGCATTGAGGAGGAATGTAAGGCCCTGGTGGAGAACGGCGCCCGGGAACTGGTGCTCATCGCTCAGGACACCAGCCGCTACGGCATCGACCTGTACGGGGAGTACTCCCTGGCAAAGCTGATGGAGCGGCTGTGCAAGATCGAAAAGCTCCACTGGCTGCGGGTGCTCTACTGCTATCCCGATTCCATCACCGACGAGCTGCTGGAGGTGATGGCCCGGGAGGAGAAGATTGTGAAATACATGGACCTGCCCCTGCAGCACGCCTCCGGGCCCATCCTCAAGGCCATGAACCGCCGGGGGGACCGGGAGAGCCTTACCGCCCTGATGAAGAAGATCCGGGAGAAGGTGCCCGGGGTGGTGCTGCGGATCACCATCATCACCGGGTTCCCGGGGGAGACGGAGGAGGACTTCACCCAGGTGGCGGAGTTTTTGAAAGATGTGCAGTTCGAGCGGATGGGCTGCTTTGCCTACTCCCAGGAGGAGGACACCCCCGCCGCGGAGCTTCCCGACCAGATCGACGAGGACGTGAAGGAGCGCCGGGCGGAGATCCTTCTGGGGGACCAGATGGACCTGATGGACGCCCAGGGCCAGGAGCTCATCGGCCAGACCCTGGAAGTGCTGGTGGAGGGCTTCGACCGGTACGCCGAGTGCTGGTTCGGCCGCAGCTACCGGGACGCCCCGGACATTGACGGCAAGGTGTTCTTCACCACCGGCGGCAAACGTCCCCGGCTGGGCAGCTTTGTGCAGGTGGAGATCACCGACTGCATGGACGCCGACCTGACCGGACAGCTGCTGGACTGAGAAAGGGGGAGCCTGTATGAATCTGCCCAACAAACTGACCATTCTCCGGGTGTGCATGGTGCCGCCCTTTGTGTTCTTCATGCTGGCGGAGTTTGTGCCCCACCGGTTCCTCTTTGCCCTGATCCTGTTCTGCGCCGCCTCCTACACGGACCACCTGGACGGGAAGATCGCCCGGCGGGACCATCTCATCACCAATTTCGGCAAGCTGATGGACCCTCTGGCGGACAAGATCCTGGTGATCTCCGCCCTGATCTGCCTGGTGAAGCTGGACCTGGCCTTCACGGTGTGCGTGCTGCTGATCATGATCCGGGAGTTTGCCATCACCTCCATCCGTCTGCTGGCGGTGGAGCAGGGGCGGGTGATCGCCGCCAACAACTGGGGCAAGCTGAAGACCATCTCCCAGATGGTGGCCATTATCGCCATTCTGTTTTTCCAGTATCTGGCCACCTTCCTGCCGGCGTTTCTGTTCCCTGCCACGGTGAGCGGCCACGTGCTGGTGGTGATTGCCACGGTGTTCACGGTGATTTCCGGGGCCATCTATATCAAGGACAACAAAGACGTGATGAAAGGCTGAACGCCGAAGGCGTGTAAAAGTTTCGCCCGCCTTTTCAAAGGGTCGCTGCGTGCCGGTGGCACGCTGCCCAACGACTGACCGAGCCGGTAGGCGAGAAGCAGAGCGCGAGACAGCGTCTCGCGGCCTTAAACGGCGTAAGCCGTACAAAAGGACACCCAGGCATATAACCCGGGTGTCCTTTTTTGGCACGGTGCGAGACGGCCGGCTCCCCAGCCTATCTGCCTGGGGCAGCGTGCGGCTGGGGGGCCTGGTTTTTCTTTTTCCGGCTAACGCCGGTTAGGACCGCAGGGCTCTGCCCTGCAACCCGCAAACTTTTTGAAAAAAGTTTGATCAAAAACTTTTTCGTTTGCTTACCGCATCCTGCCGGCGCCCATGCCCGGCTCTCCGCTTACCGGCGACAGCACGTTGTAGTTGTACCGGGGACGGTCCCCGGGCATGTAGAAGTACACAAACTTCACCGAGAATATGTCGCAGACGATAAAGTTGTTCACGTTCTCGTCGTACAGCGTCACAAAGCTCCGGCCCACAAAGTACAGCATCCCCTGCTTGCGGATCATCTGCTCCGTGCCGATGAGAAACTCAATGACCACATACGCCCCGATGTTCTGGGACAAAATGGCCTGCATGGACCCCTTCATCTCCTCCGAGTCGAATACAGGCTGGGGCGGGGTGTTGAAATTGTCCATGCGGCGGCTGCCGTCCGCATCCTCGGAAAAATCACTGCGGCTGCGCAGCCGGTCCATCTGGCTGTGACAGGTTTCGGGCTGGTATCTTCTTCGCTCTTCCATAGGATCCCTCCTTCGTTCAGGTCAGGGCGTAGGCTTCGGTGGGGTTGTAAAAACAGTGGTCCCCCAGGCGGATCACCAGCTCCCCCACTTTCGAGGGGAAATTGTCCCGGCAGGTCACCGAAAAGGGGTTGTAAAACCACAGGGCAAACCCCAGGTTGGTCAGCCGGTTCCCGGCAATGGCCCAGTTGGCAATGTCGTAGTGCACCTGGGTGGGACGCATGTTGTAGATGTTCTGGTAGTTGTACTGGCCCCCCACCGTCTCCATGGCGCAGGTGAACTGCCCCTTCTGGTACACCACCTCCCGGATGGTGTGAAGCCTGCCGTACTCCCCGTAGTCCACCTGCACCCGGTTCATCACCACGCAGGCCACCGCCCGCATGCCTGTATCCCCCTCGCCCCCGGCCTCGCACTCGATGATGCGCGCCAAAAGCTCCAGATCGGAATAGGCCACCCGATCCCTCCCTTCCGCTTGGTCTCCTTCATGCATATGCCTCTTTCCCGGGGGAAATGACCTGCCCGGCGTTAGAAATTCCGTCCTTCCCCTCCGGGAGATTTTGGGAAATTTACCGAATTATTCCGCTCTGAAAACACACAAAACCCCCTGTTTTTTCGAGAATATATGCACATTTCCCGGGATTTTCCAGGATATGTATTCATTTTGTCCTTGAGGGGAAGAAACATGCCGGGAAAAAAATTCGTCCCAGGAGGGAGAACTGTGTTATAATACTGAAAGAGGATAGGGAGAGAGACCAAAAGGAAAGGTGATTATTTCATGCGCTCCATCCAGGACATATCCAAAACAAACCCGGAAAAGCCCTTGGTGCTGGAGGTAGAGGGGAAGCAGTACTACCGCTGCCCCATCCACACCCACTTCATCAAGCCCGGGGAAAACCTTTCGGAGCTGGTGGGACAGTACGTGAAGCCCTATTTCCAGGAGGGCGACGTGGTGTACATCAGCGAGAAAATCGTCTCTCTGTGCCAGAAGGACATTATTCCCAAGGAGACCTTGAAGATCTCCCGCACCGCCAAATTCTTGTCCCGCTTCGCCAGCACCAACGACTCCGCCGGCATTGGCGTGCACAACGTGTACAAGATGCAGGTGGCCATTATGCTGTGCGGCAAGCCCAAGGTGGTGTTCGCCTCCTTGGCGGCGGGCGTGGGCAGAGTGTTTGGCAAGCGGGGGGTGTTCTACCAGATCACCGGCCCCCAGGTGGCGGGGCTGGACGGCTTTTACAGCACCTATTTCCCGGAGTACAAGCAGTTCGGCATTATGACCCCCAAGGAGCCTGACAAGGCTGCTGCCCAGGTGGAGGAGGACACCGGGGTCCACTGCTGCATTGCGGACATCAACGACTTTGGCGGGGACGTGCTGGCCATTTCCCCCAAGGCGCCCTTCTCCAAGGAGCTGCTCCAGGCTCTGCTGAAGGACAATCCCGCCGGCAACGGCAAGGAGATGACGCCTTTTGTGCTTCTCCGGGAGAAGAAGGCCCAGGCCTGAACCAGAACAGACGAAAAAACCGCCGGGAGCGCTCCCGGCGGTTTTCTTGTTCCATATTCAGGGGGTCATCCGCCGATGCTGGCGGTGAAGTACTCCTCGATAAAGTGGGCTGCCACAGCTCCGTCCGAGGCGGCGGTGACCACCTGGCGCAGGGGCTTTTTCCGCAGGTCTCCCACGGCGAACACCCCGGGCAGATTGGTGCGGGTGGTCTCTCCCGCCAGCACGTAGCCCGCCTCGTCCAGGTCCACCTGGCCCTTTACCAGCTCTGTGTTGGGGATGTGCCCCACGGCCACGAACAGCCCGTCCACAGCCAGTTCCCGGATGTCGCCGGTGCGCTTGTGCTTCACCTTCACCCCGGTGACCGTCTCCCTGTAGAGGATCTCCTTCACCTCGCTGTCCCAGACGAACTCCACGTTCTCCGCTTTCTGCAGGGGGTCCAGGTACACCTTGGAGGCCCGAAGCTCCTCCCGGCGGTGGATCAGGTACACCTTCTTGCAGATCCGGGACAGGTACAGCACATCGGCCACGGCGGTGTTGCCTCCCCCCACCACGGCCACGGTCCTGTTCCGGTAGAACATGCCGTCGCAGGTGGCGCAGTAGGACACCCCCCGGCCCCGCAGCTCCCGCTCTCCGGGAAGCCCCAGCTCCCGGGGATGGGCGCCGCTTGCCAGCACCACGGTGTGGGCCTGGTATGTCCCCTCCGGGGTGACCACCCGCTTGGGGGAGCCCTTCAGCTCCACCTGGGTCACCTCGCTGAGCTTTGTCTCGGCCCCGAACCGTTCGGCGCCCTGCTTCATCTGCATGGCCAGGTCGAAGCCCCCAATGCCCTCGGGAAACCCGGGGTAGTTGTCGATCACGTCGGTGGTGCCCATCTGGCCCCCGGGGGTCAGCTTTTCCAGCACCAGCACCGACAGGTTGGCCCGGGCGGCGTACAGGGCCGCGGTATAGCCTCCCGGCCCGCCGCCGATAACGATTACGTCGTAGAGTTTTTCGGCCATAAACAATCAGCTACTTTCTGTTACTTCAGCATGGCTTCCAGCCGGGCCTTGGGCTGCACGCCCACCAGGACCTCCTTGGGCTGGCCGTTTTCAAACAGCATGGCGGTGGGGATGCTCATCACCCGGAACTGGGCCGCCAGGTCCGGCTCCTCGTCGATGTTGATCTTGCCCACTTTCACCTTGCCCACATTCTCCTCCGCGAACTCATCCACAATGGGGGAGAACATTTTGCAGGGGCCGCACCAGCTGGCCCAGAAATCCACCAGCACGGGCACGCTGGAATTCAATACTTCCTGCTGAAAATTGTTTTTGGTAATGGTGAGAACTGCCATATTCAATCATCCTTTCCTGGTTCACTAGTAGGGTTATATTCGGTCTGTGGCTTTATGATACCCCAAAGAAAGGCGTTTCGCTGTTGCAAATGCCACAATCTGAAAAAATTTTTTTCAGGAGCCTGAAAGCCCAGCAAACGCCAGGAAGTCCCGGAAGCTGCCCTGGGGCACGCCGCCCAGATCCCGTCCGGCGGGGTTTAACAGGCAGTCGGTGATCAGGTACACGGAAACGCCCTGTTCCATCGCGGCGGTATCCTCCAAAGCGTCGTTGCCCACCATCAGGCACTCCTGGGGCCCTTTCCCGGTCTTTTGGAGGATCTCCCCATAGTAGGCGGGATTGGGCTTGCAGGTGGTGCAATTCTCGTAGGAAGTGACGTGGGAGAAGTCCTCCAGGGACAGTCCCAGCCAGGAGAGCCTGGTCTCCACCGCCACCAGGGGGAAGATGGGGTTGGTGGCCAGAATCACGTCATATCCCTTGGCCTTCAGCCCCTGAACCGCCTGTTTCGCCAGGGGATTCTCCCCGCAGGCGGCTCTGGCCCCGTGGAATTCCCGGGCGTAAAAGTCGTCGAACTCCGGCCGGAGAGCTTTCACGCCCTCTCCCAGCTCCTGAGCGAAGGCGTCCCAGAAGGCCTGGTCATTGGGTCGGGAGCCGTCGTTTTTCACCATGGCCTTGGTGCCCTTCCACACCGCCGCCACCAGGGGCTCCGGCTGGTAGCCGAAGGGGGCCGCCTTCTTGCACAGCAGCCCGAAATAGGTTTTGGTAAAGACGTCGGTATCCATGGGAAGCAGGGTGCCGTCCAGGTCGAACAGCACCGTGGTGATCTGTGGGTCCAGCATAGGTTCCTCCTTAGGTTTGGCGGCCCGGCTTTCCGGGGCGGGCTGCTCGATCTGTCGTAAAATCTCTCCTGCGTAAAAAGCACAAACATAAAAGTTTCGATCAAACCTTTTCAAAGGTTTGCGGTTTCCAAAGGCAGAGCCTTTGGCCGCTTTCCGCAGAAAGCGGAATCTTTTTGCGTCAGAGAACGCAGGAAGGGGTGAAAAAACAGTCCGGTGGACTGTTTTTGAGGGGAAACCCTCGTCGGGGGTTTCCCCTATGTGCCGGCATTTTGTGCTGTTTCCTAAAGGAACATCGTGTTTTCAATAAGCTGGGAATCTTGCCCTTCTGGGTTTGGCACCTTCTGGGCGGCCGGGAAAGGCGCTTCGCTGTTTCCCTGGTTTTTTTCTTTCGGCTGCGCCGGGGTAAGGTCGTGGGGCGCTGCCCCACACCCCGCAGCCTTTGAAAAGGCTGGCGAAACTTTTATCCGCCTTCGGCGATTTCTGGTCTTCCACTTCTAGGTTTGGCCTCTTCTGGGCGGCCGGGAAAGGCGCTTCGCTGTTTCCCTGGTTTCTCTTTTCGGCTGCGCCGGGGTAAGGTCGTGGGGCGCTGCCCCACACCCCGCAGCCTTTGAAAAGGCTGGCGAAACTTTCATCCGCCTTCGGCGCAGTTCGTTTTTAGTCCACTGTTTTCGTGGCGATCACATCCACGCCGGTGCCCCCGGCGTTCTCCACCACCACGTCCCCCAATTTCACCGGGGCTTTCACCACTGCCCGGCGGATGTCCGCCATGCAGTCCCAGATCTTCCCCTTGGGGATGGGTCCCTGGGTGCGCACGCTCACCAGGGGCGCGCTGCCGCCTTCCACTTTCACCGTGGAGGCCACCATCCGCTCCGGGGCGGTGACTTCCTTCTTGCCGTACAGTTCTCCCCGCTTGCAGGTGTTCCCCGTCACCCGGACCACCTGGCCCGCCTGGTCGGTCTCCACCTTCAGGGGACAGCCCAGGGGACAGCTGATGCAGGTAAGCTCGATCACTGCCATATCACTGCGCCTCCTCTTCTTCGGCCACCACTCGGATCACGGTTTCCCCGCCGGCGAGCCAGGCTTTTTGAAACACCACCTGCTCCATTTCCCCGGGAGCCATCACAGGCCGCTTCCGGGAGTAGAGCAGTTTGTCGTCGGCGTACACCTTCACCACGCCTTTTCGGATATTCCGCCCCACCCGGAACCGGATGACCACCTGGTCCTCCATCCGCTGGGGGCTGATGGTCACCGGCACCGTGTACCGGGCGGCGCCCTCGGGCTTTACAGGCAGTTCCTCCGCCGCCTGCTCCCTGCCACCGGCGGCCACAAAGGCTGCCGCGTGGCGGCCCGCCTGCTCCGCCTCCTCGGAGACGTAGTCCACCAGGTCGTGGACGTGGAGCACGTTGCCGCAGGCGAACACCCCGGGAATGCTGGTCTCCAGGCTCTCGTTTACCTTGGGGCCGTTGGTCACGGGGGAGAGTTCCACTCCCACCGCCTTGGAAAGCTCGTTCTCCGGGATCAGGCCCACGGAGAGCAGCAGGGTGTCGCAGGGGATCTGTTCCTCCGTGCCGGGGATGGGCTTCATGTGCTCATCCACCTGGGCGATGGTCACCCCGGTGACCCGCTCCTTGCCCTGGATGTCAATGACGGTGTGGCTCAGCTTCAGGGGGATGCCGTAGTCGTCAAGACACTGGACGATGTTCCGCTTCAAGCCCCCGGAGTAGGGCATCAGTTCCGCCACGCACTTGACCTTTGCCCCTTCCAGGGTCATGCGCCGGGCCATGATCAGGCCGATGTCGCCGCTGCCCAGGATGACCACTTCCCGGCCGGGGAGGTAGCCCTCCAGGTTCACCAGCCGCTGGGCGGTGCCGGCGGAGAAGATGCCTGCGGGCCGGGTGCCGGGGATGTTCAGGGCCCCTCTGGGGCGCTCCCGGCAGCCCATGGCAAGGACCACGGCCCCCGCCTCCACCACCTGAAGGCCCCGCTCCCGGCTGACGCAGGTGACAAACAGGCTGTCCCCCTGGCGGCTGAGATCCACCACGGTGGTGGAAAGCCAGTGGGGAATCTCCAGCTGTTCCGCTTTCTCGATAAACCGGGCGGCGTATTCCGGCCCGGTGAGCTCTTCCTTGAAGGTGTGCAGGCCGAAGCCGCTGTGAATGCACTGGTTGAGAATGCCTCCCAGCTCCGGTTCCCGCTCCAAAATCAGCACGTCCTGGGCGCCGCTTTCCCGGGCGGCCTCAGCAGCGGCCAGGCCTGCCGGGCCTCCGCCGATGATCACAATGTCATGCTTCATGCTTGGTCCTCCCCCCGGGTCTTTTCCAGCACGATCTGTGCCTGATTTCCGCTTTTGCGCACCTGGGTCAAATCCAGCCCCAGCTCCTTGGAGAGCAGGTCCATCACCCGGGGCGAGCAGAAGCCCGCCTGGCATCTTCCCATGCCGGCCCGGGTGCGGCGCTTCACCCCGTCCAGGGTCTTGGCTCCCAGAATGCCGTGGATGGCGTCCAGAATCTCTCCCTGGGACACCTCCTCGCACCGGCAGACAATCTGCCCGTAGGCCGGGTTCTCCCGGATCATCTCCGCCCGTTGCTCCGGCTCCATCTCCTTCAGCTTGGGCACCCCTTTGCGGATGGGGTCAAAGTCCGGGTTTTCCGGCAGGCCCAGCTTCTCCCCAATCAGCTCCGCCAGATACTCCCCGATAGCCGGGGCGCTGGTAAGTCCGGGGGACTCAATGCCCGCCGCGTCGAAGAACCCGGGCGCGCTCTCTCCCAGGACAAAGTCGTCCCCATCCTCGTGGGCACGCAGGCCGGAAAAGGAGGTGATCACCTGCCGGGCGGGGATGTTCTTCACCCCCAGGGCGGACTTTTCCAGCACCTCCGCCAGGCCCGCCGCCGTGGTGGCGGTGTCCTCCTTCTCCTCAATATCCTTGGCAGTGGGGCCCAAAAGCAGGTTCCCGTGGACCGTGGGGGAGACCAGCACCCCCTTGCCGTACTTTCCAGGCAGCTGGAACACGGTGCGGGACACATGGCCCCCGGCGGTCCGGTCCAGCAGGCAGTACTCCCCCCGGCGGGGAGTGATGTGCAGCTTCTTCTCACACACCAGGTTGTGGAGCCAGTCGGCGTACACCCCGGCGGCGTTCACCACTGCCCGGGCTTCCAAGTCGCCCTTGCTGGTGTGGAGGACCCAGTCCTCCCCCTGTCTCTCCAGGCCGGTGACCTCTGTGTCAAAGGAGAACTCCACCCCGTTTTTGGAGGCGCTCTCCGCCATGCCCAGGGTCAGCTCAAAGGGGCACACAATGCCGGAGGTCTCCGCCAGCAGGGCGCCTTCCACCTCTTCCGAAAGGTTGGGCTCCAGGGCCCGGGCCTCCTCCCCGGTGAGCAGGCGCATGCCGGTGACCCCGTTTTTCACCCCCCGGTCGTAGAGCTCCTGAAGCTTGGGCAGCTCCTCCTTGGCAAAACACACCACAAAAGCCCCCACCCGCTTGAAGGGGATGTCCAGCTCCTCCGAGAGCTGGTCCATCATCCGGTTGCCTTTTACGTTCATCTTTGCTTTCATGGTGCCGGGCTCCGCGTCGAACCCGGCGTGGATAATGGCGGAGTTGGCCTTGCTGGTGCCCTCGCACACATCCGGGGCACGCTCCACCACCAGGAAGCGGCCCTTCCTGCGGGCAAGCTCCCGGGCAACGCCAGAGCCCACAACACCGGCTCCCACCACAATTACATCGTACTGTTCCATGTTCTCACCGCCTATGTTTGTCCATATCTCTCCTTGAAAAATTACGAAGAGTTCCTTATTACAACCCACAGTATTAGAATAGCACAAACTCCTCCCTGCCGCAAGAAAAGAAATCGTGAAAAAAGGCGCCTTCTCCCTTGACATGCCCCTCAAAATCGGGGAAAATAGTAATTAGTGATACCGACAAATTCCCCCCCCCTGGGGGAGCAGAGAAAGGACGCGAGTTGTAATGGAATATTTAATTGGCATTGACCTTGGCACCAGCGGTACCAAAACCGTGCTGTTCGACCGGGAAGGTCATGTGATGGCCAGCGCCACCGTGGAATACCCCCTGTTCCAGGAGCACAACGGCTGGGCCGAGCAGGAGCCCGCCCACTGGTGGGACGCCGCCTGCCGCACCATTAAGACCGTGATTGAGAAGAGCGGCGTGGACAACGGCGACATCAAGGCCGTGGGCATTTCCGGCCAGATGCACGGCCTGGTGATGCTGGACAAACAGGGCAACGTGCTGCGCCGTTCCATCATCTGGGCGGACCAGCGCACCGCCGCCGAGTGCGAGGAGATCACCCAGCGGGTAGGGGCCCAGCGGCTCATTGAGATCACCGCCAACCCCGCCCTTACCGGCTTTACCGCCTCCAAGATCCTCTGGGTTCGGAACCACCAGCCCGAGATCTACGCCCAGTGCGCCCACATCCTGCTGCCCAAGGACTACGTCCGCTATGAGCTCACCGGCGAGTTCGCCACCGAGGTGTCCGACGCCTCCGGCATGCAGCTGCTGGACGTGCCCGGCCGCTGCTGGAGCCAGGAAGTTCTGGAAAAGCTGGACATCGATCCCGCCCTGCTGGCCAAGGTGTACGAGTCCCCCGAGGTCACCGGCGAAGTCACCCCCGAAGCCGCTGCCCTTACCGGCCTGAAGGCCGGCACTCCCGTGGTGGGCGGCGCCGGCGACAACGCTGCTGCCGCTGTGGGCACCGGCGTGGTCCGTGACGGCAAGGCCTTCACCACCATTGGCACCTCCGGCGTGGTGTTCGCCCACACCGACAAGATCTCCATCGACCCCAAGGGCCGGGTACATACCTTCTGCTGCGCCGTTCCCGGCGCCTGGCACGTGATGGGCGTCACCCAGGGCGCGGGCCTGTCCCTGAAGTGGTTTAGGGACAACTTCTGCTCCGCCGAGAAGGAAACCGCTCTGGGCATGGGCGTGGACCCCTACTACCTGATGGACAAGGAAGCGGACCGTTCTCCCATTGGCTGCAACCGTCTGCTGTACCTGCCCTACCTGATGGGCGAGCGCACTCCTCACCTGGACCCCGACTGCCGCGGCGTGTTCTTCGGCCTGTCCGCCATGCACACCAAGTGGGATATGCTCCGGGCCGTCATGGAAGGCGTGACCTACTCTCTCCGTGACTGCATGGAGATTCTCCGGGGCATGGGCATCGACATCGGCGAGATGCTGGCCTGCGGCGGCGGCGGCAGCTCCCCCCTGTGGCGGCAGATGCTGGCAGACGCCTACAACTGCCCTGTGAAGACCGTGAAGTCCAAGGAAGGCCCCGCCCTGGGCGTGGCAATTCTGGCCGGTGTTGGCGCCGGGCTGTATCCATCCGTGCAGGAGGCCTGCGACGCCATGATCAAGACCAACGATCCTCAGCCTCCCATCGCCGAGAACGTTCCCAAGTACGAGAGCTTCTACCAGGTCTACAAGAGCCTGTATCCCGCCTTGAAGGAGAACTACAAGCTCCTGGCCAAGGCCGAATAAACCGCGTATTTCGGGCCGCGTGTCCTCCCCCCTGAACAGGGACACCGCCCACAAGATCTCCTCCCCGGCTAGGGCATCCCCCCAGCCGGGGAGTTTTTTTGCCCCCGCCCCAGACGGAGGAGCCCCCGCCGCCTCCCGAACATCACTTTTTCCAGAAAGCAGTTCAACCCTCCCCACCGGCAAAAAAGAGTAAAAACCCAGTCAAATCCTGGGGAAACGGGGCCTCCATCCCCCGGTGGGAGTTTATAGATAACTTCAACTCACGGGGAAAGAGCCCTGTGAGAATCTAAAATTTAAGAGGGTTGAAATTATGAAGAAAAGCAAGTTTCTGAAGAAATCACTTGCGATGCTTCTGGCCTTGATGCTGGTCGTCGCAATGATTCCGCTCAGCGCTTCCGCCTCTGCGATCAACCTTGACTCCATCTATGTGGATGGAAACAAGGTTAAGATCGATGGGGACAGCTTCTCTGTGGGTGTATATACCACTGCGAAGACTGTGGAAGTGGATACCAACGAAGACTTGTCTGGTTGGACAGGCAATGAGCATCAACTGCGCGTTGTGGAGCCTGACAGCCTGAATGAGCTTCCCGTCGATCAGTGGGATACTGACAATGATCAGGGTACCGGGATCGATCTGGACACCTACATGGTGGATGGCAAGGTCACGTTCAAGCTGTATGATATGACCACCAACAAGCCCACGGGCAAATTGGAAAAGACCATCACCATGAATGTCACTCGTACCCAAGCTAACACTCAGACCGATCTGGCTTCTGTGAAGCCCGGTACTGGCGTTTACGAAATTCTGAACAGCCTGGAAGAGATCAACGAGACCAAGACCATCAAGGTTCTGGTTGCCCGTAACTTCAAGTTTTCTTCTTCCACTGAGGACCAGGATGATCTCCAGGCTACGATTTTCGTGACCGCTGCTAACGGCGCTACCCTCCAGGGTGTTACTGACGATGGCGAGGCCAACGCCAACGAAGGCGACAGCTTTGAAGTGAAGTCCGCTTCCGGCACCAACGTGAGCAAGTTCACCGTGGAAGCTGAGTACCTGGATGCTCTGGAGAGCTTCACCATTACCGGTCTGGACGGCGTGGAATACACCGCCACTCCCGTTGACACAAACCAGGACGACATTCCTGACACCATCAACGTGGTGCTGCCTGACAAGGCCATTGTGGAAGCTCCTTGGGGCGACACCATCACTGAGCCCGAACTGAAGATCAACTATGCTGTCAATGGCAACCTGGAGGATACTCTCACCATTAATAGGAAAGCTTATAAAAATGGCGACAAGCTGAAGCTGGTAGGCCTGACCACCGATGCTGGCTACTCTAAGTCTGTGATTGTCACTCGTTTGTCTGCTGATGCTTCTGTTGCTGACAACAAAAAGGCCGAGCAGGAGTACACCCTGAAGGTTTCCATGGAGAAGAGCAGCAGCACTGCTATCAAGTCTATTCAGGTGAACAACACCATGGTGGAAGATCTCACCACAGATCCCATCGCTGTGGAACTGCCCAAGACTTATTACAGCGCCGCTGGTAATAAGGAAAATACCGACACCAAGAACTTGGCTGTCACCATTACCACTGATCCCACCGTTACTAAAGTGGTTCTGAATGGTAAAGAAGCTGACGGCCCAAAGAAGGGCGCTCTTAACAGCGATAAGTCTGCTAAGACTTGGGACTTCACCGATGTTGATCTGTCCGCCGAGCGCATCCTCAGTGTGTTTGCCGAGGATGGCACCACCATGACCCAGACCGGCATCGTTGCCACTGTGGCCGAGGATGTTTCCTCCGCTTCCATCACTTCCTTCTACCTGAAGGATGAGGCTGGCAACACCTATGATGCCGAGTCTATTTCCAACAATGAAATTCTGGTTCGCGTTCCCTACATGACCACCAACGTGGGCACTTGGACCATGTTCGCCACTCCTTCCGCCTACTCCAAGGTGGTTGGCGCTGAGGCTTACACGACTAAGCCTGGCCCCAACGGTTCTATGGACGTTGTTCTGACCAACCCCATTGACGTGATGAACGGCTCCACCACTGCTTCTGCCATTGATTTGGATAACATTGCCGCTGCTACCTCCAAGACTGCGGTTGCTTCTGAGGGCCGCATTCAGGCTGTTTCCAAGAACGACGATACCATTAAGACCACCTACACTGTGAAGGTGATTCTGGAGACTGCAAAGAACGGCAAGCTGCTCCAGGGTGTGGATTTCACTGTCCAGTCTTACAAAAACACCCAGCAGGGTGACAAGATCGTGTACCGTTCCAAGACTACTGCTAACACCTTCCATGCCAACGTGGATCAGGCTACCAACGGATCCATGTCCGTGGGCGAGATCAATCTGGAAATCGCTCCCAGCCTGACCAACGGCGCGAACGGCAATGATCTGGGCATCACTTATGAAAATGTCGTCACTGGCTTCCAGGCTCAGGATGGCGCTGTGGTATATGTTGTCAAGGAGCGTACGAATCTTTCTCTTGTGTTGGATCGGCTTACCGCTACTACCAACGATGATTCCAGCAAGCTGACCGGCAAGAAGCTGGTAAACTACAGTAATACATTTAAATCTCCTTATACTGTTGGGACCGCTGCTGGCAATGGTTATGCTGAGATCGTGGTCCTGCCTGAGCAGTACGCTCGTCAGTTGGAACTGGGCCAGTTGGATTCTGGTAATCAGGCTTTTGTAATGCAGACCAGCCAGCTGACTGGCAAGGGCCTGCTGTATGATGTGGTTCTGAACAAGAAGACCGCTGAAACCGAGGCTGAACTGAAGACCATCAAGATCGGCGATGTGTCCCTGACCATCAACGCTGACAAGACTATCACCGGAACTCTGCCCTGGAGCTACACGGTTAAGGAGAACACCAGCTACTCTGATGCCAAGTTTGCTGAGTTCACCATGAGTGATTATGCTCTCCTCAGCGATAAAGATGACCGCGCCTACTTCTCCAAGGGCGACTGGAATGGCGACGGAAAGGAAGATCCCATTGGCCATCCTGTAGCTGTTAGTACCTTTGCTAACCGTAAATTCCTGTTTGTCCGTGATACCAGCAGCGACAAGGTAATTGTGTATGCAGCTACCGATTCCAGAGCCTCTGCGTTGGTAGACAGCGCTATCATTGTCAAGGGTGAAAACCGTCTGACTGATACAGAATATTCTTCCACCACTTACACCTTCGAGCTGAAGTATGCTCAGCCTTCCAACGAGACTGTTATCAGCAACTTTAAGCTGGGCAAGTACACTGGTACTGTGAATGGACACAACATCACCGTAAATGTGCCCTACGGTACCGACGTGACCGGTCTGATCGCTACCTTCGACAAGTCCCTTGGCTCCACCATTAAGGTGAATGACCGTGTGGGCGGTGTGGATCTGGTCAGCGGTGTGACTTCTGTCAACTATACCAATCCTGTGAAGCTGTATGTGACCTCTGAGTCCGGAAACAATACGGTGGAGTACACTGTGACGGTGGAGCAGGGCATGCACTTCAGCGATATTTCCGAAAATGACTGGTACTATGAGAACGTGATGGATGCTGCTAACAACGGATATGTTTCCGGTATGGGCGACGGCACCTTCGCTCCCAAGAAGGCTACCACTCGTGCTGAGTTTGCTGCCATGATTGCCAACGCTATGGGCTATGAATCCGATCCCGATGTGAATTCTATGTTCCCGGACGTGGCTGATGATTTCTGGGGCAAGGCTGCTATCAATTTCTGCGCTCAGAACGGCATCATCTCCGGTTACGAAGATGGCACCTTCCAGCCCAACAAGGCCATCACCCGTCAGGAGGCTGCTGCCATCCTGAACAACGCTTTCGAACTGGCTGAGCGGTACGGTACCTCCTCTGATCTGTATTCCGATAACGGTAAGATCGCCGGCTGGGCTGCGGATCATGTGTACGCTGCCAAGGCTGCCGGCCTGATGAAGGGCGACGCTGGCACGGGTATGTTCCGTCCCACTGATACGATTATTAGAGCTGAGGCCGCTTCCATTCTCATGCATGCGAATCGCGAAGGCCTGATTAAATAAGGTTTCAACTCTACTTAATTTTATGATTACCCCATAGGATGAGGGCGCTGCTTCGGCGGCGCCCTTGTTCTTTATTTTGGGATAAACATTAGGTTCGAGAAAACCTTTATTAGGGACTGGAGACATGGGGCAGAGCCCTACGTCTTTTTAGAAAACCCCTGTCCATCGCAAAAAAATAAGGCCCCTTGCTGCATACCGTCAAAGCGGATTGGCGAGGGGCCTTTTCTTGTTGTTAAAAGATAATCAGCTGAAAATGGGGTGAGTCAAACTCTGATGAAACAGACAAAAGGGACAGCTCGCGCTGTCCCTCCTGCCTATGGGGTAATCATAAAATTAAGTAGAGTTGAAACCTTATTGATTCAGTGCGTTCACCATGATGGACGCAGCTTCAGCTCTTGTAATCGTAGCGGTAGGACGGAAGTTACCGGTTCCGGCGTCGCCCTTCATCAGGCCGGCAGCTTTGGCCTTATAAACAGCATCCTTAGCCCAGCCAGCAATGGTGGAGTCATCGGGATACAGTTCCTCAGAAGCCTTGGAAACGCCCATGGCCTTCACGATCATGCTGGCGGCTTCCTGACGGGTAATGGTCTTGTTAGGCTGGAAGGTACCGTCGGTATAACCAGAAACAATTCCGTGAGCAGAACAATAATCAATTGCAACAACACCGTAGTCGTCATCCTCCACGTCAATGAAGGGGCTCACAGCAGTGCCGTCATTGCTGATACCCATCATCTGGGTCAGCATGATGGCGAAGTCGCGGCGGGTCACGTTGGCCAGAGGAGCGAAGGTGCCATCACCACGGCCGCTGACGATACCGGCAGCAGCAGCCTGCATCACATTATCATAGTACCAAGCACCGGGCTGCACATCAGTGAAAGCCTCAGAAGTCTTCACGGTTACCGTGTAAGGATTGGTCTTCTTGCCGTCTTCAGAGGTAACGAGAAGCTGCACGGGACGGCTGAAGTTCACAAAGGTCTTGCCGCTGATCACACTGGTATCGCTCAAGGTGACAGTAGCACCAGTGGAGGTAGTAAAGGTGGGAATCAGACCGGTGAGATCGGTGCCATAAGGAACAACCACATCAATCTTATCACCGGAGATACGGCCGGTAGAATTGCCAATGCTGAAGGAAGTAAACTCAGCCTCGGTGTTGGGATCGGCCCAGGTCAGATCGAAGGTATAGGTCTTCTTGCTGCCATTCTCGGCAATTACAGTCAACTTGTTGCCGGTCAGAGGAACATAGGAAGGATTGATGTCCAGTGAATTAACAAACACATTCACTTTATGATCATTGTCACGGACAAACAGCAGGCTCCAGTTGTCTTCACCAACAACATTAGCTTCACCGTCGCCGTCGGTGTCACCACCAGCGCGGATATAACCAGTTCCAGCAGTTCCAGATCTCCAAGAGCCCTGAACACGGGCATGGGGAGAGAGCTCAAAGTCCATAAAGGTACCCTTAGCAGTCTCCCCGGGACCGCCGGCAGTCACACCATAAGCCAGTTCACCGGTAATGGTAGTGCTGTTCTCAACCTTCAGAGCATTGTCCTTGACAGAAATATTGCTGATGGTAGCATCGGGATTAGCGGTCTGAGCAGAAACCTTGAAGGAATATTCCGTACCGGTTGCAAACTCATCAGGAAGAATGGCGCCTGTGTTTCTGACCAAGACATCGCGAGCCTTGTCCTCGGGCAGAACCACAATTCGATAATTTTTTGCAACGGTATTAAGGTCTGCCAAGTCAAAGCCCTCAAGACCAAAGTCATCATCGAAGGTAGAAGAATTCTCGACCAAACTATTCAGTTTAATAGCATTTACCATGTAGCCATAGTTGCTCTTCTGTGCGAAGAACGCCACACCACCGTTGGCGGTTTCAATCTCAGTGATAATCGCATAGAGATCGTCGTCCCAAATGTCGGTAGCGCCACTCAGGCTCTTTGCGGGCTTCAGAGTGATGGTGCCAGTATTGTTGGTAGCCTTGCCCTTGTCGGTAATGGAAATGGTTTCAGAGGCCTTGATGGTATTGTAGGGATTGACGCGGGACATTACTTCGGCGTTGGTCTGACCGCTAGCAGGGTTCACGTTCTGGATGGAAATTTCCAGATCGGTGAGAGTCTTGCCCATCTGAGCGGGAGTGATCAGCTCAACAACCACATCGTAAGTCTGGAACACGGAGGAATCGTTCTTATTGACGGCAGAAATAGCCTTCTTCACCTTGGTAGTGGTGACCGCCAGATTGCCCAGGCCCATAACAGCAGCAGTGCTGGTGCCGTTCACAACAGCAGTGGAAGTGGTACCGCCATTATTGGAGGCAGTCACACGAGCACTGGAATTGGGGGTGGCGTACACTTTCCACTCGGCAACATTCAAAGTCATGTAGGGCACCTTAAAGGTAATGGTATTACCGTTGATGTTGCCCTCAGACTTATAACCGTCGCCGCTGAGATAGATCGCGTCAAGATAGGCGGTCTCCTTATCCTCGGCCAGAGAAGCAGACAAAGTGTAGATCTGGGTGGTGCCATCTTCAGCAGCCACAGTGATCAGCTTGTCAGTGGAGAGGTCCAGAGAGGCGGTCCATACGTCGTCAGACCCGTTAGTGCCATCTTTCTTAAAGTTTGCACCAACATTGTTTGCCTTGGTGTAAGAAATGCTCTTGATCTCTTCATAGGTGCTAGTGCGAAGAGTAACCTTCACCGCTGTCAGTCTTGTTTGTTTACCGTCGGCCTTTACGACAGGCAGCACAGCAGAAATGTTATCCTCAGCCACATCAGAAATCTCATCGTCAAACTGAGCGTAGGTGATAGCAGTGTTGGAGCTGGTCTTCACCTTCACGTTCAGAGTGTATCTCTGCACGTTTGCCACACCGGCGCAAGTAAGAGCGATTTTACCAGTGTAAATCTGGTTAGAAGTCAAAACATTTGTAGGAACGGTCATGGTAAAGGTATCGCCAGTGAAATAGTTTGCGGTACCAATTTTGACAGTGGACTGCAGATGATAGGTTTCATACTCCAACTTCAGAGACAGAGAGGAAAGCATCTTGCCAAACTCATTGTACAGATCAGCCTTGTCCACTTCCACTGTGACGGTCTCATTGTCCTGATCAATCTTGCCCTCATATTTGCCCATGGCAAAGGAATTCAGGCCGTTCTTCTCAGTGACATTCACGGTGTAGGTGGCAACATTCTTCTTAGACTCAGAAGTGATGGTAAAGGTCTGGTCATCCTTAGTCACGGAAATGTTATAGGTGCCGTCACCGTTGTTCGTGGCAGACGCAGTACCGCTTTCGATACTAGCATTGTCCTGAGGGGCCACAGTAAAGGTGGCTTCTCTCCTACCGTTAAATACGCCCTTGGGAACTTCAATGTCCACAACATGGTCGGCATTGTTGATTGCAACGGTGTAGACGCCAGTACCGGCCTCTTTTACATCAGGATCCAAGCTGGCAGTGGTACCATACTCAACCTTAGCCAAAACAACAGTAAAGATCTGGGCATCAGCCTGGTCTTTATCGTTGCCCAGAAGCTGCAGAGTCAGAGTCCAGGAATCATCGGTCTCAGTTCCCCATTTCTTCAGATCCATAAGAGGATTACCGCTTTCGTTAATGGGAAAGCTGTCAGAGACATTTTCCTTGATCACAGACAGAGTAGCAGGACCATCCGCCGTTCCAAGGCTTCCGGCTGCCACTTTGAGCTCCACCTGAGAACTGTCGAACTTGACTTCACCCGCAAAAGTGGTGCCATTTACATCGGTAGCTTTGCCATCAATGTAAAGCTTTGTCAAGTTCGGCAGCGCAGAGGCAGACGCGCTGAGCGGAATCATTGCGACGACCAGCATCAAGGCCAGAAGCATCGCAAGTGATTTCTTCAGAAACTTGCTTTTCTTCATAATTTCAACCCTCTTAAATTTTAGATTCTCACAGGGCTCTTTCCCCGTGAGTTGAAGTTATCTATAAACTCCCACCGGGGGATGGAGGCCCCGTTTCCCCAGGATTTGACTGGGTTTTTACTCTTTTTTGCCGGTGGGGAGGGTTGAACTGCTTTCTGGAAAAACTCCCTCAGGGTGGCGGCGGGGAGGCTAGGGGACCATCTGCGGGACTTTTTCTTGCAATCTGGAAGGGGGCTGGTATAATAGGAGTAGAATTGCGAAAAGGGGTTTTGAAACATGGAAACCTACAAGTTTTTACTGGACGTGGCACTGATCCTGCTGAGCACCAAGGTGCTGGGACTGATCACCCGTCAGCTTCAGCTGCCCCAGGTGGTGGGCGCCCTGCTGGCGGGGTTGATCTTTGGGCCGGCAGTGCTGAACATCATCCAGCCCACGGACTTTTTAAGCAGCCTGTCGGAAATCGGCGTGATCGTCATCATGTTCGGGGCAGGCATGTCCACTGACATCAAAGAGCTGAAACACGCCGGCACCTCCGGCTTTCTGGTGGCCCTTATCGGCGTGCTGGTGCCTTTGGGCATGGGTACCTTGCTGGGGTTCCTGTTCTCCCCGGGAGAGAGCGATCCCAGCAAGATCCTCCAGCATGTGTTTATCGGCACCATCCTCACTGCCACCTCCGTGTCCATCACAGTGGAGACCCTCAAAGAGATCGGCAAGCTGAACACCAAAGTGGGCAACACCATTCTGGCTGCCGCCCTTATTGACGACGTGCTGGGCCTGGTGGTGCTGACCATCGTCACCAGCCTGGCAGGGGATTCGGTGAACGTGGCTCTGGTGCTGCTGAAGATCCTGCTGTTCTTCCTGTTTGTGGCGGTGGTGGCCTTCCTGGGCGTGAAGCTGTTCACCTGGTATGAGAACCGCTTTCAGAAAAACCTTCACCGGTTCCCCCTGCTGGCCTTTGTGCTGTGCCTTGGCATGGCCTTCCTGGCGGAGGAGGTCTTTGGGGTGGCGGACATTATCGGCGCTTTTGCCGCCGGCGTCATTGTGGCTAACACCCCCCGTGGTGCTTACATCGAGTCCAAGTTCCAGCCCCTTTCCTACCTGCTGCTGACCCCGGTGTTCTTTGCCAACATCGGGCTGAAGGTGGCCATTCCCTCCATGAACTGGCAGATTGTGGTCTTCGCGGTGCTGCTGGTGCTGGTGGCCATTCTCTCCAAGCTGGTGGGCTGCGGCCTGGGTGCCAAGGCCTACGGCTTCAACTGGCAGGAGAGCCTCCAGGTGGGCCTGGGCATGGCCTGCCGGGGAGAGGTGGCCCTGATCGTGGCCAACCGGGGCGCGTCCATGGGGCTTATGCCCGATGAGTACTTTGGGCCGGTGATCATTATGGTGGTGTGCTGCGCGGTGTTCACCCCCATTGCCCTGAAGCTTGCCTTCCGCACCAGGCGGGGAACCCCCGAAACGGAACCTGCCACCCCCTTGGTGGACCGGTACGTCATGGCGGAAAAGCTGGGAGACATGAAGGACGAGGACGCCCAGGCTGTGATGGCTGCCAAGGCCGGGAAGCCCTCCGGGAAATGACAGGCTGCAACATAGAAACGGACTGCTGCGGGAAACCGCGGCAGTCTTTTTTTCTTATCTCATGGCGGACGCCAGCCCCAGGGGCTGTCTCTGAGCCGTTTTTTGGAAAAAGGACAGAAAAAACCCTCCGCCCGGCAGGCGCAGGCGAAGGGATGGGTTCAGATGGTCCAGATAGGCACGATAAAATTTTGGGAATCTATGGCGGAAAGCTGGGGCCTCATGCAGAGGACGGCTCCCGTTCCTCGGGGGACCGCTCCCTTGTCCAGGATGGAAAAGGTCCCCACCAGTTCCGAACCAGGGTTGACCGAGCGTTTGATCTCCAGAGGGTGAAGCTGGCCATCGCCTTCCATCACCAGGTCGATCTCGTGACTGCTCTTGTCCCGGTAATACCACAAAAGGCAGTCCTGGGCGGCGTTCTGATAGCTTTTCAAAATCTCGCCCACCACATAATTTTCCAGAATCGCCCCGTTGATGGCCCCGTTCTGGAGGATCTCCGGGGAGCTGTACCGGGTGAGATAGGCCACCAGGCCGGTGTCAAAGAAATACATCTTGGGGGTTTTCACGGTCCGTTTCAGCAGGTTGTTGGAATAGGGCCGCAGATAGAAGATAATGTCGGACTTTTCCAGCACCTGAAGCCACCGCCTGGCAGTGTCGTCGGAAACCCCCACATCCTGGGCGATGTCGTGGACGTTGAGCATCTGCCCTGCCCGGCAGGCCGCCGCCCGGATGAAATCCTGAAACAGCAGCTTGTCGGTGACCGCCACCAGTTCGCTTACATCCCGGTCAATATAGGTCTGAAGGTAGCTGGAGTAAAAGACGCTGCGGTCGGAGTATTTCCCGCTCACATGGCCGGGCAGCGAGCCCTGCCAGATCCGCTGGTAGATCCCCTCCAGGGTGACGGGAGCTCCCCGCTCCCTTCTGGCTTTCAGCGAGGGCAGGTCCAGGGAAAAGGGAACATTCTCCCCGGTGCCGTAGATCTCGTGCTGGGAGAGGCTGGGCATGTGGAGAATTGCCGTGCGGCCCGCCAGGGATTCCTGGGCAAGCTCCATCATGCGGAAAGCCTGGGACCCGGTAAGCCAGAAGGACCCTGCCGGCGCTCCGTTGTCAATGGCGATTTTGATATAGGAAAACAGCTGGGGGGCATACTGCACTTCGTCGATAAACAGGGGAAGGTCGTGAAGCTGCAAAAACAATGCAGGATCTTCCTTGGCCAGACGCCGCTCCTCCAGATCGTCCAGAGTCACATAGTTCCGCCGGGGCTCCATCAGCTCCCGGAGCAGCGTGGTTTTGCCCACCTGCCTGGGCCCTGTAACCAGCAGGCAGGCATACTCCTTGGAAAGCTCCAGGATTTTCCCTGCCATGTCCCGCTTGATAAATGCCATACGATTGCGGCACCTCCTTTGGCCAATCTACGATTCAATCGTATTTTAGCCCACAACGATTCCTTTTGTCAAGACTGTCCCTGAATTCCCTCTCCGTTTGGCCAAATCTTTATTCATTCTGTGCGGCCAGCACCTGTTCCCGCCTCTTTGCGTTTGCCGCCCAGCCGTGAAAGTTCAACCCTCCCCACCATCAAAAAAGAGTAAAAACCCAGTCAAATCCTGGGGAAACGGGACCTCCATCCCCCTGTTGAAGTTATAGATAAACTTCAACAGGGGAGGGGAAACCTGTGGAAAAATCGGGGGAAGAGGGTGGTTTTTTCCGGGAATCAGGCGAAAAATATCAACATTTGTTCAACTTTCCCCTGTTTTTTCCCCGCTGTTGTCGCCCTCTGAAGAGGGGGGAAAAGGCTCTTTCCCCCCCTCTCTGGTGGTGAGGAGAACATCCGCCATACAGTCGCTGATGCGGCTCTCCGCCTGCTGCATCACATGACTGTAAATGCTGGTGGTGGTGGACACGCTGGAGTGGCCCAGCCGGTGGCTGATGCTCACGCTGTCCACCCCGTGGAAGAACAGCATGCTGGTCATGGTGTGGCGGAAGGCGTGGGGGTTCAGGTGGGGGAGCTGGTGGCGCCGCTGGAACCGCACCAGCCAGTTTCCCAGCTGACTGGGATTCATACGGCCGCCCCGCTCCCCGGGAAACACATAGGGGGATTCCTCCCACCGGTCTCCCTGCTCCCGGCGCTGAGCCTCCTGCCACAGCTGATACTCCCGCAGCAGGCACATGGTCTCCTCCGGCAGCTTGATGGTGCGCACCGAATCCCGGGTTTTGGGGGTGCCCTCGTACACGCCCCGGTCCCCGGCGTAAAGCAGGGTGCAGTCAATGTGGATCTGGCCGTTTTCCCAGTCCACGTGGTCCCACTTCAGTCCCAGCAGTTCTCCCCGCCGGCAGCCGGACACCAACAGCAGGTGCACTGCCGTTTTCCACTTGATAGGTTCCGCCTCCGCCGCTTTCAGGATCTTCGCCACCTCCTCCATCTGGAAATAGTTGGGGTCCGAGGTTTCCCGCTTGGGCGGGCTGGCCCGGTGGGCCGGGTTCAAAGGGATGCGCATTTCCTTTTCCGCCTGGCCCAGAATGATGGAGATCACCAGGTGGCAGTTCATAATGGTCCGGCCGCTGAGGCATTTCTCCTCCCGCTGGGTGGAAAACAGCAGGGAATAGGGCAGGTCCAGCGCTTCCGCCACCCGGCGGGCGGTGGCGGGCTTTACCGGTTCCCCTTTTCGCAGCCGCTCCAGGCTGATGCGCCGGCCGTCCTTTCCGGCGACACAGCTGCCCAACCCCCGGGCTTCCACCACCTGCCACAGGGCCTGGCGGGCCAAGGCCTTCTCGTTGTCCTCCCGGGCCTCGGGGAGGGAGAGCTGCTGGTACACGTAGTTCAGGTGCTGGGGGCGGATCTCCCCCAGCCGCAGGTGGCCCAGAAAGGGGAGCACCCGCTTCAGGCTCTGCCGGTAGTGGATCAGGGTGAGGTGCTTCAGCCCCGTGCGCTCCTTCAGCTCCAGCACGTACTCCGCATACTGGGCGAAGGTCTGGCGGCTGTCGGTGAGGTATCCTTCCCGGCACTGGCGCTCGAACACGGCCGCTTGCTTTTCCGCTTCTTTCCGGGCCCGCTTTTCGCTCCAGCCCTCCGGCACGTGCCAGGTCATGGTGTAGGGGGTCAGCTGCTTGCCTGTGCGGGGGTCCCGCCCTTTGTACACCCGAATGCTGTAAGAAACCACTTCTCCCTCTTTGTTTTTCCGTGACTGCAAATACGCCATTTCTTGCTCCTTCCCGCGGCTTCTCGACACCGCTTTTTTTGGAAATTTTTCCTTTAGAATAGGCCAGGAAAACCCACGGTGTCAAACCCTTCTTTTTTGCTTTTTTTCGTTCAACTTTTTTTCAACCTCCCGCCCGGCGAAAAGAAACGGGGCCAGGGGAACAGGCGGGGCAAGCTGGCGGTTTTCCGGGAAATTTCGGAGAAGGGGCAAAAAGGGGATTCCAGCCGTTTCTCAGGGCGGAGACCTACTCAGACAGGTTCCTCTCCCGCTGGTTGGCTGGAAACCGGTTTTCGCAAAAAAAGACTGCCTCCCTGGGGAAGCAGTCCTGAAACGCTGTTTATTGGTACACAAAAGCCCCCTGGAGCGTCTCCTCCGGGAAGGGGAACCCCTCCAGCGCCGTGAGAGTGGTCTGGTTTACAAAGGTGCTGAAGCTTTCAAAGGTGTACTGGGGAACCTGGTCGATGGGGCGGCCCTGGATCAGCTCCACCGCCATGTCGGCGGCTTTCACCCCCATCTCCCGGCCGGTGACGCCTATGGAGGCCAGGGCGCCTGCCTGGACCATGGCGTCGGACCCCACATACCAGGGCTTTCCAGCGGCCCGCATTGCCTCCGCCACCTGGGCGGCCGCCGGGGCGATGGTGTTGTCCGCGGGGGTAAAGACGGCGTCCACCTGGGCGCACAGCTTGGTGGCGGCCTCCGCTGCCCCCTCCTGGGAGGTGACGGCGGACTCGATCACCTCCAACCCCTGGTCCGTGCAGAGGGTTTTCAGCCGGTCGGCCTCTTCCCGGGCGCCGGGCTCCTCCGGGTTGTACAGCAGGCCCACGGTGGCAAGGGAGCTGTTCCCCTGGCGTGCCAGAGCCAGCAGGTCCTCACCCGGCAGGGGGGACACCACCCCGGTGGCCGTCACCCCGGTCAGGTCCAGGGCGGCGCCGCTGGACACCCCGGTAAACACCACCGCAGCCTGGCTGCCCCGGGCGGCTTCCAAAGCTGCCTGGGCCGCGGGGGTGGAGATGGCCACGATCATGTCCACGTCCTTCTCCACAAACCCCTGGCAGATCTCCTCCGCCTTGCCGGCGTCTCCCCCGGCGTTCTGGTAGTCAATCTCCACCTGGGTCTCGTCGCAGCCCCATTCCTCCAGCCGGCCCATAAAGGCCTCCCGCAGGTTGTCCAGGGCGGTGTGCTCCTGGTACTGCACCAGGCCGATCTTATAGCTGCTCTCCTCCGTCTGGGATACCTCCGGCGAAGGGCTGGGGGAGGGGGCAGGTTCCTCCCCGTTGGAGCAGCCCCCCAGGGCGGCGGCCCACAGGCCGGCGCAAAGCAGGGCGCAAAGCAGTTTTTTCATGTCCAATCCCCCGTTTCTTCCGAAATGTGAGTGGTGTGGGAAAAAGCAAAATCCCTGCGGCCCTTTTCCGGGGCCGCAGGGACATTCCGCTGGCGGCACTGTCCCAACCGTGAGGGGCGGCCATCCCGCTCCCCCTCGATTGTTTCATTAAAGCACAGGCCGCTTTCTTTGTCAAGTGCCGGTCATTGGATGGCCTGGTTCTGGTTCACCTGCTCCGCGTAGGTGAGCACCTTGGCCACCTCGCTGCGGCGCACCAGGCCGTTGTACTGGCTGTTGAGCAGGGCGGCGTACCGCTCTGTCTGGTCCGCCACCGTGCAGTACACAATGGTGTCCGGATCGCTGCCGTCGAAGTACTCGTAGGTAACTTCCAGCACGGGGGCGTCCTGGTCATAGTCGGACTGGTCGGCGGAGAGCACCGCCAAAGACAGCACCGCCTGGTACAGGTCCTGGTAGTTCTCGTACTCCACAGATTCCCCGCCGGCGTTGGTCACCACCAGGTCGTAGGAGGGAGAATCCTCGGTGGATTCCTCCTCGTTGAGCACCTGCTCCACGTCGAAGCGGTACACCATATCCCCTTCCACGGTGAGGGTCATGACGCTCACGTCCTTGATGTTGGGCAGCCACACATAGCTCATCCGCAGGGACATCAGGTCCGCGTCCGCCCAAGAGGTCACCGTGTCGGCGGACACCACGTAGATCATGTCCTTGTCATCGGCAATGAGATACCGGTTGCCGTCGGAGTTCTTGGCGCTGACCGCCAGGGTGTGGTCCTCGCCGTTCATGTTGAACACAATCTGGGCGTAGGGCTCCGCCAGGCCGTACTCCTCCAGGTTCTCCTGGGTGCGGCCCACCGCTGCCACGGAATCGGCAGTGAGGCTCTTGAGGGCGGAGAGCATCTCGGTGAACTGGTTGCTGCCGGATTCGGCAATCACCGGCTGAGTGATCAGGTAGGTGCTGATCTTGGTCTCGTCGTATTCAATGACAATGGGCTCTTCCAGGTTGGTGCCGGAAAGCTCCACGTGGTAGAGCACATCGGAGAGGGTGTTCTCCGTGGTGTTGCCCTCCTCGTCGGTCACCTCTTCCACCAGGTCATCCACAGAGTAGACCTCGGTCTGGATAAAGTCCAGAGGGGTGCCCAGCAGGGCGCCGGAGAAGGAGGAGGAGATATACACCACCCCGTCCTTCAGCAGGTACCGGCCGGAGGACTCTCCCGCTTCATTGCCCACCGTAAATTCATCGGTGGTGCCGTCGGTGTAGCGGACCGTCACCTGGGTGGCGGCTTCCCCGGAAAGGCCGAACTGTTCCAGGTCCTCCTGCTCTCCCAGGTTCTTGGAGGCGGTGATGGCGGCCACCGTGGTGGCGGCGCCGGTCACCTCAGAGGTGTCCAGGTCGTAGTCCTGGTAGCCGTCAATGGTGAACTGCACCGACTCCTGGCTGTCCTCCTCCTGGGAGGCCTCCTGCTCCAGGGGCAGGATTTGGAAGCTGGCGGAGGGGTTGTCCACCTGGATGGAGGCAATCTCGCTGTCCTCCCGGTCGATGACCGTTTCGGTGGTGGTGGAAGAGGTGGAGGAGGAATCCTCCTCGGCTTCTGTGGGCTGGGTCAGCAGCAGCAAAGCCGCGCCGCCTCCCAGCACCACCAGCACCGCCAGCATGATGATCAGATAGCGCAGGTTCTTCTTCATGGGCTTACAGGTGCCTCCTCTTCAGGAAGATGACCAGCCCGGCCGCCAGGATCACCACAGGGATTACCGCGGCAAAGAGAATGCCCAGCATGTCGATGGTGCTGCGGGTGGCGGAAACGTCGGCGGTGTTGGTCTGCACCCGCTCGGTGGAGACGGTAACGCTGCTGCCGTCGTTGTTGGTGAGGTAGAGCATCAGGTCGGTGATGTAGTTGCCGTCACCGAAGGTGGAGTTCATAAAGGTATCGGTAAACACGTTGGAGGAGCCGAACACCGCCACGCTCCGGGCCACGGAGGAGCCGTCCACCTGGACGTACTTGCTGGACAGGGAGGCCACCACCTGGCTTTCGGTGTTGGGGTTCTCCACATCCTCCTGGGTGGTGCTCTCGGTGACCACATAGGCGGAATCGGCGGTGGTCCACAGCTCGTAGGTGGCCACGCTGCTGTTGCCGTCGAAGACCATGGTCAGGGGGGCGCTGCCGTAGGTGACCAGCCGGTTGTAGGTTTTGTCAGACAGGTACTCGTCCGAGGCATTCACAATAATGCCGCTGGCGTTTGCCAGCACCATGCGGCTGGTGTCGCTTTCATACACCACGCCGGACTCCACCTTCACGCCCCACTCCTCCAGGAAGGCGGCGAAGTTGGGCAGGCTGCCCTGGGTGGGGTAGCAGGACACCAGCAGGGTAACAGGGTCCCCGTGAGAGGTGTCGTCCAGGAAGGCCCGCAGCTTGTCCACCTCTTCCGCGGTGTAGTCCGTGGTGGGGGTGGGAAGCATCAGCACCTGGGTGCCCTCGGGGATTTCCTCGGTGAGCAGGTCAATCTCCTGCACCTCGAAGTTCTGGTCCTCAATCATCCCCAGGAAGCTCCCCATGTTGTCGCTGGAGAGCATCTCGCTGTGGCCGGTGGCAATGGTGAAAATGGGCACCTCTTCCAGGTTTACCAGCTCCAGGGCGCCGGCCAGGGCGCTGTCCACGGTGGAGTAGCTGTTCACCGCGCCGGTGGTCTGGTCCTGCTCCATGGCGAACATGTCGTCCACGGTGAGCACCCGATGGCGGGCCTCGGTCTTCACCATCACCTTGCCGGTGGACAGGTTGTCGTCAGCGTACTCGCTGATGAAGGTGGGGTTGGTGTCCGGGTCCATATATTCCACCTTGATCTTGGAGTTGGCTTCCGCCAGGCGCTTGGCCAGGTTGGCCACCTGGCTGTACTCCAGGCCGTAGGAGGAATAGATCTGGTTTTTCTCGTAGGCGTCCTCGCTGCCGATGAGGTAGATGGTGGTGTCCTGGTCCACGCTCTTGGCCACGTCCAGGGCCTGCTCGGACAGGGTGTTCAGGCCCTGGGCGGTCAGGTCAATGTCCATGGAGGGGAACCGTTCCGTCAAAGCGGAGACCACAATGTTCAGCACCACCACAATGGCGATGAACACCACCGTCAGCAGGGTGGCCATGCCTCCCCGCTTGAACCGGGTGGACTTCAGGGGATTTTTCCCCGGCTTCTTGGCCTGAGGCTTGTTGGCCTCGGGCTGCTTTATTTCCGTCTGTTTCGTTTCCATTTTCAGTGTCCTCCTTAGCTCCAGCGGCGGCTTTCCACCTTGCGGGCGGTGAGAAAGACGAACACAGCGGCCACGCTCACAAAGAACAGCACGCTGGAAATGCTGAACATGCCCTGGGTGAAGGTGCTGTACCGGTCGTTAAAGGAAAGCCACTGGACAATTTTGCTGATAACCTGGTTGGAAATGGCGGACGCCAGGCTGTCGATGTACATCAGAAGCACCGAGATGATAAAGGTGCCGATGGCCGCGATGATCTGGCTCACCGTCAGGCTGGAGATGAACACGCCGATGGAGATCATGGCGGCGCCGTAGAGCAGAGCGCCGATGTAGGTGCCGATAATCTCTCCCCAGGCGGGGTTGGAGAAGAAGCTCATGGCGATGGCGGGGAGAATGCCGCCCAGGGTGGTGGCGATGAAGTACACGCACCAGCAGGCGAAAAACTTGCCCAGCACAATGGAGGTCACCCCCACGGGGGCGGTCAAAAGAGCCTGGTCGGTCTTGTTCTTCTGGTCGTCGGTCATGCTGCGCATGGTGATGATGGGGATGATCATCATGCTGAAGCTGAACATGGTGGAGAACACCGCGGAGATGTAGCTGGAGGAGCTCATCAGCATGGCCTTGTAGTAGTAGAAGCCGTACAGGGCCGTCAGGGCGGCCACGCACACATAGCCCACGGGGGAGCTGAAATAGGAGCGGACTTCCCGCTTGAAGATTGCCTTCATTACTCTTCCTCTCCTTTCTCGGTTTCCTCATCCTTTTCCGGGGCCAGGTCACTGTCAAACTCCAGGTCCTGGTCCGGGTCCAGACCGGCTGCCTTCTGCTGGGGCAGCTGGGCGGCGTCGGAGCTGGTCAGCTGAAGGAACAGGTCCTCAAGGGTCAGGTCGGTGTTGCGCAGGGCCACCATGGGCCAGCCCTTCCGGGCCATCAGGGCGAACACGTCCCGGCGGATGTCGTTGTCCGGGGTGGACTCCACGCTGATCTCATACACGCCCTTCTCCTTCTCGCCCAGGGAGTAGGTGTCCACCACGCCGGGCACGTTCTGCAGGGCGTGGACCATTTCCTTCTCGGGGCCTTCCGCCCGGAGAATCAGCCGGTGGTCGGGGGACAGGTCGTGGGCCAGGGTGTCGGTGGCGCCGTCGGCCACAATGCGGCCGTTGTTGATCACCAGAATCCGCTCGCACACCGCCTGGACTTCCGGCAGGATGTGGGAGGAGAGAATCACCGTGTGGTTTCTCCCCAGGTTCTTGATGAGGGTGCGGATCTCGATGATCTGCTTGGGGTCCAGGCCCACGGTGGGCTCGTCCAGAATGAGCACCGGGGGATTGCCGATGAGTGCCTGGGCAATGCCCACGCGCTGCTTGTAGCCCTTGGACAGGTTGCCGATGAGCCGGTTATACACGTTCTCAATCTTCACCAGCCGGCAGATCTCCTTGATGTGCTCCTCCCGGGGGAGCTTTGTCTTTTTCAGGTCGTACATGAAGTTCAGGTACTCTTTCACCGTCATGTCCATGTACAGGGGCGGCTGCTCGGGCAGGTAGCCAATCTGTTTTTTCACCTCGTTGGGCTCCTCCAGGGTGTTCTTCCCGGAGACGGTCACCTCGCCGGAGGTGGCGGAAAGGTAACCGGTGATGATGTTCATCGTGGTGGATTTGCCCGCGCCGTTGGGTCCCAGGAACCCGACGATGGTGCCCTCCTCGATTTTAAAACTCACGCGATCCAGCGCCAGGTTCTGGCCGTAGCGCTTGGTGAGGTTCTTGACCTCTATCATGTCCGTGATTCCTCCTGTTTCCGTCTTTTCGCCGGCGGCGGCCTGCCTGGGCCCTCCGGCGTCTGTAACTTTACCATAGTACCGCAAAATGGGCGTATTTGCAAGAGTTTTCCCCTTTGGCACCACAGTTTTCCTAATTTTACCCGGGCTTTGTGAAGTTCCTGTGACGGGAATGCGAAATCTCAGCCGCCGGATGGGCGGCTGAGATTTGAATTCCCAGAGAAAGCCCCGAGGCCTGAAAGGCCTCGCTTTCGCGGAGCGAAAGGCCGGCTTTCTCCTCCGTGCCCGTTTCCACTCTGGGGGCCTAAAAGACCGAGCTTCTCCCCAGTAGCCGTTTCCACTTGGGGGGTGCAAGGCCTCGCTTTCGCGGAGCGAAAGGCCGGCTTTCTCTTCGGGTTTTCCCGGGTTTGGTTGTTGACGGCGGGGCGGGAAACCGGTACAATGAAGAGGACCGAAATCCTGTGCAACACAGAAAAGGAAGTGACCCTATGGCAGACATCCGGCCCTTTCGGGCACTGCGCTACCACTTGGAGAAGGCGGGGAACATTCAGGACCTGACCTGCCCGCCCTACGACATTATCAGCGAGGAGCAGCGGCAGGAGTACCTTTCCCGCAACGGCTGCAACCTGATCCGCTTGGAGCTTCCCAAGGAGGGGGAGGACCCCTATGAGGAAGCCGCCCGCACGCTGGCCCAATGGCGGCAGGAGGGCGTGCTTTGCCTGGATCTGGAGCCCGGCTTCTACCTGTACGAGGAGGAATTTCTCTCCCAGGTGGACCGGGGAGAGGCAAGAAAAGTCCGGGGCCTGGTGTGCCGGGTCCGGCTGGAGGACTTTGCAAACGGGGTGGTGCTCCCCCACGAGGAGACTCTCTCCAAGGCCAAGGAGGACCGGTTCCGGCTGTTTTCCGCCACCCGGTGCAATTTCAGCTCCATCTAGTCCCTGTATCAGGAC